>JBBSEU010000005.1:0-49155 GCA_038239365.1 Aggregatilineales bacterium
GTATCCAGTGAAGCGCCGTACCAGTGCCCGGCAATGCCAACCCAGCCAGGGTTGCCCAGGACGATTGTGTAATCGGCATAGACGCTGGTGCTGGGTAGCTGCGGCCAAGCACTGATTAGGTAGATCAGCCCATTTGAGTTGCGGAAAACGCCAACACCATCGTGCGGACGACCTATCGGATCAGCGGGTGTGCCATCTACCCAGCGCCCCGCAAGTGGCCTGTCCCCCGGATTGCCAAACACAAAGGCTTGGCTGTAGCCCGCGCCCTGAGCATTGCTGTCCCACAAGACGAATACGCCATTCGTCTGGTCATAGGTGCCCACACTATCGAGACCATCAGCATTCCAATCGCCAACCACCGGGAAGGTGCTGGCATAGCCGCGCGTCACCTGAATATCGGCGTTGCCCGTTGAATTGGTATTTCTCAGGTAAAACGTGAAGTTTTCCCGATCATAAAAACCGATGTGTTTGGTACGCTGCGTTACGATAGCGGGCAACCCCTTATCGACGCGAATACGGGCTGTCGTGATGCCATTACTCGAATCGGTCACAGGCTTGCCGGAGTTTTGCAAAGCGTGAATGAGCTGCGAAACCGTTGCATCGGGCATTTGCTGCTTGAGGATGGCAATCGCACCAGCCACCTGTGGAGTCGCCATCGACGTTCCCGATAGAGTACCGTAGCTGCTGCCCGGAAACGATGAAACGACGTTGACACCGGGCGCAAGCAGTGTCAAAAGGTTGTAGCTGTTGGAGAATCCCGCCACGTTATCGCTGTTATCAACTGCGCCCACGCTGATCGCCGAAGAAATACAGGCTGGCGAACTAACGCCGTTAGCGAAACCATCATTTCCCGATGCGATGACTGTTGCGATACTCACTGAGCGCAGCAAGTCAATCATATTCTTATAGGCGGGCAGTGAAGCATCGCAGTAACCAGAATTAAAATCGCTTGCGCCCAGACTCATGTTTACAGAGGCGATGTAAACTGATGGATTGCCATGCCGGATGAGATAAACGTAGTTCATCCCGTTGAGAATATCCGTATCGGAAGCACCGATGCTGCCGGAAAAATTGCTGAAGACCTGCACTGCGAAAATATTGGCACCAATTGCCACGCCCGCCTGGGCGATAGCCAGCGAACGGCCATCACCCGCCGCGATGCCCGCAACGTGTGTACCGTGTTCACAACCACTGGGACAGGGCGCTGCGGCACCAGCACCAGTTTGAGAGGTCAAACCATTCGGGCAGAGTGAAACAGAGCCGATTGATGTACCAGAAAAGCAGGCTTCGATGGTGACACGTCCGCCAAAGAATGGGTGATTGGCCTGTACTCCGGTGTCCAGAACGGCTACATATTGACCACCGCCTGTCTTGTTTTGTGACCAGGCGGTTGGCGCACCGATCAAGTTGTCGTTGGCAATATCAAGGGTGTGCCGTATCACATTTTCCTGAATATAGATGACTTCGGGCGAATTGATTAATGCTTTCAGCCCGGCATCGTTCACTTCAAAGGCGGCAAACGGGATCACCCAGTCGGTTGAGAGGGTTCGTGCGCCACTGCTTGCCAGCCGTTGGGCAAGGCGGGTGCGCGTCTGCTGGATCAGCGGTAGCTGCGCCTGTGCTGCCTGTGTATTAGTGGCATCGAAGGGCGTACTCAACTGCACAATAACGTTGACCTTGCCGCCGTTGGCTGTCTTGGCAAACAGAGGCGCGGCCTGTGCCGAAAGTGCTTCCGTGACTGCCGTTGGAGTCGGATCAGCCGCCGCCGCAAGTGTGGGGCTTGCCATGATCGACGCACAGATCAGCACTATGATCAGGAGTGCGATCCGACTTATATGAGTCAAATGAATTCGCCGTTTGAATAACTGAGACATATAGTTCTCCTTCACGTCGCCGCCCATCATACACACTGGTTAATGTGCAGACTTTGCGCGCGCTTCCTATATTGACAACGTGATCATAGCGCAATTTGTGCGGCTTTGATCATTTTTTACCGATTTTTCTCAATCTGCAACACGTTATGATGTCGGTGTGCGTGTTGGTACTGGCGTTCGGCTAGGTATCGGTGTCCGGCTGGGTACGGGTGTTCGGCTGGCTGTCGGCGTGTTGCTGGGTGGGACGGTATTACTCGGTGGCAGCGTGCGACTGGGTGTTGGTGTGTTGCTCGGCGCGGCGGTATTGCTGACTGTCGGCGTATTACTGGGTACGGGTGTGTTGGTGTGTGTTCGGCTAGGTATCGGCGTGCGCGTGTTGGTAGGTGTTGGCGTATCAGTTGCCAGCGGCGTATTCGTGCGCGTCGGCGTGTTGGTGGGTGTTGGCGTGTTGGTGGGCAGCAGCGTCGCCATCTCGATCACTTTGGTCGCAACGCTGGCTACAAATGGATAATCGTATACATCGCTCCAATAGGCCAGCCATTGATATTCTGTGAGCGCCGCCTGATATTGCTTTTGCTGCTCGAAAATACGTGCCCGATAATAGCGCCCGCTGCCACTATCGCGCAGTGCAAGGGATGCGTTCAAATCCTTGAGCGCGTCATCATACTTGGCCGCGTCAAAACGCGCAATCGCCCGATCCAACAGTGCCAGGGCGCGCACATCATTGCTCAGCGAAGCGATAAACGAGTCGTTGAGCAGATCGATCACGCCCTCATATTTGCCCTGGCGTACTTGCAGATCGACTTGTTGGGCGATCAGGGTTGGATCATTGGGGATACCGCGCCGGAGTGCCGTCAGATCGTCCTGGGCAGCGACATAGTTTTGCAAGGCCAGTGCCGCCGTATAACGCTTCTGATGGGCGTTGAGCGGTGCATTGGGCAGTGTTACCACTTTGTCGAAATCATCAAAGGCTTCTTTGTAGCGTCGCTCCGAAAAATACAGATCACCGCGTGATAGGTAGGCTTCAATGGCCGCGTCCGAGGTCTGATCGGCGGCGACGGCCTGTGTGAACGCATCAAAAGCGGCGTCGGTGTTCCCTTCGCCCTGCCGTGCCAGACCGAGCAGCGTCCAGGCGCGCGTAACGCCGGGGTAGTAAAACAAATAATCCTGAGCGGCCAGCACCGCACTTCCATAGGCACCCGTTCGGGCTTCGGGATCAGTTTGTTTGGCGGCGCGTGCCAAAAGCGCCTGTGTTCTCAGCACGTAGGCACTCTCGGCTAACGGATCAAGCAGCAGGGCTTCATTTGTGTCAGCAATCGCGCCGTCGGCATCATCACGCCCCAACGAGGCGCGGCCACGCATGACCAACAGCAGTGTATTGGCCGGGTTGTCGCGCAGGGCTTGCGACATCAGATCGTAAGCCTTGCCAAATTCGCGCGTATCGATATAGGCTTGTGCGGCGGTCAGCGCGGCATTGAGCAGTCGTACATCGGTTTTGAAGGCAGCTAACGATTCCTTGAGCGCGGTATCGTAATTCTTGCGACTCAGTGCGACATAACCCATTGCGGCATGATAAAAAGCGGTATCCGATTTATAATCGCGCAAAAGCGTCTCAGCCTGATCAGGTTTGCCAGCATCAACCTGGGCAAGCACTTCCATATAGAGTGCGGCGTCATACTTCACATCGCCTTTGTTCAGTTCGAGACCTTTACGCTCAGTGGCAAAAGCCGGGATCGCCGTTTCGTACTGACCAATGGCATAAAAGGCCTGTGCCGTCTTGACCGGGCCGCTGCCGCCTTCGGGATAGGCTGGCGTGTTGATCCGATTAAAGACGCTGCCCGGTGTGGCCGGAGGTGGTAACGTGCTGGTGGGGGTATAGGCAATGCGTGGTATGGGGGATGGTGTATTGGTGAACCCACCGGTTGGCGTCGGCGTGTTGGTGGCGGTGGGTGTGAAGGTGGGCGTCGTAAAGAAGGCAATCGCCTGACCGCCGCGAATGCTGGCAACCACGTATACTGCGCCGCCCAACAAACCGATCAATAACAGCACGGCGGCCACTGCCGCGACGCGCAGCAGCACGACGCCTCTTTCGCCTACCCGCCCGCCGCGTTTGCGCGCCCATTGAATCGGAAGCGTAGCAATGGGCAGTGGTTGATAGGCAGCCAGCAGATCATCCAACTCACTCATCGACTCGCTCAGCTTGCGCGCATCGGGGATGGGGATCGTGGACGGTGGCATAGCAGGTACAGGTTTTGAGGAAGGTGGCGCAGATTTTGGTGAGGATGCCGGGGCAAGTGATCCTGTCCCACTCAGCGTGCGGTAACCTTTTTGAGCCAGTTCATTGTTCGGATTAATCGTTAAAATCTGCTTGAAGCAAAAAAGCCGTTCGTTGTTATCTTTGGCAACACTACTCATCCATACCCACGCGGCTTCATTGCGTGGATCGCGTCGGATGGCTTCCTGCAGCAGTTGGCGTGCCTGTGCCGCCTGACCAGCGCGTGCTGCTGCGATGCCTTGCTCCAAAAGTTGTTTGGCCTGATCGTTGGACATTTGCCGCCCTCAAGAATGGCTGAGACAATATAGTGATTGCCGAGATAATGAGTACCATTGTATAGTACTTATGCCTGAAACACAGCGATTGTTTATTGCGATTGAACCGCCTACTCTGATCCTCGATTGGCTGAGCCGATTTCAGGATCGGTTGGCACAGCTTGATACCGAAGGTGGCTTCCGGTGGAGCGAGATCAGCGGCGTTCACCTGACGCTCAAATTTTTGGGTGATAGCCAGACCGAACAGCAAACTGAACTGCGACAGGCGCTTAACGTGGCCGTGCATTCGATCCCACCGCTGACGCTTAAATTGGATGTAACGCGCTCTGGTATCTTCACGGCACGCGGTTCGCTGCCCAATATCGTCTGGATCGAAGCAGCCAGTGATCCAGCAGATCGGTTGATCAGTTTGCAGCAAGCCGTCGAAAAGGCGATTGCGCCGCTTGGCTACCCGACTGAGGCGCGGCGCTACACCCCACACCTGACGTTGGCGCGTGCCCGTACCAACGCGCGCCGCAATCAGTTGATGGCTTTCGTCACGCGCTTCGATATGCTGCGTGAGTCGATGTTTCCCAAACTACCGGATGATGAGATCACCTGGACAGCGTCCTCTGTCAGCTTAATTCGCAGTGATCTACGGCCAAGCGGCGCGATCTACACGACACTGGCCGAGTGCGCGCTGGGCGGGATCGTGACTTGAACAATACGCCGCCGTTCGATACCCAAAGTCTGATCCGCCGCGTGGAAGGTCTGGCAAAGCGTCACATCCTGGTTGTGGGGGATGTGATCCTGGATGAATATTTGTATGGCCGCGCCGAACGGATGAGCCGAGAAGCGCCGATCCCCGTCCTGGAATTTACCCATCGGGAACTGATTCCAGGGGGAGCGGCCAATCCAGCGGCGAACGTCGCTCGATTGGGCAGTCATCCGGTACAGGTTGGCGTGATCGGCGCTGACCCCTTCGCGGAAATGCTCAAACGGGCGTTGCAGCGGCGCGGCATTGATCCGGGCGGTCTGGTGATTGATGAATCGCGCCCCACCACCACCAAAACGCGCATCATGGCACAGATGGGGCTACGGTTTCCACAGCAAGTCGCCCGGCTTGACCACATCGAACGGCGTCCGATCAATGGCGATGTGGAAGAATCGGTCACACAACAGATTGGGCAGCATACCCCCGAAAAAGACGCAGTGATGGCGTCCGACTACTTAACCGGACTGATGACGGAAACGGTTGTCGCCGCACTGCTTGTGACCGGGCGTGCGTGCAGTGTGCTGCTCACGGCGGATGCACAGGGGCAGCTTGGCAAATATAGCGGCTTCGATCTGGTCAAGTGCAATGCTGATGAGGCCAGTGAGTATGTGAAACGTGCCTTAGATAGCGATGAATCGTTCGCCGCCGCTGGATCGGAGATCGTCGCGGCGCTGGGTTTGCGAGGTGGGATGCTGATCACGCGCGGCAGTGATGGGCTGACGCTGGTTGAAGCAGCTGGTCAGGTGACTCATTTACGCGCGCCGCATGTTGAAGATGTGTTCGATACCGTTGGCGCAGGTGATACATCGCTGGCCGTGATGACTCTGGCACTGACGGCGGGCGCTGGCTATCCAGAGGCAGCGGCACTGGCAAATTTTGCGGCGGGGTTGGTGGTGCGGAAAGTCGGCAACTATGCGCCCACTCGTGATGAACTGTGCTGGGCAATTGAGACGTGGAACAAAGGCTAATCGGTAGGCGACTCGTCAAGTGTAGCAATCATCGCTTCGACGGCAATCTTCAAATCCGGTAAATAGTTTTGAATAACGTCCCAAACGATATTTAGCCTGATACTCATATAACCATGAGCAACTCGATTACGAAAACCACCGATAGAAATCCAATCTATTTCAGGATGAGTTGTTTTCAGTTCGTCACTCAGCTTTTGCGTTGACTCAGCTAACGTCTGGAGTTTGAACATCACCGCCGAACGAACTAATTCCGAAGTGAAAAGCACATCCCGCCCTGATGCCACAAATTCGTTGACGTAGTTAATGGAATCACGTATATAGACGAGATGAAGTTTCTTCCTCATTCACAACGATTTGGCCTCTTTAAGGACATGTTCACGGATTAAAGGATGAAGTTCATCATCCATTCCAATCTCGACTCGGCGGCCAAGCAAGGTTTGTAAATCCGCAACCAAACCGCCGCCACCCCACGCACTGTTTTCTAAACCTTCAACCAGAAAATCCACATCACTATCTGGTCTGGCTTCGCCGCGTGCCACCGATCCGAACACGCGCACATTCGATGCTCCATGCTTCGCCGCGATTTTCAGAATTTCGTCGCGCTTGTCTTTCAGCAGATCGTCGATCCCTAATCCCATTGCGCCTTGTCCCCGTGCTACAATTCACCGACTTAATTGTACTCCACATAAGGAGAGCGTGTAATGACTCGTATAGGCTATATTGGACTGGGCTTGATGGGCGCGGCCATGGCTCGAAACCTGATGAAAGCAGGCAATTCGCTAGTTGTGCATAACCGCAGCCGGGCGATTGTCGATCAATTGGTGAGTGAAGGTGCAACCGCCGCGAATTCTCCCCAAGAAGTGGCGCAGCAGGTCGATGTTGTGTTTACGAATCTGCCCGACTCGCCGGACGTTGAAAAAGTTGTGTTAGGCGAAAATGGGATCATCGAAGGTCTACACGACGGCTTGATCTATGTCGATAACAGCACGATCAAGCCTGAAACAGCACGACATATTGCGGCGGAACTGGCGAAACGCGGCGTTAAGGCGCTGGATGCAGCGGTGAGTGGTGGGCAGATCGGCGCGCAAAACGGGACACTGGTGATCATGGTAGGCGGCGAACCGGACGCTTTCGAGGCGGTTGTACCGTTGTTCAAAGCGATGGGCAAAAGCTGGACACTGGTCGGCGGGAGCGGCGCGGGGCAGATCGCCAAAGCCTGCAATCAGATCATGGTGGGCGCGCAGATGGCCGCGATGGGTGAATTGATGATCCTGGCGCAAAAGGGTGGTGTTGATCCGTTCAAAGTCGTGGATGCCATCAAGGGCGGCGCGGCACAATGCTGGACGCTCGATAACAAGCCGGAGCGGCTCAAAGTGGGCAATCGAACGCCGGGGTTCAAGGCGTATATGCAGCTTAAAGATTTGAACATCATCCTGGACACGGCGCGCGCCTATGAACTCGATCTGCCGCTCAGTGAAGCCGCGCAAGCCATGTTCCAACAGATGATCGAAAACGGCGACGGCGAACTGGATAACTCGGCAGTGCTGACGGTGCTGGAAATGGAAAACGGACTGCACGTCGGGCCGTAGCCGCTGATCGATTGTCAAGCACTTGAGTGCAGCAAAGTGATCATTCAGGCCGTTGGCGGGCGGCGTGGCATCGACTATCGTCTGAGCCGTCCAATAGGGGAAAGGACGGTGTCAATGTCGGTTCAGCACAAAACGGATTCGTTTCGTCACGGCACATGGAAGCACGTGGCGATTATCGCGGCGGGTTGGTCAGTCGCCGCCGCCAGTCTGCTTATCATCGCATTCGGGACGTGGCTGCTCTACAACTTAGCCTTATGGTTGTGCGTGTTTGGCGTAATTGGCTGGGGCACAACCTTCTTTGTTTTGTGGAACGGGCGCATTGTTACCGTTACCTGGAAACAGGCCGCTGGCATCATCACACTCTGGAGTTTGACCGGATTGATCCTCTATGGCTCATGGTTGGACTCGTACTCTGGGCGTGATTATGTGTTGCGTTTAGATAATTTATTTGCGGTCGTAGGTACTGTTGGTGGACTGGCACTCGGTCTGATGCTGAAACAATCCCTTCCTACGCTGCGCTGGTCACAAGTGCCCGTGATCGGCTTGGTGTGGGGCGTGGCGATGCGCCTGTTCCCTGCTATCTTTCTGTCGCTGCCTGGTTTGGAATTATTTTTGTTACCTGTTGCGGGGTTCATTTGCGGCGGGATCGGGAGCGGCATCACGATCTGGCAGATCAACCGCGCGCAACCGCTTATTGTTCCGCCGACTATCAATGAAGCGCCCAAACTCAGTGAAGATGGGGAGTTTGTCAGCGATTGGGCGGACGGACTCGCCAAACCCAAACGCAAACCGAAAGTGGGCGCACCGCCGCTCACGCTGTACCTGCGAATGGGGGCGTTGGCGGCGGCCATCGCGGTGATAGTGGCCGGGACATTCGTGATCATTGCTCCGCCGCGACAAGTACGGGTGCCCGTTTACGTGACGGGTTTACCTGCGCCCGCCATCTGGGATATGAATCGACCTACCCCAACTGCCCGTTACAGTGGATACTTTCGAGATCGGAATTACACCGTCATGCTGGTCAATGATATTTCGGTACATATCTGCGAAAATGTCCGGTATGATAAAGTCCAAAAGCTAGACGCTGGAACACCTGTCATCGTTCAGAATGCCAGCTTCAGCCTGACAAACAGCCAGTACACCTATTATGTCACCTCACTGGATCGCACTTTGTGCGGTGAAGCCTTGACTGGTCAATTGGTTGAAGTGCCACAGCCTACCCAAACGCCCTGATAGCTCGGTCTTGTGAAGCGGGCGGGCGTGTGGTAGGATTCAACAGGCTTGATTGGAAACGAGAGGTTTTTATTATGGCAATGTGCGAAAACTGCCACAAGACGGCAATGGTCGGCAAGAACGTGAGCCACTCCAAGCGCCGCACCAAGCGCCGCTTCTTCGTGAACGTTCAGCGCGTCCATGTGCTGGAAGGCAACACGCGGGTTCGCAAGAACCTGTGCGCCAAGTGCATCAAGGCGCTCAACAAGGTTTAGTACAACAAAGCCAGCACTCCGCTGGCTTTTGTTTTTGACTCGACTATTTCACTAGCTTACACACGGCAGCCCGATACTGAATACGCTGCCCTCATCGGGTTCACTCTCAACCCAGATGCGCCCGCCGTGCTGCTCGATGATCGCCTGAACGATTGACAACCCCAAGCCCGTACCTTCAACGGTCATGTGCTGCTCAGTCCGCACGCGATAGAACTTCTCGAACAGGTGCGGAATATCCTCTGCCGGAATCCCGAAGCCGTTATCGGCCACCTGTATCAGGATTTCGCTGGCCGTAACATCCACCGAAAGCCGAACGTGGCCGCCTTCAGGTGTGTATTTGACCGCATTTGAGAGCAGATTATCGATCACCTGACCGAAGCGTACCCGGTCTAATGACAGAATGATCGACGGCGCGGGCACATATTCCATGTGAATGTTCTTTTGCTGAGCGGCAAAGATAATATCGGCGGCACGCTGTTCCAAAAATTCGTCCAGCGCAATGGGCGTCAGCGACAAATCCATGCCCGATTCGATCTTGCTCAAATCCAGTAATGTCGTGATGAGCCTGAGCATCTTTTGCGCGCTTGTTTGAATGTTCTGGGCAAACTCCCGAATATCGGCGGGCGAGACTTTATTGGGTCTTTCTTCAAGCAGGTAGGCAAAACCGATAACGTTGTTCAATGGATTTTTCAAATCGTGAGAGACCATGCGGACGAATTGATCCTTGAGCGCGCTTAGTTCATCAAAGCGGGCTTTTTCGCGTTTCCGTAAGGCTTCAATTTCGCGCCGCTGCCGGAAGATTGAGAGATGCGTTTCGACGCGCGCTACCACCTCTTCAAACTGAAAGGGCTTGGTCACGTAATCCACGCCGCCGGTCTCAAAAGCGCGTACCTTATCGAGCGTCTCATTCATCGCACTGACGAAAATCACCGGAATGTCGCGCGTGCGCTCATCTTCTTTGAGGCGTTGACAGACCTGATAACCGTCCATTTCCGGCATATTGATGTCCAGCAAAACCAGATCGGGCGGGGTGGCGCTGGCGGATTTCAAGGCCATTGAACCACTGATGGCGGATCGGACACGGTAGCCGCGCTTGACCAGCATTCGTGATAATAGTTCCAGATTGGCCGGAATATCATCGACTGCCAGAATTGTCCCAGAAGATTGGGTGTTCATGCGTTTGTCTGCTCCTCGATCTGCTGAAGCATCTCCAGCATCTTGTCAAAACGAAAGTTGCGAACCATTTCACCTAAAGCATTTGCCAACGCCGGGTCTTCCGACTGCAATTTGTCGATAACGTCCTGTGCCATCGCCGAATCCAGTTCGACGGCAGCTTTTTTTAGCGCCGCGATGCTGCTGGCGGAAACAGTGGTGGACAGTTGAGTGGTAGCGGTGGTGACTTGAAGTTGTGGTCGCGTGTTCAGATCGGCATAGCGGAAACGAACGCCCAGATGTGCGGTCAAGCGATCAAAGAGCATCATCGCCTGAAAGGGTTTGGGCACAGTGTCGTTGCAGCCCATCGACAGAATTGCCGCACGCTCGTGATCGAAGGCGCTGGCTGTCAAGGCGATGATGACCACTGCTTTCCCCTGTGGATGCTGGCGAATGCGTTCCGTCGCTTCGTAGCCGCTCATCACGGGCATTCGCATATCCATCCAGATCAGGTCTGGTTTCCAGTGTTCCCAGACCTGTACCGCTTCCCAGCCGTTGACCGCTTCGCGTACATCAAATCCGATGGACTGCATCAAGCGCGTGAGCAGCAGTCGATTTTCGAGCTTGTCCTCAACAACCAGGATGCGGAAAGTACGCTGCCCTGGTTCAAGGCCAACAACGCGCCGTTCCTGCTCAATTGGCTGAACATCGGCGGTATCGCTCAGACACACGCGCACATCGAAATTGACGAGTGTGCCGTCGCCGCGTTTGCTGGTCACCGTCATATCGCCGCCCATCAGCCGCACAAACTCCCGACTGATGACGAGTCCCAGCCCTGTACCTTCTACGGCGGATTGGCCGCTCTCGGTTTGTACGAACAACTGGAATAGTTTGTCCAGTTCTTCGGGTGCCATGCCAACACCCGTATCTTCCACCTCGAACATCAGTTGAGCAGTGTTCGCGTTCTGATCGTTCAGCCGTTTGCACTGCACGCGAACGTTGACGCCACCTTCCTGCGTGAACTTGAGCGCGTTGCCCACCAGATTGATCAAGACCTGGCGCAGCTTACGCTCATCGCCTCGGACATGCTGCGGCATTCGCGGATCGTGGTCAAAAAGCAGCACCAACCCTTTCGCTCGTGCGCGTACATGCAGCATTTCGGAGACGGTATCGAGCATCCGATGCAGATCGAAGTTTTCTTCATGCAGCACCGCCTGCCCCGATTCGATCTTCGACATTTCGAGTACATCATTGATCAGGCCAAGCAGGTGTTCGCCGCTGCGAAGGATTGTCTCAATATAGCTGCGCTGATCGTGATTTAAGGTCTGATCCTGGCCGAGTAACTGCGCGAAGCCCAGGATCGCATTGAGCGGCGTGCGGAGTTCGTGACTCATATTCGCCAGAAAGGTGCTTTTGGCGCGGTTAGCTGCCTCGGCGGCTTCTTTGGCTTTAAGCAAGGCTTTTTCGGCCTGTTTGCGTTCGCTGATATTCCGCACGAAAGCAACAATATATTCATCTTCACCGAATTTGAGAAAATCCGCGCTGACTTCCGCCGGGATTTTTGAACCCTCTTTGCCGATGATACGAACTTCGCTGTTGAACGCGCCCGCCTTTCGTATTGCATCCCACTGCATCGCCCAACTACCATCGGCCAAAATGGGCAATACATCCTGAATGTTCATCTCCAATAGTTCAGCGCGGGTGTAGCCTAAACTTTGGGAGACCGAATGATTTACATTCAAAAAGCGGCCATCTTTGCCGATCCACAGAATCAGGTCTCTGGCGCGGTCTACCGAGAACTGGGTCAGTTGAAGCGTTTCTTCGGCACGTTTGCGCTCGGTCACGTCCTGGGCATTGCCCAGATATTGCTTGACCTTGCCCTCTGACGTGCGGAGAAAGACGGTTTTGCGGCTATACAGCCAGCGCCATTCACCATTTTTGTGACGTGCCCGGTACTCGAAATCGATTACGTCGCCGTCTTTCGCCGCCGCAATTCGTTGACCGTGTTCCAGAAACTGCTTCCGCTCATCTGGATGCAGTATAGTGCTGGATAAATCGCGTCCCATCGCCTTAATTTCCGCCGGGGTATAACCCAGAATCGCAGCGATTTCCCGGTTGGAGTAGACGTTGCGCTGCTCCTCAATGTCATAAATGTAAATGATGTTGGGGTTAAATTCGGTGACGTGTTCGGCAAACTGGCGGCTTTCGCGCAAGGCGGCCTGAACATGGAGCAGTTCCGATAAATCGCGCTGCAGCCGCTCTATCACAGGCCGAAACACAAAATGGCCGATGATGAACAATGTGCCCAACATGATCAGTAGCAAGATCACCTGGAACAGGCCAATGGCATCGAAGACCGCCCTGAATTCAACAAGGTACTGGTCAGCGACGGCATCCATACCTTTGAGGAATGTTTGCTCAGCGTTCAGCACCCGATCCACCTGTGCAGGCAAATTTGGGTCGCAGGCTTCAGTCGGATGGATGGCATCTGTGCTATCGGCAATACAGGTGGCCGCGCTGATCATCGACTGATAGGCGGAATCAATTGCGCTGAACAAGCGTTGAACAGCGGGGCTGTTGTTGCCACGCAGCAGCCCTTCAGCAGATCGTTGTAATAGATGGGCAGTTTCGCCGAGTTCGGCCTGGGCGGCGGCTTTTGCGCTGCTATCGGCGGCATACTGAACCATCAACGCCGCTTTGGCTAGCTGCTGGCTGAGAATACGCTGTTGCACCGCCACATCCATCACTTGTGTATCCGAGCCGTGCCGAAACACGGCAAACTGCGTGAACACAAAGCCGATAAACAACAGCAGCCCGATCAGGGCAAGTGCTGCCCGATAACGCGCCGTGAGCAGTCGTGGAAAGGGATGAGATGAGTCGTCTAAAGCGGTCATAGCAATTCCTGGGCATTGCGTATTGCTGTCGTTTGGCGGGCAATAATTAAGCCAGCATGACGACAGCACACCTAGAATGCTACAACCAATATTCTAGCTTTAGTATCTCAAACCTGTTCTGATCAGTTCTAGTGGGTTAGCCCTCAATCAATCGAATGCAGTTCGGGATCACTCTTTTCGGGATCGTCCTCAAAGTCCGTCCCGAAAAACACTTGATCAGTATCATCATCGAAGCTGAACAATTCCGCGTAGCGTCCCCAGTTGATGGCCGTATCCAACTGATCGTGCGTTTCAATCGGGTTGAAGTCCAGGTTGAGCGCCGTCGTGAACACATCTCGATCCACCCGTTGATTCTTGGCAGAGGTGAGCATTTGCTCCATCCAATTGATGACCGGGATACGCTTGATCTGTTCGGCGAATATATCTTTGCGGCGTTGAATATCCGCTTCCGCGAATTCCTTGCCGAGCCGTGTCAAGGTCAGATCGCCGGAGTCGAGTCGAGCGAAGGCCAGCAATTCCACCGCCTCTACAATTGGCAGAAATTCATCGGTTGGCAAGCCCACGTCACGCGCCAACTGGTAGACATCGACGCGGCCACTCGGTTCGTTGGCGACCTGTTCCACCAGACCGAAAATCTGGTTGATCGGCACATGCGGCAGGCCACGCATACTGCCCGGTTGAACGCCCGGCGCGCTGCCCAACTCCGTCTTTTCATCCTGCGTCTTACCGGTGATGATCGCGTACACCTGATCGACCAGATTCAGCACTGCGCGATCTTTTTTGATGCGCGGATGTGGCAGGTTCACCGGGATTTGCTGAACGATATGCCCCGGCCCCTTATCCATCACAACCAGCCGATCCGCCATCGAGACGGCTTCCTCGATGTTGTGACTGACCATCAAAATCGCTTTGGTGGGGATCGCACCGCTTTGCCAGAGTTCCATCAATTCGCCGCGCAAACTCTCTGCCGAAAGCACATCCAGCGCCGAAAACGGCTCATCCAGACAGAGCAGTTCCGGCTCAACCGCCATCGCGCGCGCAAAGCCGACTTTCTGACGCATCCCGCCCGACAGTTCGCGCGGATAGGCCGCCTCGAAACCGTGCAGCCCGACTCGATCCAGCAACCGCACCGAACGATCCGCGCGCTCCGGCTCTGGCACACCGAGCGGTTGCAGTGCCGCCTCAACATTCTCCTGAACGGTCAGCCAGGGATACAGCGCAAACGACTGAAAAACAATTGTCGTGTGCGGATTGACGCCCGAAAGCGGTTTGCCGCGATAGGTCATTTTGCCGTCGGTCACATCGGTTAATCCGGCAATGATTCGCAGCAGGGTTGATTTGCCGCAGCCTGACGCGCCGAGCAGCGCCACGAATTCCCCTTCACGGATCGTCAGGTTGATGCCGCGCAAGGCTTCGACTCGTTTTTTGCCGCGCCCAAACGTCTTGCCAACATCCTTGAGGTGTACCATTTCCGCGCCAAGCGGGTGTCCCATCGTGTTAAAACCACTGATTACGCTGTTGATTGCCATGCTTCACCTCATTCCATCCGGTATTTTTCTTCGGCAAGACGGTACAAACGTCGCCAGAAATAACGATTGATGCTGACCACAACCAGAATCATGACCAGCGTTGACGCGGCCAACATTGGGAAGTTGCCTTTATCCGTCGCTTCTTTGATCAGCGCACCTAACCCGGTCACGCTGTACGATTGATCGTTGAGTGTTGTATACTCCGCGACGATGCTGGCATTCCACGCACCGCCGCCTGCCGTGATCAGACCTGTCACCAGGTACGGGAACAGTGACGGCAAGATCAGTTTGCGCCAACGTTCGACTCGGCTCAGGCGCAGCAAATCGGTGGTGTATTTTAAGTCCTGCGGGATCGCCGTTGCGCCCGCGATCACGTTGAACAATACGTACCACTGCGTACCCAGCAGCATCAGGATTACCGCCGCGATGTTTAATCGCGCATCGGTGCCCAGCATCCCCGGCGCTGTGATCAAGGCCAGGATAATGATCGGGAAAAACGCCGTCGCCGGAATCGAAGCCGCGATCTGAACCAGCGGTTGCAGAAGGGTTGCCAGCCGCGCATTTGAACCAATCGCCACACCGAGCGGCACTGTCCACAACAGCGCGATCACGAGTGCCACTGCGACTCGCAAGCCGGTTGCCAACGCCCCACCCGCGATCCGCACGTATTGATCGAGCGGCACGGATAGCAGCAGCAAGCCAAGCTGAAGCACCCCGTAGGCGATCACCAATAACAAAATGCCAAGCAGCACACGGCGTATGATCGATGTGCGCGGGATCGTCGAGTCTTCATCAACGGATGTTCCCGCTTTGAGGGATCGCCCTAACCGCTTGTCAATAAAGGTCAGAACGCGCAGGAGTACCCGTTGGTGCAGCGCCCCGGCCAAGCGCGAATTGCTCAGAAATTCGAGAAACCAGGACGTTGGCGGATTATCGCTCTCCACCATTTCCACTTTGAACTTGTCCGCCCAGGCCAGCAGTGGCCGCCACACCAACTGATCGAGCAGCACAACCACCAGAATCAGGGCGATGATCCCGTACAAAATCGCGGAAGTGTTGTTCTGATCGGCAGCTTTTTGCAGATATGAGCCAAGCCCTGGCAGCCGAAAATCCCGATCTCCGACGCGGAACGTTTCGGCGGCCATCAGGAAGAACCAGCCGCCTGCCCATGACATGACGCTGTTCCAGAGCAGGCCAATCGCCGCAAAGGGCAGTTCAAGCCGCCGAAAACGCCACCACCAATTGAATCGAAAGACCGCTGACGCCTCTCTCAGTTCGTTGGGCTGCGTCGTCATCGACTGGTAAAAGCTGTAGGTCATGTTCCAGGCCTGACTGGTGAAGATGAGCAGCACCGCGCCAAACTCCACCGCGATTCCCTGTGGCAAAATGGCGGTCAGGCCAAGCACCACCACTGGCAAAAACGACAGGATCGGCGTCGATTGCAGAATATCCAGCACGGGCAGCATGACCAGCCGCGCATTTTGGTTATTGGCTGCGAAATAGCCATAGACCAGCGAAAACATCATGGACAGCAAATAGGCGGCGGTCATGCGGTACACAGACAGCAACGCATAATAGGGCAGCGCGCCCGGTGCCAGGCTGATGTCCGGGCCATTCAGCACTTTGGGCGAATTGACGGCCAGAGTTGCGCCCACCACGACGATCACGGCCAATGCAAGCAAAATCAGAATATCGGTGAGGCCAAGCGCGGCGTTGCCGGGTGCGCCCGTGGCAAATACGATACGGCGGCGGAGTGCATTCATAGATACACTACCAAAGTCATCATACACGCTCCTTTTCGGTTGTAGGGGCGCAACCCTCCGCTTTCGCCGGGAGGACTACCCATGAGCGTGCCGCCGTTTAGATCGCCGCGACTCCAGTGGACGGGGGGCTAACTAAAGGAGAGCGTTCATTTGCAGTCCTTCCGGCGTATGAGAGGATCACGCCTGGGACTAAGCGAATCGTCCATTGCCTCTTGCTTCGCTAACTGACGATAACCCTAGTCTAGTCCCGTAAAATAGGGCTGTCAACTACTAATTCTCGATTTCACAATAAAAGAGTCGTTACAATAGGCACTGGAGAAAACGATGAACATTCAAATCGATCATGTCGTGATCGCTGGAAAAGATTTAGACGAAATGCGCGCCGGGTTCGCCTCAGTTGGCCTGACGCCCGATGAAGGCGGCCAGCACGCCGACGGCCATACACACAACGCCCTGATCGGTTTTGAGGACGGCTCGTATCTGGAACTGATCGCGCCGATGCCCGGCGGCACTGCGCCTGGTCACGTCTGGTCAGACTACATGAACAACAACGCGGGCGTCTGTGCCTGGGCGATTCGCTCGAACGACATTCGCGCCGATGTGGAAATGTTCCGGCAGCGCGGGATCACCGTCGGCGATCCGGTTCAGGGCGGGCGCAATCGGCCTGATGGCGTGCGACTCGAATGGATCACCGCCAAACTGGGCGATGGGCCTCTCGGCTCTGTCTTGCCATTCCTGATTCAGGACGTGACGCCGCGCGAACTGCGTGTGCCGCGCACAAAATCGGCGGAAGGGTTGATTACGGGTGTTGAAGAAGTTGTGATAGCTATCAAAGATGAGATAGAAACTTCAGACTTGTTCAGACATCTGTTTCTTCTTAGTGACATCAGAAAAGATGCAAACTGGGAAATTGGATGGTCTCTCACTCATCTTGAGGGATCTCCGATTACACTTTTGCAGACTGGTATTCACTTCCCAGCAGACCGAATTGAGGAAATAGGTGAAAGTGTGTTGTTTGTTTTTCTCCAGACGCCAAATTTTCACCTTGCCGATCAACAATACGGTACTTTTGAGGATGGTTATCAGGATTGGTTTGATCGACAGATTGCCTGGTTAGAACCCGGTACTCCTGGTGCTGAATATGTTGGTTTCATTGGAGATATTGAATGATCGATGATCGTAAAGCGCGCGATTGGCTGCTCAGTCGCTTGAATCAACCGGGTACGATGACACGCCTCGAACGACTTGAGGACATCTGCGAAGAATTTGCGGAAAAGCCCGCCGACAAACTGACCGAGTCTGATTTGCTCCGCATTTGGACGGAGATCAGCAACGGCGTTTCCGATCTGCCCAGCACCAGCAACAATCTGGTCAATGCCGCGAATCCGCTCATCCTGCGCGCGGCCAGCAAGATCGCGCAGAACAACGCCGATCAACCCGGCACACGCTGGATCAAGTTGACCGCCTTCTTTCGGCAGAACGGCGAACGCTACAACCAACTGTCGCATTATGTCCGAGCGGTAGCCCTATTCGATCCGGGCAACGCGCCAACAGTGACAGCCTATCGCGGCCTAGCGCCCAAAGTTCTGACCGAACTCGGCTACAATGCTAAACCTGTCCTGTGGGAATCGCTCATCCAGAATGGCGACGAAGCGGCACTCAATCCGGCGATTCGGTTCTCGTTCGAGACGATTCGGCGCATTTTGCCGGGTGCGGATATTTATGCTCAGGCAATTGGGCTTGAATTGCTGCCGGGTTATGCCAAAGAGGTGATGTCAACTCACTCGTCCTCACCCTAAATTTCTTTTCTGAGGGAGAGGAAGTTCCAGACCAGAGTCACGAGTTTACGGCTTCAACTCGCTACGGAATACGCTCTATACCTAACCGCATCACGCCGCGCCAACCTTCTGTGCGAAAGGCATCCAGCATGGCGCGCTCATCATCACTTATCTGGTCAGCATCAGAGCGGCGCGGATCATCGGTGCTGCCGAGCAGATAATCGGCGCTAACATTTAATTCTTCGGCCAATGACCGAAGTGCAACAACACTTGGATCGTTATACCCGCGCTCATATTTAGCAATCATTGACATAGCAAGACCACACCGCCTTGCTAATTCGCGTTGTGATAAGCCCTGCTGTTGGCGCAACGCACGTAGGCGATCTACCCGCCAGGTGCTTTCAACAGACACAGTTTCTTCCAGCCCCTTGACAAACATCACAACACCGCTTATTATCAACTCATATGAGGGTTGTTATGTTAATATCAACTCTCATGTGGGAATATTTATCGGATTTGCGACGGAAACTTGTACCTCAAATTTCCGCCGCAGGTAGGATATTCGAGGTATCCAAATGAGCATTGTACATCAATCGCCTGTCGTTTCACATACCCCGCTTCCGCTTATCGCTGCGCCACGCATCGCCGGGTTACTCTCGGCAACGGTGAGCAGCACCCAGACCAAGAGTACCCACAATCAGCAAACGCCGCCCGAACCCGACTCGCCAGTAAAATCTTTCCTCTACAAAAACCCGTTGTTGGCCGAACTTGATCCCGAAAAACGCGATCACCTGCTGCAAACTGTCGAAATGCTGCTGGATATTGCTGTCGATTGTGCGCTCGGAAGTGTCGATGTTGCCGCGCTGCGTGCTGCACAGGTCTTGCTGCATCGCGCCGTGACCGGACATTCACCCGAACGCCCGCTGAATCCGATCTCGTTCCGCTCCGAACGTGACGCCAATATCCTGGAATGGATCGTCGAGACAAAGCGCGAACGCGCAGCACAGCAAGCTGAGCAGGAGCGCGAACTTGAGGAATGGTACAACGCGCACAAAATGGGAGGCCAGCTATGAGTCGGCCTCTGAGTGAAGCAGAACTTGGAAATTTGACCGACACAACGCTGGTTGAATTGTTGGCGGTCAAAGCCAATTTGATCGAAGCCCTGAAAGCACTGGAAAAATTAAAGAAAGACTCGGACGATCAAGCGGGTGCCGCTGAAATCAAGCAGATCAAGGAAAACCTGAAAAAGATCAGCGGCAGTGAGGAAAAAATCCGCACGGCAGTCTATCAATTTAACGAGATGGCAACACGCCTCAAGAAGCAATATATTTCGGCACTGTCAACCTTCGAGTCGGGCTGGAATGCGCGATACTACGATATTCTGGCGCGGGTCTCACGCGAGGATGCCAAAGCGTTGCGCCGGATTATTGAAATGTTCGACGAACACACCCTGCCGTTCTGAGTCGTTGTAATTAATGCTCTCGGCTTGTGACCCAGCCAAACAGCAGCAGACACAGGCTCACAAAAACAGCCAGTGCCAGCCATGCGCCGTTTTGCCAGTAGATCAATCCGGCCAACCCAAAGCAGACCGAGAGCAGCAAATACAAAGCGGTCACATGCCCCGGCAGTTCACCGACGCTGATCAGGCGTTGATAGAGGTGAGAACGGTGCGGTTGCAGGATGTTTTCGCCCTTCAACACACGCCGCACAAAGGTCAGCGCCGCATCGAACACGAACAAGCCGACAAACAGCGCGCCAACGACGATCAACCGTGATGAGCCGCCGCGCGAAATAGCAATCAGTGGCAGCGCGGCCAGACTGTAGCCCAGAAAGTTGCTGCCCACGTCGCCTAAAAAGATGCTGGCAGGCGGCATGTTATACACGACGAACCCGGCGGCAGTGGCCGCGATCAACAAGCCGAGCAGCAAGATCAACGAGTCATTGCTGAACCAGCCCACCAGTGCCCACAACAACCCGCCGATCACGGCCTGACCGCCCGCTAAGCCGTCGATGCCATCCATGAAGTTATAGGCGTTGGACAACCCGACCAACCATAACAGACTGATCACATAGCCAACGCCGGATAATAATCGCAAATCGAGACCGGGCAAGCCAATCACGGTCAGCGGCGTACCGGGTAAAAAGATCGTCGCCGCGATGATCTGCACGATCAATCGCGGCAGAGGCGGCAAAGATCGTAGATCGTCCGCGAACCCAACTAAGCCAATGATCGCGCCGCCGAGCGCGTAGCGGACAACCATCCCCGGATCGCCAAACGACAAACCAACGGGCATAAAGATCAGCAGAACAATGACCAGGATCGCCAGACCACCTCCGCGCGGCGTCGGGTCGGTGTGCTGACTGCGTTCGTTGGGCAGATCGTAAACCTGATGCTGCACTGCCCAACGTCGGATCAGGCGTACCCCGATCAACGACGCAATCCCGGCTAAAATGCTTAGCGCCAGAAAGAACAGGAGCGGCGGGGATGTTGACGTTTCAAACAGGCCAAAGCCAAACATTATGGCTTCCCGGTGAGTGTGGTTAACAGACTCAGATAGCGCATTGCCAGATCGTCCCGGCGATAGTGATGTTCCACATAGGCACGCCCATTTGCGCCAAGCTGCTGCCTCAGTGTGGGATCATCAGCCAGTCGCAGCACAGCATTGGCGATGGCGGCTGAATCTTCGGGTGGGCACAACAGCGCGCCGCCGGATGCGGCTAATAAATCGCGGGCTTCTCCGGCCACACTGCCGATGATCGGGCGACCACAGGCCATGATCTCAAACATCTTGGATGGGATGAAGGTTTTGAACAGCGGAATGTTGCGAAGCGGCACGAAGCACGCATCCGCCATTCGATACAGTTCAGGCATTTGCGCTTTGGGTTGGCCGGGCAAAAATCGGACGTTCGATAGGTGGCGACTTTCGGCGGCGGCGATCAATTGATCTCTCTCTGCGCCTTCACCCACAAATAAGAACGCAATATCAGATCGTTCACGCAGCCGTTCGGCCACATCGAGCAGCGCCATGAGTCCATGTGAAATGCCGTGCGCGCCAATGTACAACGCCACGAAACGCGCGCTGGGTGCATACTGCTTCCGTAGTTCAGGATCGGGCGTGCCGGACGTGAAGAAATCGGTATCCGCGCCATTCGGGATCGTGACGATCTTCGCCGCGTCAATGCCGCGCGCGATGATCGCCACCCGGAACGACTCGGTCACGGTCACGATTCGCGCCGCGTGTTGATACAACCATAATTCCAGCGACTCCAGCAGGCTGAGCAAACGTCCCGGTTTGAGGATACCCAGTTCAACAAAGATAGCAGGCCATAAATCGCGCACCTCGAATACGAATGGGATGCGCCGCGCCATGCTGAACAAACACGCCCCCAGCGCCGCGAACAAGGTAGGTGAGGAGCCAATCGCGGCGTCGATCTGCCCAACACGCGGCGCGCTCAACAGCAGCGCCGAAATCAGATAGGACAGATGTCCAATCGTTTTGCGGATTGTGCCCCGGTTAGGCGTGGCATACGTCCAACTGCGATACACCTCAAAGCCGCTCATCGTTTCGCGTTGGGTGAGCCGTCCCCGATAAATAGAAGGAACTACCCCGGTGGGATGATTCGGAAAGCAGGTCAGCACACGCACGCCATGTCCCTGCTGCGCCCAGAGCCGCGCCAGGTCCGAAAGGCGTGCGCTTGGCGCTCCGATCTCCGGTGCGAAGTAGTGAGTCCAAATGGCAATGTTCATCACCTGCTCATTATGCCACGAATTAGTGCGACACGCGCCGATTTGTGTTAACATTCCTTTATGTTCCGCTGAACAAACCCATACCGGGGGATGGGGAATCCATGGAGCCTACCGATAGTGAACTTATTCTGCGGTTGCGTCAAAACGATCTGACCGCTCTCGGCGTCTTGTTTGAGCGGTATCGCGCTCAGATTTACCGCACGGCCTTTGCGATCACCCACGATCCTACCGCTGCTGATGACATACTCCAGGATACGCTGCTCAAACTGTATAGTTTCGCCAACCGCATCGACACCGATTTGCAGCTTGCGCCCTGGTTGTACCGTGTGACGGTTAATTTGAGCTATACCTGGACAACCCGCCATCAACGCCGCTGGACTTCTATTGAAAGCGTAGTTGAACACCTGATCAGCCCGATTCGCAATGCGCCAGATCGAGTCGCCGAACAGAACGAAACGCAAGCTCAAATCCGCGATGCGATTGAGTCGCTGCCCTTCAATCAACGTGTCGTCGTTGTGCTACACTACCTGAATGATCTGGATTTGCAACAAATCGCCGAAGTTCTGGATTTGCCCGTTGGAACTGTGAAGTCACGTCTTTTCTATTCACGCGAGGCTTTACGGCATAAACTCGGTTCGATGAACTGGGTATCTGAGGTTGCTCATGGATATTCATAATCCGCTCGATACCAACACCGTACTGGATGACATCATCCGCGACAGTCTGGCCGTCGACGCGCGCAAAGCGGCCAGTTCTGATAAGGTATTGATGCGTTTAATGCAGCGCGCCCAAACTGAAGTGCCACAACTGCCGCCGCTGCAATCAGCCGAATCGACAGCACCCGTCATCCTATCCCAAAAACCAGCACCATCGACGATACCGCACCGTTCGCTGGTTTTGCTGCGCCGCGAACACACGCCGCCCATCCCGCGCCAGAATCTATACAACCAGATCACCGAATACCGCGAGGTGATGGAACTCAAAATGTGGCGCATGATCGGCCCACTGACCCTCGCAACGAGTGTCTAGCAATCAGGTATCAGCGAAAACGAGCTGATACCTTTCTTCAGAAACTAACCCATTTATCCCATTTTTATAACGCGCCGGCTCAATCTGCGATATACTTCCTAACGTTGTAACGCTCATTTTCGTGATCCAAAATCAGGGGCAGGTCATGGCACCCACCAATCCACGTATTATCGTTGTTGATGAAAATCAGGGCATTGCAAGCCTCGTGCGGGGGGCGCTCGATCTTCTCGGACGCAAACCACGCCTGATCGAAACACATACGGGTGAGGATGCGCTGGATGAACTACAGCTTCGCACGCCCGATCTGCTGATCACGTCGCATCAACTCGGCAGTTCCATGTCGGGCATTGTGCTGGCCTTGCAAGCTAAACGTGAAGTGGCCGCGCTGCCCGTGATCGTCATTGCTACCGAAGCCGATCACGAAATGGATGAACAAACGCTGGCCGACTCGCCTTTCCAGTATTTGCGACGCCCGCTCATGCCCGAACTGTTCATTCGTGCGCTGCGAATCGCGCTCGATGGCCCCGAAGCCGCGCCTGCCGAAGAAGCGCCCGTCGATATGATGGGTCCTGTTCCACAGGTCGATATTGATAAACTGCGTCCGATTGCTTCCAAGTTGATGCGCGAACTCAACGCCATGTCGGTGGTTTTGGCGGATCGCAACGGTAAGGTGCTGACCTATGACGGCGCGGCGGGCTATATTGACCGCGATTTGCTGGCATCCGGTTTGGGACCAACGTTTGCCAACACCTCGCGCATTTTGCCGATTATTGGTGAACAGCCGCGCGTCCTCAAATATTACGATGGTGAAAAGTTCGATATTTTCAGCCTGGGGATCGGCCTGCACCATTTCATCAGCCTGATCTTCGACGGTGCAAGTGGTGATCGCGCATTGGGCAATGTCAAGCGGTATGGCGGAATCGCTGTCAATGAGATGATCGCCGTGATTGGTGAACCCGCCTTCAAACTCCAAACGCCAAGTCATCGTGAAGCGCCCAAAGCGCCAGAACCCGAAACGCGCGCCCGCTCCAAGCGCCGTGCCACCCAGGAAGCCGCCGCCGCCAAGTCGCAGCCCGCGCGTAAGGAAGCGCCGCCCGCTCCAGTGCCCGAAGAACCCAAATTGCAGCCGATCACCAACTTCGATCCAAGCATCCTGGACGCACTCGACTCGCTGGACTTGAGCCAGGCAGATGCTATGTTTGATCCTGAACGGCTGGCCTCGTCGTTGAATTCGATGGGCAACGGTAACAAGATCAGCATCAGTGACGCGCAGGCTCAGGGCATTATCGGCTCTGTAGACCAATAGCCCACTTCAATCATTATCATTAACGCGCTAACGTGACCGCAAAGGCAGCCAGCCAACCCGATCCGCTGATCGGCGCAACCGTAGACGAATACCAGATCAAGAGTCTGGTGGGCGTCGGCGGGATGGCGCGCGTCTACGAAGCCTACAGCCCGAAATTAGATCGGCGTGTTGCTCTCAAAGTCCTGACGACGCCCAACGGTATTGATGATGAGATCAGCCAGCGTTTCTGGCGTGAAGCGCGCGCACTTGCCAGCCTGGGTGATCATCCGAACATCGTCACGATGTATCACATTGGCGAAAATAATCACACCTACTACATCGCCATGCGTTTCATCGAAGGCAAAACACTCCTGACGCTGCTCAAAAAACTACGGCAGCAGCACAAATTCATGGAGCCGGAGCAGATCACCGCGATCATTAGTGATGTGGCGGCGGCGCTCGATTTCGCGCATAGCAAGGGTGTCATTCATCGGGACATCAAGCCGAGTAATATCATGCTCGACGAACATGGCCGCGCGATCCTGATGGATTTCGGCCTGATGATGCAGAGCGAATCGGAAAGCACGATGGGGACTGCCTTTGGTACGCCGCGTTACATCGCGCCCGAACAGGCCATTTCGTCGCATCGTGCCGTGCCGCAAAGTGACCTGTATTCACTGGGTGTTGTCACTTATGAGATCATCACCGGGCAAGCACCCTTTGATAATGATTCACCGATGAGTCTGGCGCTCAGCCATATCTCGAATCCACCGCCGCCGCCCAGTACGCTGCGTCCCGATTTGTCGCCCGATGTGGAGCGCGTGATCCTCAAAACGCTGGAAAAAAAGCCAGAGGATCGGTTCAAAACGGCGACAGAATTTGCCGAAGCCTTGCGCGCGGCGTACAGTGGGCAAGCCCCGAAAATTGTATTGAGCGCCGATCTGCCCGCCACATCGAGAGTCGAAGATGCCCCTGATTTAACCTCGTTGATGCCCGCTGAGGAGCGCAAACAATTAGCGGCACGTCAACGCCGCAATCCGCTCGGCTACGTGGCGATCACGATCCTGATCGTGGTGCTGACAGGTCTTGCCGCACGCCAACTACTAACCCTTCCCACGCCAGCGGCTATAACCAATGGCGCATTTATTGCACCGTCACCAACGCCCACCCGTTTGCGCCTGATCTACTCCAATGACTGGTTCGCCATCTACAACCCGACTGGCAAAACCGTTTCACTGCGCGGCCTCACCTTCGCGCGTGGTGACGGCTCGGCGGTGCTTGATCCGATCAAGTATCTATTTGAGCAGCCGATCCGCAATTTTGGCGATGGGCAGTGTTTGCGTATTCGACTTGATAAAGGTGAGGATAAAACTGCGCCGTTCTTCTGTGGCCCGCAAAACCGCGTCGGCCTGATTGTAGATCCAAATGCGCGCTTCTGGTTGGCATCCAGCGAAAAAGATGCGACATTCCTGGTACGGCGTGACGGCACGGTGATTCAAACCTGCCTGCTTGCGCTCAACACCTGCGAGTTCGCGTTCCCACAATAAGATGAGGTAACAATCTTGAAAGCTGTATTGCCAATTATTGGCGTATTGATGTGTTTAGTTGGGGCCATCTGGCTCGGTCAGGGATTGAATTTTATCCCTGGCTCATTTATGACAGGCCAACCTTTCTGGGCATTTGCCGGAGTGGTGCTGCTCGTGGCCGGAATCGGCGCGATTGTTTTTGCGGTACGTCAGCAGCGCAAGGTATAAAAGCCCTCACCCCAACCCCTTCCCAGGGGAGAGGGGCTTAATGGGCTAAATTTGGGCTATAACGATACGAGGATGATCAGTGGGCGGGCGCTGGCCGTTTGCGCGGCAAAGTGGGCAGCGTCCCGCAAAACATCCAATGCGGTTGCATATTCATCACGGTCATGCTCGGTGAAGCCCCGCAAGCCCGTGATCAGCAGCACATGACCGCTCCCCGGCAGCCATGAGAGATCGCGCAGCACATCCAGCAGCGCATCCCAATTCTGACCAAAAGGTGTTGGGAAGTGCAGAGCCGCGCTCAACGCCCGTAAAAAAGTGCGCTTGGTGTCGATGGTTGTGCCGTCGATGTGGAAAAATGTCAGGCCCTGCTGTTTGGCGTTCTGTTCAACGTCGGCGGCCTTGATCGTCGCGTCCAGAACATAGACCCCGGACTTCTTTTCGAGAATAGCGTCCAGTGGATTGGCACTCATTGCCCAAACCCCGTCACAAGCCACGCCGTTTGATAATGATCATCGGTATAGTACATCTTGGTAAATGCTTTCGCTGTACGGTTCGGATCGCCTGCGGTCAGAATGCGCCGTGTGCCGCGCGTATCGGCACCAGGCGTGATCACCGTGTATTCATGGTACGAGTTTTTTGAGAGCGGCGGCAAAATCCCTTCACGGTTTGAGAAGATCGTATCATCCTGATCGAATTGAAACGGCCCGTTCTTCTGAATAGCATTGATTGTAGCGCGTGTTTCGGGACGGCAGCGGTATAGATCATTAATATTCAAGGTTCGGATATTCGGGTAGACCCCGCCCGTTAACGTCCCATTGCAGCTGATCGATGCGGTAGGCGGAGTCGTCAACTTGACAATGGCAGTTTTCGTTGCGGTGGGACGAACTGCAACCGGACTGGTTGGCGACTCAGCGGGCGCAGGCGAACACCCGGCGATGCAGCACGCGAATAATATGAGAGCGGCAAAGTAACGGCTGGTGGACATGACAATTCCTTACTATCCCAATGAGCCATCGAGCATATCCGATTTGACAACGAATCATAAATCTATATGATGAGACATGGTGGCTCTAAGTAAATTTTCAACACTCAGAAGGGCAAAAAATTATGACGAACAACCTCAAGTTTCAAGCCGATATTACGCTCCCGGATGATACGCCCGTTCAGCCGGGGCAAGCCCTGACCAAAACATGGCGCGTCCTCAACAACGGCAGCACTACATGGCAAAATTGCGTACTTGGTTATCTGAGCGGTGAAAAGATGGGCGCAGCGGGCACTATACCACTTAAGGTCACCAATGCAGGCAGTACTACCGAGGTTTCGGCGACGCTCACTGCCCCTATGACGGCGGGATCGTATCGCGGCTACTGGCAGGCTCAGGACGCCAGCGGGCAGCACTTCGGCGATAAAATCTGGGTGCAAGTCAAAGTTGTCGTGCCGCAACCCGCCGCTATACTGTTGAATGCTGTTATCGACATTTACCAGGAAAACCGTCTGACCGATATTGAGGCGCTCAAAAGCGATGGCATTAAGGCGATCATCCACAAGGCTACCGAGAGCAATAACTTCAAGGACAATCAGTATCAGGCACGGCGCACACTGGCGAAGGCACACGGCATATTGTGGGGCGCGTATCATTTTGGGAGGCCGGGTAATCCAATCGAGCAGGCGGATCTATTTTTGGGGCACGCACAACCCGACGGCTCAACGCTGGTAGCACTCGATTTGGAAGGTGGTGCCACCAATGGCATGAAATTACATGAAGCCGAACAATTTGTGACCTATTTGCATGGCAAACTGGGACGCTGGCCGGTTGTCTACACCAGCCAATCGTACATGAACTCGATCATGGGTTCGGTCACAACCACTACCCTGTCCCAATGCCCGCTGTGGATCGCCAGTTATCGAGAAGGCCATCCGCGAATGCCCGCCGCCTGGAAAAACTGGACACTCTGGCAGTACACCGATGGCAGCCTGGGGCCAGAGCCGCACGCCGCGAAAGGCGTCTCAAGCTGTGATCGGAACTATTTCAACGGCACTCTGAACGATTTGACCGCATTCTGGGGAAAATGAGAAAATGATCTGAGGCGTGGTCACGAAATGCCGGGTGAATTATCCCGGCAACCCGCCTTTCAATCCGAATAAGTCACCCGCTGCGGCAACTGCGCCAATCAGCGTGAGGAGCGAAGCGCGCCACTTGCCACGCAGCAGTAAAAAGAACGTGGCGATCAACAATATGCCAATGGTCAGCGATCCGGCTTGCTGAACGGCTTCATCGCCTAACGCTTCTTCTCCGGTACGGCCTGCCACGCTCCACCTGAGGATCGAGGCCACGTCAAAATGTGGCGTTGGAATCAGGCTTCCGATCAATACAACACTGTTCGAGAGCAGCCACGCTTCAGCCAGCGCGCCAATCACCGGAACGCGGCTCAACAATGCGTACATGGGCAATGCCGTGACCGTGAACAACGTCGAAGCCAATGGGCCGCCCGCCGCGCGTCCGATGTGCTGACGCGGCGTTACGTCCTGATTCTTGTACAGGTTGGCCTGAAAACCCCACAGAAACAGCACTCGATCCATGGGGGCGTTGACCTGTCGGGCGCTGCGGATATGTCCCAACGTATGCAGCACATAAGCCCCTTCAAAGGCGGCGAACCACGCGCTGCCAAGCATCAATTGGGCGGGCAAAGACCAATTTGGACGCTGTAGCCGAGCCACGCCACAAGCCGCAATGAAGGTGGCGAATAATCCCGGAATTGCGCCAGGCCGCGCCAATACTTGCGTCTGATCGAGTTTGCCCAGATTCATTTCGGGAGGTGGCAGCATTTCGGCACTCATCACATGGTTGTGTTGCATTTAAGCATCCTTTAGCAGTTAAAGCAAATCACGGAGCAGTTCGGCCAGGAATGATCGCTCCACGTTCCCTCCGGTGAGTGTCAGCACGATATTCTGAGTACGCGGCAGTTCGTCCCGATGATACAGGTATGCAGCCAGTGGCAGCGCCGCCGTTGGCTCAATCACCAGACGCGCGTCAAGCAACATTCGGCGCATGGCTTCGCGGATTTCATCTTCGCTCACCGTCACAATATCATCCACATAGGCTTGAATATGTGCGAAAGTCAGTTCACCCAGCGATAGTGTCCGCACGCCATCGGCAACCGTTTGATTTACTTGTGCAGCAGGCAGTTCAACGATTTTACCCGCGCGAAAGGATTCCTGTGCATCGTTTGCCAGCGCGGGTTCAACGCCGATAATCTTCACCGCCGGATTAAGCGATTTGAGGGCAACCGCAACGCCGCTAATCAATCCGCCGCCGCCAACAGGCGTCAAGACCAGTTCGACGGCGGGATAATCCTCGAAAATTTCCAGCCCAACAGTCCCCTGTCCGGCGATCACGTCCAGATCGTTGAAGGGGGGAATTAGCGTGTAGTGATGACCTTCCATCAACTGCTGCGCTACGTCTTCGCGCCGCTCTGTGTTCGCATCATACAGAACCACTTGACCGCCAAATGCGCGCGTCGCTTCGATTTTGATGGACGGGGCGTTGCTCGGCATGACGATAATCGAGGTAGTGCCAAGCCGCCGCGCTGAATAGGCGACGCCCTGAGCATGGTTGCCGCTCGAATAAGCGATGACGCCCTGAGCCAGCACATCGGGCGACAATGAGGCTAGGCGATTGTACGCGCCGCGCAGCTTGAATGACCCAATTGGCTGTAACTGCTCGGATTTGAGCAGTACCGTGCGGTCAAAATCGGGCTGCACGAACGGAATCAAAGGCGTGTGATAGGCGACGCCTGCCAAACGGCGCTGCGCCTGTTGAATATCGGCTAAGCTGATCATCAGCGGTATATCCTTTCGGAGCGGAAAGTGATTATAGCCTGAGCCAGCTTTCAACTCCAGAAAGTGCCAAGAGGAATGTCTAAGCGACTTACACCTGCTTAGCAGGTGATGCAGGTGTAATAGATTGAATATCAAACGAAAAACAAGCCAAACGCAAGCATAACACAATTTTTGGATGCGGTATCAGGCATTTTTGAACACGGCCTTGAAGTAAGTGAAGTAGGGCAGTGCGAGCAATGTGTCGCCAAAAATTTGTGGGTTATCGGCACGCTGTAAGTATTCGATACTCCAGCGGTATTCGCGCTTTTCGGGCAGATCGGCGGGCGAGTCCTTCGCACCGCCGCGATAGGCTGACCAAATGAAGGCCATGTCCGTTACTGTGAGGCTGGTCATGGAGCGCGTGCCGAGGCGGAGCAGCATGTAGTAACGCGCCATGACGGCGGCATCGGCTATATCGAACAATGAATCGCGCGTTGCCAACACAGTCAGCGATGCGTTGCTGCGCGTCGTGACGATCTGGCGATAGACATTGAAAAATGGCGATGTTGAGAAGTTTCTATCAAAAGTTGCCAGCGCGCGTTTGAGATGATCGAAGTGAACGCCCGCATAACCCGCGCCCATGACGACATAGCCGAGGACTTCCCCGAACGGTGAAACCCGGATCACGTTATCGGCTACTACATCGACAACGTGATAGTCCAGGTCAAGTTCGGTTGCCAGAGTCCCGGCTAGTAACACGGGGGAAATGTCAAATGCCTGCGCCACACAGCTAATTGCAGGCATCCAGCGTTCGATCTTTTGCAGCACTACCGGGATGCTGTAGTACGAATGGTTGATGGCCGCGACGCGCTTATCGAGCAGATCATTCCAGCGGTAGGCTTGCGTTACGGCGTCGATCACTCCCGCCTGATCAACCTTTGTGATCACTGTGCAGGGTTGATCAGGCAAGGCGGCGTGCAGGTGTTCCACGTCGGTATCAGGCGGCCAGGGCAGCGAGACCAGATAGAGCAGCACGAACATGCGCGCAAGGCGGCTCGTCGCTAGTCTGCCCATTCGACACTCGTAATGTCATCAAATGTCAGGTGGATTACCGATGAGTCGCTGAGACGCACGATATGTACTTTGTTGCCTGAAAGATAGGCCAATAGGGTTCCGTCTCGGTTGAATACCGGATGGAATTTGGAACTGCCATCGTCCAGGAAGGGCGTCACATTGCCGCTGGCCGTCGCCACTGTGTACAGCTTGCCCATGCTTGAGACGATCAAAGTTGTGGCGTTGGGGTGAAACGTCGCCCAATCGATCAGATAGGGGATCGTGGCAAGCGAACGAAGTGAAGCCATACACGAGTCTGGCCCGGTGCAGTTTGGATTCATCGTATCGAGCTGCGTCTGACCGCTATTTGTCGGTTGTGCGATCAGGATGCGCCCGGTTGCTGGATGAAAAAGCGGCGGCGCTAACAACTTAGGAACAATCAGGCGCGGGACGAGTACGGTTGGGTTTTTGATACTGAGGCTGTAGAGAATATAACTGTCACCACGACGGGCTACGAACATAAACGTGTCACTGTCCGCATTCCAGGTGGGCATGAGGGCATCACCTGAAAATTGCGAAAACCGCTCAAACAACTCCTGGTTCGTTGGTTCTCTGCTTGTCAGCCTGACTGAACCTCGGCCAAGCTCCGTGAGCCAGCGGTGATCGGGCGAATAGCTCATCGTGAGCGCGTAGGTGGATAGGTGGTGAAACACGCCAGTCGCTTCGTTAGTGAAAACTGCCATTCGTGCTGTCGCCAGGACCAAGCGTATGTCCGCACTCAACGCCTGGTTCGGTATGGGGGTTTCGGTGGAATACCGATACATATTGCTTACAGGTGGGCGATATAGCGGCCAAATCAGAAGCGTAAGGATCGCCAGCACAAGCACTGTCACCAAACCCGTGATGGTCAAGATACGCTGCACCGAATTGAGCATCAACCGGAACAATTTAGGAAGCAGCGTTTCGTCGTTCTTGCGCTTTCGTTTGAACATGATCGTTATCCTTGTTTGCGCGTGTTGCGGCGAACGATTGCGAAACTGAACAAGCCGATCAACGTTAGCAGCGTGCCACTGACGATCAAGGCCGTGTTGACGGTGCGGTAGTCGTCTACATACAGGAATGGCAATCCGGTACGCGGCAGCGGCGCGGGATTATTGTTGTTCGGAGACGTGACAACAAAGGATGTGTAGGGCGTCACGATGTTGTACTTCAGGCCAAGCGCCTTCACGGTTTCAATGGCGGCGGGGTTGGGGCCTTCGATCTGCAACTTGCGAATCAGCGAGTCGACCTTACGCTGCGCCCACAGACGCGGCACGTATTCGTAGGGCTTGCTATCGTCCTGAGTCCCTAGGAACTTGATGTTTTCATAAGTTGAAGTGTGCGGCTGACCGTTAATCGTGCCCGTCAGATTGACTTTTGTCGGGCCGCTGCCACGATAACGCCCCGTTACAACGACTTGCCCACCCAAAAACATATCGGGCAGTGGATTGGGGTACACGTCGTAAACATCCATACCGCCAAAATCGAGTGCCAGATCGATCAAGACCGGACTGCCAATCGCCGCATAGAACTTGCTCAAGGATGATTCAAGTTGTTCGGTGCTGGTCACGAACATGGCCGTACCGCGATTCTCCTGCGCCAATGTGCCGAGCAGCGGCTGATTCACATCCGCCCCGACGCCCACCGTATAGATGCGGCTCTGCGATTGAATGGCTTTTCGGGCGTTATCCAGAATTTGAGGAATCGCCGTGATGCCCGTCGAGGGCTGGCCGTCTGTCAGAAAGACGACGATGTGCGGGCGGTTTGAACTTTTATCAACGGTTTTGAGCGCGGCTAACAGCGCAGCATTGATGTTCGTGCCGCCTGCGATCTGCAAATTCGTCACCCATTGCTGAGCGTTTTCGCGGCGGTCGAGTGAGACCAGTTCATTCGAGTAGGGCGTCACGTTGTCATCAAAGGTGATCACGGTGAACCGATCACCGGGATTGAGCGCGGCTAGCATCTTCTTAACTGCGTCTTTGGCCTGATCAAACTTCTGACCTTGCATACTGCCGGATCGATCCAGCACGAACACGAAATCCTTTTGCACCACCTCGCTTTTTTGAACGTCGAGCTGCGGCGCGGCCACCAATACAAAGTAGCCGTCCTGTTCATCCGGGGCGCGATAGCTTGCCAGATTCAACCCGAATCGCTCATTCGACTGTGTATAGACCAGTTCAAAATCCTGACGCGGAACAACATTCTGAGCGCGATAGACTGCATCGGCGTCATTCTTGCCGCCGCGTGAAACTTCAACCGTGTGCGACGGCGAATACACGGCACGGATTTCGTCATTCTCAACGACTTTTACATCAACCAGCAGATCGCCCACCGGTTCATCGCTCAGGTTAGTATTGCTGAGTGGATAGGTGTAGCGCGTCAGACCAACAGAACCGATCAGCACTTCGGTATAGGTCACGCGAACACTGCGCTCCGATTGTGGCGGCAAAACGATGCTGGTGTGGAATGTCGTTTTTGGATCAAGGTTGGGCGGCAGGTTCACCGTTGCCGATGATAAAGCAGCATCCTGGCCTTTGTTGGCGGCATTATCGAAATCGGCTTTGGCGTCTTCGCTGGTCTTGATTTTGGCCTCAACCCACTGACCGTCGATCTGTTCGGCAAAGCTGGTCAACGTCGCGCCCGATGGGACAGGTGCAACATAGACGGCATTTACCTGTTTGCCGAACGGATTGCGAAAGGTTTGCTCAAGCGTCGTTGTGGCGATCTTATCTTTGATCAGGACGTTAACGTGTGAGATGGATGGCTGACGGTAGACGCCTTCCATGAACAGCAGGCCGTCGGCATGAGCGGGTATGGCCGCACCGAACGATATAGCCAATATTGCGAACAGGGCGATCAGCGACATGCTGATCCGTTTAGGATGGATCGGATTCATGATAAGTGCGCTCCTCAACGCGAAACGGTAAAGCGATCACAACAATTCGATAGGCGGCAGTGTTCGGCGGCCAACAAGTGATCAGTGTTAGCTGTTCCGCAGTGCCGGGTGCTAACCAACGTGCTGACTCGGCGGTTTCGGCTTCGGCACTGGTCACGGCGAACACGCGATCTACTGTGTAGATGTACAGGTGACTTCCGGCGGTCAATTGGATGAGATCGCCGGGGTTCAGATAAGCAAGCTGACGAAAAATGGATCGTGACCACACCGCTGGATCGAGTGATGGGCTGTGCCCGGCAATGACCACGTTAAAGCCTGAGCCGGGGCGGGTAGCATCGTGCCAACCCGCATCTTTCACGTCCCAGGCCAGTGCAAGCCGCCCATCGTGAAAGGCGACTTGCTGCTGGACAGGTTCGAGTCGGTTCCAGAGGTCAAGTGCTGAGAGTTGAATCAGGGAGGGTTGTCCATCGGCAGGTGAGAATTGAACGGCTGAGGCACTGATCACATCAGGCGAAGCAGGCTTTGCGGCGATCAATCGACTCTCGGTGAGGCGCTGCGAGACATTGGCATAGACGCGCATCCCGGCACCACCCGCAAACAGCACGATCCCTAAAATTAATGTGACCAGTGATAAACGTTTCATCGAAAACCTATAGATTCTGGCTGATGGTTTTGTACAGACTGCACTCCATTGGCGCACCCAGCCACCAGTAAGCCATGAGCGTCAGGAATACGACCGCACAAGCCAGCAGCGCCATGAGTTGCCATTCCTGCAATCGTCTGGGTTGTGAAGGCAGCATTTTCGGCTTCGTATCCATCAGCACACCTATAGACAAATGATGTAATCGGTAAACATGCCGTCCAGAGCCGCCTTGCCAACGGCACCATAAAGCAGCACCGCACTTACAATGATCACGACTGCGACGATCTGACGATAGTGCCGAATGACGGGTTTGGGCGGTTGCGCGGCCAGCGGTAGATCGCTCACATTTTGAGAATTCATAGTGTCACAAATTGGAAACGACATTCGAGAAGATATTGCCCACTGCCGGGCCAAGTAGCGCCGGAAGCACAATCGCCAAAATCAGCAGCAGCGCACCAAACAGGACGATCACCTGACCAAGCGGGAAAGGTTTACGGACGCGGACGGGTTTGGGCGCTTGCACTTCGGTAGCGGCTTCATCTACTTCGCGGATTACTTCGGACATAAGAGGTTTTCCTTTTGGTAATGAACGTTGCTGCAAGCGTAAGACACAACGAACCATTCACCGATAGGCAAGCGTCAGGGATCGGGCATGACAAACGCGGAAAAACGGGAGCGTGCTACAATACCCCCAGAGGTGAAATGTTTCGATGATCCGTGTTGCCTTGATCGATGACCATCCGCTGATGCGAAAAATTGTGCGGCAGGAGCTATCGCGCGCGATGGATTTGGAGATCGCCTGGGAAGCGGACGACGCTGGACAGGTGATGACGCTTGTCGCAGCCAACACGCCGAACGTGCTGGTACTCGATCTGTCGTATGCGGGGCGCGGCTTCGATCCGGTCACGACAGTGCGCGATCTACGGGCACGTTTCACAACCATGTCGATTTTGATCCTGACGGCGTTCGATGATCCGGTGTGGGTTGAGGAGCTTTTGCGGGCGGGCGCACAGGGCTACGTCGTCAAGAGCGATGATCTGACGCTGCGTCTGGCGGATGGGATTCGGGCGGTATCGCAGGGGCGAACGTTTTTATCGCCAACAGCGGCCAGCGGCCTGACACTTGCCAACAAAAAGTACACGCTCACTACGCGCGAACGGGCGATCCTGCGGTTGGCGGCGGAAGGGCTAGCAAACCCGGAAATCGCGGAGACGTTGGGCGTTTCGGATGGCACGGTACGGAATCACATCTCGAATATCTATACCAAACTGGAAGTGAACAGCCGGGAGGCGGCAATTCGTGCAGCGCAGCACATGCGCGAACTGCCCAAACCCGGCGCAAGCACGCGCCACGAACTGCGAACGCCGCTGCACACGCTATTGGGCGTGGCGCGGCTGCTCGAAACGAAATTGGCGCGCGACGGTCAGCTTGGCACGGCAGACGCCGATATGCTGCATCTGATCGTCGCCGAAGCGCAGCGACTCGATGGCTTGCTTGATGAGTTGGTGGAGTAATCAAAAAGTAAATGGCGATTGTCTTGTACGTAGAAGATCACCCGCCCGCGCAAATGCTGATGCAGGCTATTTTCGCGGATATGACCAATCACTGGTTATCGCTGGCAAGTTCCGGGCAGGAAGCGCGCGAAATAGTGGGATCGCTGCCGCCCGATCTGTATATTATTGATCTGGATTTGCCGGATACCGACGGGTTGGCGCTGGCGGCCATGCTCCGGCGGCTGCATGATGCGCCGGTGCTGCTCGTTTCGGCCTATGCTGAGGCGGTCAAGGATGCGCCCATTCATACGTTGATTTTCGATTATCTTGCCAAGCCGTTGGACCCGGAACATGTGGTCGAAACTATTAAGCGCGCCCTGGCCTGATAAGAGCGATGTGCCCGAAGCCGTCCGGCAAGAGGCGACGCGGCGGCTGCACAAATATTGGCGCGCGCAAATCTGGCCGTTCGTGGTGGGCGTGCTGGCGCTGTGGCTGATCGTTCAGGCACAGAATATCCCACGTGCGCGTGCCTACTTGCTGCCTGTGATCCTGATGAGCGTTGTCTATGGTTTGGGGCTGCTGCAACGCTACGAACTGTTCTGGCTGATCAGCACCGTCGTTTTGTTTGCTGCTCAGGGCATGTTGATTCAGGGGTTGGGCGCTGTGACGGCGGTTTCGTTTCTGCTGCCCTATACCTTTGCCGGGATGATCCTGACGCATCGTAAGCGGGTTTTAGTGCAGGCGTGCTGTGTAGTTGCCTTCTGGACAAGCCTGTTTTACGAACTGCCTGTCAACTCCGTTCGGCTTGACCCACCGCACTATCTGACCGTTTGCTACGATATTTTGATGGCCGCCTTCACCTTTCAAGCCCTGCGTTTTTTGAATCAGTTGAGCATCGAACTTAATACGGCTTATGTCGAAAAGGAAGTGACACAGCAAGTCACCGAACGCAGCCAGCAATTTCTGGCGCGCGTGAGCCACGAACTGCGGACGCCACTTAATTCCGTGCTGGGTTTTGCCAAGCTGATGCGCCGCGTTGAACTGCCCTCGCCGCAAGGCGGATATCTGAATCAGATCGTCGAGGAAGGGGAGCAGCTTAATCACATCGTCAGCGATTTACTGGATAGCGCGCAGTTGTCCGTTGGTAAGCTGATGCTCAAGCCGGGAACATGCGATGTGAACGTGATTTGTCAGGCCGTCGCCGAAGAAATCCACTCGATCCTCAAGCCGGGGGTTTCGCTCAGCACTTCGCTAAGTTCTGACCTGATACCGATTCAGGCGGATGGGCTGCGCGTGCGCCAGATCGTGCGGAATCTGGTTGGCAATGCGGCCAAGTACACCACACAAGGGCACATCGAAATCAGCACTACGCGCCAGGACGCCACGATTCGCGTGTCCGTGCAAGATACCGGCCCCGGCATTCCCGAAGATCAGCGCGATCTGGTCTTTGTGCCGTTCGTCAAGCGCGATCATCGCAGTCCAGGTGTTGGCCTCGGACTGGATATTGCGCGACAGTTGGCACGGCTGCACGGCGGCGATATTCACCTGCAAAGCGAAGTCGGGCAAGGCAGCACCTTTACGATGGAACTACCAGAAAAGCAATCAGCAATCAGCAATCAGCGGTCAGCAGTTAGCAGTTAGCAAGTGCCAATGTGCATCTGCCGGATTTGGTGTATCCAACAAAGTTAACCAGCATTGCGGTTTGGGCTGATCGCTGACTGCTGATAGCTTGTTTACAATACTGCACCAAGCGGCCAGGGGCTAAATTCCTCATCACCCAGACCAGATAGTTCGCTTTTGCTCTTTTTGCCCGATGCGGTTTCGATCAGCAGATTGAAAATTTCCATACCAACGTCCTGCACACTCACGCCATCCAGAATTTTTCCGGCGTTTACGTCCATGTCGTCGGTTTGTTTGTTGTACAGGCCGGAATTGCTGGCGATCTTGATCGAAGGCGCGGGCTTGAAGCCAAACGCCGATCCGCGCCCTGTCGTGAAGGCCACCAGATTCGCGCCGCTGGCAACCTGCCCGGTGACAGATACCGGATCGTAGCCGGGGGTGTCCACGAACACGAAGCCTTTCTCGGTGATCGGTTCGGCGTATTCGTAAACGCCCGTGAGCGGCATCGTGCCGCTTTTGGCAACTGCACCTAACGACTTCTCGTAAATCGTGGTCAGGCCGCCTGCTTTGTTACCGGGCGCGGGATTGTTGTCCATGACCGCATCGTTGATCGCGGTGTAATGTTCCCACCAGTCAATTCGTTCGAGCAGTTTTCGGCCAACTGCTTCGTTGATCGCGCGCCGCGTCAAGAGATGTTCCGCGCCATATATTTCGGGCGTTTCGCTCAGGATGACCGTGCCACCCTGCCGTACCATTTCGTCAGCGGCCATGCCCAACGCCGGGTTCGCCGTCACGCCCGACCAGCCATCGCTGCCACCGCATTGCAAGGCCACTGTCAGTTTATCCGCTGTTTGCGGTGTGCGCTTGACCGCGTTGGCAGGTGCCAGCAGTTGGCGCATCGCTTCGACGCCGCTTTCAAGGGTCTTCTGGAAGCCGCCTGTATCCTGAATGGTCATTATGGGTGCTTCTTTGCCGGGTGCCCATTCGACGATCTGATTGCCTTCACAGCCCAGGCCGATCAGGATATAGGCTGCGATGTTGACATGCTGTGCGAAGCCGGTCAGGACACGCCGCAGCGCACTGTAATCGCTCATGGCGCAGCCCGATTTATGGGTGATGGCGATCACATCATCGACATTCGGATAATCACGCAGCCCTTCGGCACGAATGCGGTTGATGATTGCGCGGCTAACGGTGGCGCTGCAATTGACGGATGAGATCACGGCGATCATGTTGCGTGTGGCGACTCGGCCATCGGGACGCAGATAGCCCATGAAGGTACGGCGTTGTTCAGGTGGCACGTGATTGACAGGGACAATATTCGTCCCGAACTGATAGTCGCGCGTGAAATCGCGCATTCCCAGGTTGTGCAGATGAATGTGATCGCCGGGCGCAATATCCTGTGTGGCAAAGCCGATGATCTGCCCATAGCGCCGCACCGGATCGCCAGAACGGATCGGGCTGAGAGCGATTTTGTGACCGGGCGGGATCGATTGGCGAGTTGTGATCACGCCATCGGGGGTTTGGAGTTGGCGGCCTTGTGCCAGCCAGGTTCGGGCAATCGCCACCGGATCAGTAGGATTCAAGCGAATCGCCGCGTCCGAGAGCGGTACGACTCCCTGCGCGACGCGATCATCAAACACTAATTCAGACATCTTTTTGCCTACCTTTTTACAGAATAGTACCGTAGCAGTGAGCGATCAGCAATCAGCGGTCAGCTTTCAGCAAGAAAACCTGATTATCGTTTGTACCGACGATTCATTTGTCGTGTCTACGCTATTTGTTTGGCTATAGCTGATACCTGACTGCTCAATATTGCTAATGTCCATCTGTTTTATTGACTGTCATTCTGAATGGTGCTAAAATGATCAGCCAGTTAAAAGTTCAGCAGCTTTAGATAATCTAAAGGAGGCGCGCTGTCCTTTGTGAGGCGCAGATCAACCCATGACCGATTTGATCCAGATCGATACCACCACCGATATTGATACACCCGTCCTCACTGTGACCCCCAGCGCCGCTGTTAAAATTCGTGAACTGCTCGTTCAGCGCAGCATCCCGAATCATGCGCTGCGCGTGTTCGTTTCGGGCGGCGGCTGCTCCGGCCTGCAATATGGCATGGCCTTCGAGGAACAGGCTCAGGAATTCGATACGCTCATTGAAGCGGAAGGCGTGCGTCTGGTCGTTGACCCAACCAGCATTATGTATGTTGGCGGCGCAACCATCGACTTCGTGGATAGCCTGATGGGCGGCGGTTTCCGTATTGATAACCCGAACGCGGTGTCGTCCTGCGGCTGCGGCTCCTCGTTCCGCACCAAGAATGAGAACAGCGCCGAAGACAGCCACAGCGGTGGCGGCTGCTCCTGCCACTAATTTGACGTTTTGCGGTACAGTTAGGCGGCTTGATCGATTAGCGATCAGGCCGCTTTTTATTTTTCCGGGAGTGGCGCGTTGACCCCTGAACAAAAATATCCGTCGCTGCGAAGTGCCGCGATCCTGTACCTGCTGGTTATCCCGGCGGGCGGCCTGATCACGGCATTGGGCGAAGGGATCGACATTGTCTTTCTGCGGTTGATCTCAGCGTTGTTTGTTCAGGCGGGTTTCACCGTTGTGGCGCTGATCATCAACGCCATTCGCCCGGCGGCGATCCTCGGCAAGCGTCCATCGCTGCCAGTGCTGATGATTAGTTTTATAGCGGGGTTAGCGGTATGGCCGCCCGCAACATGGCTACTTTCGTTGTTTTCGCAGACATTGGGCGGTGCGTTTGGGAACTTGCCGCGCAGTGTGAGCAGTGGCGCGACGCTTGAAGCTCAGGCGGTCATGTTCGGGATTATTTTACCGCTGTGTCAGGGGCTACTGTTTTTTGGCTATATTTTCACGGCGGCGCGTGGGCTTGGCCGTTGGCGGGGCGTGCTGCTGACGGCGGTTTTGTTCGGGCTGTTCGGCATGTTCGGCGCTGGATTGGGCATGAGCGCGATTTTGCCCTACTTGCTGATCGGCCTTGTGGCGGGCGTGTTGACGCTGCGAAGCGGTTCCATTTGGGCGGGCATCCTGGTCATCAGCGGCTTCAATATGGGCGAACCGCTCTTGCGCGATGTACTGATTCAATCGCTGCTCAAAGGGCAGGCAGGCGATCCGTTAAGTTTCGGCTGGCTAACAACAGTGGCCGTCACGCTGTTTCTGACGTTTATGCTGGTACAGGCGGCGCGCGCACTGATCGTACCAGATGTAGAAGGCACGCCAACTCGGTTTGCAGCACCGCGTCGGGGTTGGTGGCTGCCCATTCTGGCGGTGATCGTCTTGTGTTTGGTGATCGGTTACGGCGAAATCGTCACACGTCGTCAGACTGGCGTCACACGGCCACGCCCGACGCCAACAACGGCATCGGGTTCAACGTCGCCACCGCTGACTGGTTCGCGGACACCAGCTCCGACACCTTCACAAACGCCGAAGCCCGCTAATTAGCAGCCCGAACAAGCCAACAGCGGCCAAACCGATGATCGGGATGATCGGGGGCAATCCGGCCTGATTGGTCACAAAGCCCGAACGCGGCGCTAAAGTTGCTTCGACATAGGGGGGCGGATAGGTGAAAGTCGGTTTGGGGCCGTTCGAGGTTGGTTCAATGGTTGAACCTGACGCATTGCGAACGACGACCCCCGTTGCCGAAAGTTGAAGCGCCGTCGCTGTGCCGGGTGCGCCGGGAGTTGCGGTCAGATATTCGGCGGTGGTTTTGGCGCTGGCGGTTGAGACATTCGCGGTAGGCACTTCGGACGATACCGCCGTCGGAATCGAGCCGGGGCCGCTGATGATTACGATGTCTTCAAAAACCCAGCCTTTGGTATCGGGTGAAGGCTGACCATATAGAATTTCGATCCACTTGCCAAATTTACTGAGGACTTGATAATAGTTGCCGGGCTTGATTTTGCCGATGATTTCCGCATCGAGGCTGGGTGAGGCGCGCACATTGCCGGGCACTGTTTTATCGCGTACCTGGACAACGGTTGAGCCGCTGGCCGTTGGCGTGCGGCTGGGTGTGGTAATCACAGCGGTTGGTGGCGGTTGGGTAAACGTCAGGATTTTGATGGGAAGTGGAGTCGGTTCGGTTTGGGCAGTGGCAATGGTTGGCAGCAGCACAAGCGCCGCTATGCTCAAGAACAGTAGACCAAGTGTATAGAAAAACAGGTTTCGCAAACGAGACGTGATCACATTCACCTCAACAATCCGAGACGATGATAGCGCGGGATGGTTCAGCGCCGCTATAAGGTCTCATCAAGGGATAAGGTTTTGCACATTCTGCATGTAGCCCCGTACTATGCGCCCGCCTGGGGTTATGGGGGTGTGGTGAGCGCCGTCAGCGGTTTGGCGACGGCACAAGCGGCACTCGGACAGCGTGTTTCGGTGCTGACCACCGATGCGCTCACACCGATGAGTCGAATCGAAACGCGGCGCGAAGTCATTGAGGGCGTGAACGTGATTCGCTGTCGGAATGCGTTCCCCATTTTACGGCGACTGAATCTATCCAGTCCGATAGGGATGCGGCGCGCGTTGAATGAACTTCAAGCGGATGTGATTCATGTGCATGAGTTTCGCACGGTTGAGAATTTGATCGTCGCGGCGGCGAGTCATGTGCCGCTAATCGTATCGCCACATGGCACTTTACCGCGCGAAACGGGGCGCTCGATCATCAAAACAACCTGGGATCGGCTGTTTGGACAGATGTTAGCGCAGCGTTTTGCCGGAGTCGCGGCACTGACAGAAGACGAAGCACAAGACGTGCGAATACTTTGGGAGTCGTTCGGAGTGAATCCGCCCAGGATCGAAGTCATTCCAAACGGTGTGACCATCAGTGAAGCAAGCACACCGACAGATGAGCCAATCGTGTTATTTTTGGGAAGGCTGCACGAACGTAAGGGGCTGCAATTTTTGATCCCGGCCTTTGCACAGGCAGCGGTAGCGGGATCGCGGTTGATGATCGTGGGGCCGGATGAAGGTATGTTGGCGCTGGCGCAGCGGCTTGTGTCAGAAAACGGGATCGCGGATCGTGTCACGTTTACAGGGCTGCTAACGGGAAAAGCGCGGGATGATATGCTAAGGCGCGCGGCGTTGTTCGTCCTGCCTGCGGTTGGTGAAGGGCTTTCGATGGCGGCGCTTGAAGCGATGGCCGCCGGATTACCCGTGATTCTGACGCCGGGTTGCAATCTGCCCGAAGCTGAAACGCGCGGTGTGGGCTTGATCGTGGCGCGTGAAGTCGAACCGCAAGCAGCGGCGATTCGGGCGCTCTTGACCGATCCGGCACGTCGGGTTAGCATGGGCGCAGCGGGGCGCGCATGGATGCAGGCCGATTATTCCTGGCCGAGTGTGGCAGCGCGCATGATCAAATTCTACGAAAATGTCCACCTGCTTAGCAGGTGATGCAGGTGTAATATCATCGCTAGCAAACCCAATTCCGATGTAAAAAAGACGCTTTATGAATCAACACAGCAAGCCTGGCACGACATCTGGCAGGAAGCCTCGATTGATGATGAACTGACGACGCTCAACTATCCGCGCGCCCAACGAGTGATGGCAAGTTATGCGCGCTTTTTGCCACGCAAAGGGCTGATTCTGGAAGCCGGGTCAGGGTTGGCGGCAACTGTCGTGCGACTGCGGGCGCTTGGCTTCAACGTGATCGGGCTGGACTACGTGCCGCGTGCCTGCGAGCGTGCCCGCGACTATGATCCGTCGCTGCAATTGCAGGCCGGTGATGTTCACGCACTGCCTTACCGGGATAGATCGCTGCGTGGTTATCTGTCATTTGGCGTGCTGGAACATTTTCAACACGGGGTTGCTCCGGCATTAAAAGAAGCGAGTCGGGTGCTGGCAGCGGGCGGTGTGCTGGTGCTGACAATCCCCTGTCCGAACGTGGTGAATCGACTGGTACGCTGGCGACGCACGCAAAGTGGACAATCGCTCCTGAGCGATGAGTCGTTCTATGAAAGCACCTACACACATGAACAGCTTGCGGCGGCGCTGGATGCGGCGGGCTTCGACGTGATTCATGTTGAGCCAATCGGTCACAGTTTTACGCTGTGGGGACTGAGCGCGATCTTTCGTGGCAAAGGTTATTACGAAACATCGATCCTGGCAGAGACCTTAGGCGGGCTGTTGCGCTTCATCGCGCCCTGGTCGTTCGGCTTCAGTTCGATGCTGATTGGTCGCAAGCGCGCGGATTGAGACCAACGCAGAGGCCGCGAACATCAACAAAAGCGGTTCAATCGGGAACAGGTAGCGTGGAATGGCGGTGAGTACCATGTGCAGCGCCACGAAATAGGCGATTGTGCCGTAGATGGGCAGGCGCGGCCAGACCTTTCGCCAACCGATCAGCATTCCGATCAGTCCAAAGAGCAGCGCCAGATAGTGAAATAGATACAGTGCCAGCTTCGGCCAGAACGATTCAGTTTGCGTGACGCGCGCCAATCCTGATAGGCTATGCCCACCAGACCACCACTCTGCCGCGATGGATTTGATGCTTGCGCCGGGGTAATAGACGGTGTTGTAGGGCTGCAAGAGCGCCTCGGTAACGTTCGTCAGGCGACGGCGGACATAGCCAACCGGATCGGCCATAATGGTTGCGAACGCGCCTTGCATATATTTTTGTTGATTATCACCCTGCCCGGTGATGCCTGCTGAATTATCGACGCATTCCGGGCCGCACCAACCGGGCGTCGTGCCGATGTAAACGTTGGCCGCGATTCCTTCGGCACCGATCACGAAATGATTCCAGCGTACAAGGTTGTAGATCGTCCAGGTGGAAAGGGTCAGGGTGTAAGCAATGACCAGGCCGAGAACAAATCGAAAGGCGCGGCGACGGTAAAGATAAATCAGATGAGCAATCAGGATCAAGGGGAGAAGCAGCGTCACGGCGCGAGTCAGCGTGGTGAGGCCAAAAAGGATGCCGATGAAGATGAGGTTTGCCTCACCCCCCTGCCCCCTCTCCGCAAGCAGAGAGGGGGAGTCAGACGGGATGCTAAGCGCATAGAGAGCGAATGTGCCGAATAGAAGGAATAGGAAGGGTGATTCGGTGAGAACGTTGCCAGCTTCGATAATGAAGATCGGGTTGAAGGCGATTAAAAGAGCAGATAGAAAGGCGACTCGCGGGTTGAAAAAGCGGGCAGCGATCAGATAGATGAAGCCACATAAGGCGGTGCCCATGAGTGCGTTCAGGATGCGAAGGATTTGGATGCTGGCAGAACTGAAGATCAGTTGGATGAATCCGGCATAAATCAGGTAGATGGGGCCGGTTTGGGGCGGTTCGGGGATTGTTCCATCGAGCAGGCCGCGCCCACTCTTGAGCAGCCAACTCGTATCGCCCCCGCTAAAATTGGGTGAGGGATCGATCACCAGCACGAACAACAGCCGAAGTGCCAACGCGCCGATCAGGATCAGCCACAACCAGCGCCGTGAGTTTTGCTGCATTAACAGGTCGTCTCCAGACTTAGCTCATGTGTGAGATTTGAAGGAATTGTAAATTTTGTGTTATCCGAGGCGAACTATACAGACAAAGTATTTACAATTCATCATCTCTGCGCTGCGCCGTCTCGCCCACTGGTTAACCATGCGGATCATACTTTTAATTCAGTCCACTTTGCAACTGCGCTTTGTACGCGATACCCTGACGCTGCAAGCTGGACAGTTCATTCTGATCTTTGCGCTGGGCGGCACACAGGCCATCATCGCGCGCGTGTTGGGTTCAGACGGGTTGGGCGATTACCGGGCGGTGATTGTCTTGTTTGGGGTTGTCGGGCTGCTCGATATCAGCGGATCGATCCTCGTGGCGCGCACGCACCTGGCGCGGGCCTTTGGTGCGAATGATACGGAAGCGATCCGCGATACACTGGCCTATTTTTTGAAGATCAACGCGATCATCAACGGTTTGCTGGTGGTTGTTTTTTTCGTTCTGTTCCCGATCCTCGATCCGACTGCCGGGCTATTGGCGCGCTGGCTGGTCATCACTGAGATCAGCGATGTACCGATTCAAATGGTCGGCATGATTTTGGCCGCGCGGCGTGATATGCGGCAGTTGGTACGACTCGACTCGATGCGGTTGATCGGTACGGCAGTGTTGATGATCGGAGTCGCGCTGATTGGCAAGCTGAACGCTGACCCGGATTTTCCGACACAATTCCCGGTTGAGTGGAGTGTCACGGATAATCAGTCGATCATCAACGGCTTAATCGCTGTACAGGTTATCACCAGCCTGGGTTTTGCTGCTTATGCAACATGGCGCTATACACAATTAGTGGCAGCGGATGAGCGTTTACTGTCGCTGCCTTCTTTGTTGGAGCGGGCGCGACGTATCCCATTCCGTAAGTATCTGCGCGAAGGTGTGATCGTCTCGATTGACAAAAATTTCAGCGGGTTCACCGTCGAAACTTTGCCATTTTTGATGCTGCGCGCGGTCAGTACGCCCGCATTGGGATTGTTCACAGTGGCCTACTCGGTCACATCGTTCCCCGGCCCACTGATCAGCGGGCTGGCGCGCAATCTGGATACTTATTTGCCGTTCAAGAGCGGTCAAAATGAAGGGATGCGTCAGACGTTCATTCGGGCGACGATTGGCAGCGGCGCGATCTGGGCATTAGGGACGTTGGCGTTGGCCGTCGTGGGGCCATTCGTGCTGGTGATTATCTTCGGCTTGGATTATTTGCCAGCAGTAGGTTGGATTTATCCGTTGTTACTACAATCACTGGCCGTTGGGTTGGGCGTCGGGCTGGGATCGGCATTGCGAACACTTGGTAAGGCGCATTATTCGATACTGGAATCGGCCATTTTGACGGCCATTTTAGCACCGATTGGATATGTGCTGATTCAGCGATATGGTGGGTATGGCGCGGCATGGTTCGTCGGGTTGGCGTGGCTGCTCAATGCGGTGGCGGGGATCGGTCTGGTGTTGTGGTTTACGCGGAAACGTAATGCCGCATCGAAATGAGTCTGCAATCAATTCACGAGTTATAATCAGAAACTCAATTTCGGGATATTTGAGGGACAAGAATCTTGGCAACAATACGCTTGACCGGGCATATTGACGAAAGCGGACGGCTCGAACTAGATCAAACAGACGTGCTGCCACCGGGTGACGTGATTGTTACTATTGAGTCGATTAGTCCAGAAGACGAGGTGGCTAGCGATGCCCGTTGGGATGCTTCATTTGCCAAGTCGGAAGATTTGCTCGCGCGAATGGCAGCCAAAGTGCGAAAGAACCGGGAACAAGGACTGAACCCAGAACTCATCCTTCGCACGTTATGAACTTCTCGGTTGATCTCAACGGCAAAGTGGCGCTTGTGACGGGCGCGGGTGAAGGTATCGGCAAAGCGACGGCCATGCGTTTGGCTGAGTCTGGCGCTGCCGTGTTCGTGAATGATCTGAACCCGGATCGAGTGGATAATCTGGTTGATGCGATCAATACCACAGGTGGTAAGGCGGCGGGATTTCAGGGCGATGTGACCAATAAATTTCAGGTTGGCTCGATGATTGAAACGCTGCGCGATCAGTTCGGGCGGATCGATATACTGGTCAATGCGGTGGGCGTCGATAAAGCAAGCAGCATCCTCAAGCTGGACGAATACGACTGGCGGCGCATCCTGGAAGTGAACATGACCGGGACATTTTTTTGCTGCCAGATGGCCGGGCGTGTCATGGCCGATGAAGGCGGCGGCGTGATCGTTAACCTTGCCAGCGTGTACGGACACCCGCTGCCACGCGAAAATGCAGCGGCCTATGTCGCCAGCAAAGCCGGACTGATCGGCTTTACGCGCGAACTGGCACGCGAACTGGCACCCCTCAAGGTGCGGGTGAACGCCGTCTGCCCCGGTGATGTTCAGGAAGTGGCAAGCAGTCCCGTTAGCCCAAATAACCCACAGGGGCGTATTGGTACACCAGACGATGTGACAAGTCTGATTTTGTTTTTGTGTTCGGACGGCGCTTCGTTCATCACCGGTCAGGCGATTCATGTGGATGGCGGGCTGGCAATGGTATAGATGGCGTAGCGCAAAAGTAGAAGCCCAGTCTGGCATCTTGCCGCCAACACGATAGACTTGTGCAAGTCTTATGGTGTCATTAGCCGATTGGGAAAGTTGAAATTCGTTCATGCAAACCATTTCTGCCGCCAATAATTTGATCATCCAGATAAACGACGGCCATTGGCGGCTGTTGAGCGGGCAAACCAACGACAGCACCTCTTATGTGGAGGCGACGGCCAGCGGTCTCACCTACCAACCCAGTTTTGCCCGTGCGCGCAGCCTGTCCGAAGGCATGGTTGCGGCTCAGGCGATTGACCGGGTGATCGTCGGTTGGGAAACGGGCAACTGGCATCTGGGCGTGTTGTTCACGGCGGAGTTTGCCCAGGCACGCGGCGGGCGCTGGTGTGGGATCGCGCGTTGGGCGGATGAGGGCGCAACTGCCCAGGCCGAGACCGCCGAAGCGGCTGGTAAGGCGTTGGCTGCCACACTGGATAAGCCATTTCGATTCGTGCCAGTGCAAATGGAATCGGCGACAGAGGTTCGGCCTGTTGAGACGGCGCAGATTACGCCTCAAACGATGGATATACCCGCGCTGGAACGTCCTAAACTCCCGAATGTTCAGCCGATGACACCGCCGATTGCAGTCAGTGAATGGGCACTGATGGAAGATCGGGTCGGGCTGAACTGGCAGCGTTCACGCGGTTGGCGCACCGAAGCGATTGGGCGCATGATTTTTTTTGGCGCGTTATCGATCATTTTTGGGTTGCTTTCGGTGGGCGAACTGCGCTCGAACTATGCGCCTGTGCAACCCGAATGGCTGCCGATTGTGGGCGTGATCGTGGCGGTAATTATGGCGATCAATGCGCTGTATCACCTGGGCACGCTGATTATGACCAATGCTGTGCAGTTTGACCCGCGCAGTCGGATGATCCGCTGGATACGACGCCCGATGGGGGTGGTCAAGCAGGTGCCGTTTGAGCGCGTGCAATATTTGCTGGTGAGCCACGCGATCACGCGCCGGGAAGTGGTCAACAGTGGTGGGAGTCAGACGCCCATTGAGCGTATTTACCCGGAAGTGTGGATACATGCCGTGCGCGACAAAGGCGATTTTCTGGAAGTGGGGCACGTTGGACAGACGGAAGGCCGCGCCGTCCGTTTGCCACCCCATGAGCCGCGCCACCCACTTGAATTAGAAGAAATTGATACGCCCGCACATCAGGCGGCACTGTATCTGGCACATCTAATGGAAGTGCCAGTGCTGGTTGAGGATCGGGGCTGAACCGACGTTCCTGATGATCAATTGTGTCATCATTATTTAAGCAATGGCTGTACAGATGCCCAATAACTATCGACAGGAAGTTTTCAACGTGCTACTGGCACAACTGCTGCAACAGCGAGGCGTTGTGGCTGCACCTGAAAACATGATTCGGCATGGCGTACAGCAAA
>JBBSEU010000006.1:0-47478 GCA_038239365.1 Aggregatilineales bacterium
GCGCGCCTGCCTCTCGCCTTTTTCACGCAGCCGTATCACCCGTTCTCTCAAATCCGTTGAATACCCGCTCATCGTTCCTCCTCAAGAAACGATTTTAGCTCATTCTACTTGATTTCCGCTCTAAGGCTTCGCTGATCGCTGATAGGTATTAACCAGTGTCCGACTGATGGTGCTGACTACATCGCCCTGAATATCGACGGCATCAAAGGCCATTGAAGCAACGGCATATTGTTCACCATCGGGCAGCGTCAACAGGCCGCCATCGTTGTTCACATCATGCCCCAAACTGTCGGGGCTGTCTGGCGCAAAGTATCCGATCTTGCTGGCCGCCTGAATCCCGGTGTCGGACGAGAAACTTTTGAGCATACTCAAAATGTCGGTGCGGGTGGAGAGCAGTTCAACCACAATATCGTAATAGCCAAGCCGTCGGCCTTCCGTCGCCAGATAAAGATAGAACTTTGATAGATCGCGCGCCGAAAACGTATTATCGAACGGAATTTGTCGTCCTTCGTCAATGAAGGGTTTTCCATCCAGTCGATGATCGATGACACCCGCCGCCCACGTCGCGCCCGCCTGCCACTTGTGCAACCCGGACTCGGCGCTGAGGCCGACGACTTGCTGACTCCAATCGTTGAAGGCTGCGACAGCATTTGCCGATGATTTCCACTTCGAGTTGCGGTAGACGTAATCCAGCACATTTCCCGCCTCGTGATTGCCGCTGAACACGCCCATCACGTACACATAGCGCAGAATCTTGTTGTATTGCAGGAACGCCTTCTGATACTCTGGCGGCACACGACTCACGTTGCGCGTATTCCAATATTTCACCGGAACACTTGTCCAGATGGCCGGATCGATGTTCTCAAAAAAGTAGACGATTCCGCCACCTTTCCAGGCCGACGCCACCGGCACCTGTACATCCGGGTTCACGCCCACCGCAGCGTCCGGACTGGCAACCGGGATCATTGAGACACCCAGCCGCCGATCTCCGATGATCGCCTGCAAATTCTGGCTCAGGATCGTACCTTTGGCATTCAGTGGCAGATCGCGGGAAGGCGGTGAGGACTCATCGGCATAACTCAACGTGATTACCGCTGTACCTGCCGTCGCATCAAACTGAATCGTGCCGCGCGGTGACGAGCCATCATAGGCCGGGTTGAGCCGCCACACGTAATCCGTGACGCCCGGATAGACATTCACGCCGTAGACGCTGTAGGTACGATCTCCACGCAGCACCGAAATTTTCACCCGCTGGAAAACAGGCTTTTCAATGCCATCGCTATCCCAGAATGCCGCGTTATAAACCAGATTGTTGAGCAGTGAGGCCGCGCCATTCGCACCATAACCGTAACCATTCTGTGTATTGATGTAACCCCGACTCGGCGCAAACTGGCCGCCCAATACATCTCGATTGAATGAATACTCGATACCATGTTGAAACTGCACCGAATCGAAAAACGCCTGTAGCTGCTTGAAAGTGACCTCGGCGTTGGTCAGGCGGCCAGGGTAGCTGCCATTATCGACATACGTCATAGTGACGGTATGCGTGCGTGAGTAGCTTGTTTGCGCGCGACTCAGCGGCATATTGATTAGCAGGGCAATGCTCAACAGGCAGATTAACCAAAATTGACGGCGTGTGTGATCACCAGAATTTAACATTATCGAGCGTGCTTTTCCGTGCATCTTTTCACGAGGAGTGGTGTTATCCGTGCTTGTGTACAGCTTGCAAAAACCTTCATTCAGTCGAACCCGACGCGGACAAAAGTCTAACGCGAATTTGGAATTACGGAGATTCTATGCACAAAACGAGTCGTTTGTTTTTATGGGTTGCTCTGGCCGCGCTTCTGATCTTCAACCTAGGCGCAAGTGCCCACGCGCAAGCCCCGGTAGAACTACGCTTCACCTGGTACAACGACGGCGTTGAAGGCCAGGTCTTACGCGGCTTGCTTGATCAGTTTGAAGCCAAGAACCCGGATATTAAGGTAGTGGTGGATACTGTTGCCTTCAAAGATTTACATGCGACGCTTTCTGCTCAGGTTGAAGTCGATAAGGGGCCAGACCTGGCGCGCGAAACCGAACCACAGCGGTACTACGGCAAACTGCTTGACCTGACCTCGTATCTGAGCGATCCCAAGTCATTCTCAACGGTCTATTCGGCGGCGCTGCTCAATGTGCTGGCAGGGACACAGGGCGGCATCACTGGCTACCCCTTGGATTTCACCTCAAGTGGTCCCTTCGTGAACGTCAGCCTGTTCAAGAAAGCGAACGTGGCGATCCCCAGCGATACCAATGCCAAAGTAAGCTGGACAGAATGGGTTGAAGTCGCTAAAAAAGTTCGTGATGCAACGGGCGTCCCATATACTGTTGCCATTGATCGGAGCGGTCACCGTTGGTTCAGCAGCGTTTTGGAATATGGCGGCACGTTCTTTGATAAAGATGGCAAATTCACGATTGATACGCCTGCTTTCCGCAAAGCTGCCGAGATGCTGATCGGCTGGCATAAAGACGGACTCGCGCCGTTAGAAGTATGGGCGGGCGGTGGTAGCGGTTATGCGGCAGCGGCAGACTTCTTCATCAATCAGCAAGTGCCGCTGTACTATTCGGGTAGCTGGCAGGTCTCGAACTTCGATAAGGTGATCGCGGACAAGTTCGAGTGGAAAGCTGTCCCGAATCCGTGTGATGTGACCTGTACCGGGATGCCCGGCGGCGGTTTCGTGATCGCGTTCAAGAGTTCGCAGCACCCGAAGGAAGTGGCGCGCGTGATCGACTTCCTGACCAGTAAAGACATTGCTGGCAAGTTTGCTGTTGATTCACGGCTGCTCCCGGCGCGGCTCGATCTGGCGAAAGATGGCCTGACCTATCCGACGCGCGCTACCGATTTGAGTACATTCCTGAAAGCGGTCACACTCACCTCGGACGAGGCATTCCGTTTGCAGAATCACCCGCTGATTCAGGCGGTGAACGTCGAGACGCGGGATCGGCTAAGTCAGGTGATTGTGGGTGAGATCACGCTGGACGACGCGATCAAGAAGATTCAGGCCAAGATGGATGATTTGCAGGCCGGAAAGAAGTAAGTAGTTCGTCTTTCCAAAAAGCCCTCCCCCCAACCCCTCTCCCTCAGGGAGAGGGGTTGGGGGGAGGGCAGCCCAATTGAGGAAATTCATGCTCCGAAAACGCCACCCGCTCCAACCGCGTTACGCGCCATACTTGTTTCTGCTGCCGAACCTGATCATCTTCGGCGTTTTCGTTTTATTCCCGGCGCTCTATAACTTCTATCTGAGCCTGTTTCGCGGCTCGTCCGTTTTCAGCATGGATTTCGTCGGCCTGCAAAACTATCAGCAGTTGATCTATCAGGAAGATTTGTTCTGGCGCGCGGTCAAAAACACGCTGGTATTTGTCGCAGGCGATGTGATCGCTACTGTCGTGCTATCGCTGGCGATTGCGATGCTGCTCAACCGCCCGCTGCGTTTTCGAGCGTTTTTCCGAAGCGCATTTTTCTATCCGGTGCTGTTGTCGCCTGTAGTGGTGGCGCTCATCTGGAAATGGATTTTGCAGTATCAATACGGCGCGCTAAACGCGGTGCTGGCACAGTTTGGCCTGCAAAAAGTCCCCTGGCTGCTCAACACCAACTGGTCAATGACCTGGACAGTGGCGATCAATATCTGGTCGTCGGTGGGTTTCTATTCGCTGATTCTGATCGCCGGATTACAGTCGATCCCATCGGTACTGTATGAAGCCTCGGCCATTGATGGCGCATCGCCGCGTGAACAGTTCTGGAATATCACGCTGCCGATGCTCATGCCGACGCTGCTGGTGGTTGTGATCCTGAGTTTGATTCGCGCCTTTCAGTCGTTCGATCTGATCTATGTCCTGACGAACGGCGGTCCCGGCACGTCAACACTGCTGATCGTGCAGTATATTTTCCGCAATGCGTTTGAGTTCCGGCAGTTCGGGTTGGCAGCGGCGGCATCATTCCTGCTGGCAGTTGTCTTGCTCATTCTGACGGGCGCGCAGCTTTATTTGGGGCGTCGTGTTAACGACGCAACCTGACCGAAAGGGTTTCGATGGCGACAGACCTTGTTCACAGCACTCCAAGAGCCAAATCCAGGGGATTTTTCCTGGCGCGACAGGGCGCGGAATATCCGACTCTGTCCGACGGACTGACCTATCTCAGCCTGATCATTGGCACGTTCATCATGTTCGCGCCGGTGTTGTGGGTTGCGCTGTCGTCGTTCAAAACGCCCGCTGAACTGTATCATTTGCCGCCGTCGCTGCTTCCGGCAAGTTTGACGCTCACTAATTACACGGAAGCCTTGCAGCAATTTCCGTTTCTGGTCTATCTGCGAAACTCGATCTTCGTCACGACAGTATCAACGATTTTGACGCTGGTGATCAATTCGATGGCCGCGTTTGCGCTCAGCAAGTATCGCTTTCGCGGGCGTAACGCGCTGTTTATGATCATCCTGAGTACGCTCGTCGTGCCGCTTTCAGTGATCATGATTCCGGTGTTTCTGGTGGTTGCCAAACTGAACCTGACCAACAGTTTGCTTGGCTTGATCATTCCGCCCGCCGCGACACCGACTGGCGTATTTTTGCTGCGTCAGTATATGCTGACGATCCCGGATGAATTGATCGAGTCGGCGCGGATTGATGGGGCCAGTGAATGGCGCATTTACTGGCAAATCGTATTGCCGCTGGCAAAACCTGCCATCGCGGTACTGGCGATCTTTTCGGTCATGTGGCGCTGGAACGATCTGTTGTGGCCGCTGATTGTGACCAATCGCTCGGAGTTGTTCACGCTGCAAATTGGCCTGTCCAGCTTTCAGGGCGACAACCTGACGCAGTGGCAATATATTCTGGCGATGACGGTGCTAAGCCTTGTGCCAATGACCGCGATTTTCGTGTTTTTGCAAAAGTATCTGGTCAAGGGCATCGCCACGACTGGCTTGAACGGCTAACTAGCGGTCAAAAAATGACCGCTGCACAAATCTCATACCATCCAATATCTGATCGATTCGCTTCTCAGTGAGTGAACCAATATATTCGCCTAACTGTGTCTTATGTAGCGTCGATACTTTCGACACTTCCACGACACTTAGCCGGGGTAAATTTGCTTCACCTTTTTCGAGCAGCACATTGCCGGGAATGGTTGCCCGCGTTATATTCGAGGTCAAGGCACAGGCAACTACGGTACTGATACGGCTGTAGTTCAGGACATTATCTTGGATTACGATATGAGGATGGCGAATACCCGGTTCCAATCCACTTGCATCTCGTAGCTGTACCCAGTAGATGTCACCTTGATTGATTACCAAATGACCCCTTTTGGATTTTTGGGATGAGGCAAGTGTGGCGGGCGAGGCAAGCCGTCGCCCCTATTGTGTGACTTTATCGACACTAAGGCGCGCTAGCCCTTTCCAGCCATCACGACGAAAGGCATCTATAATGATGCGTTCCTCATCCGACATGGTCTTATCGCTCAGGTGGCCGTTCGGTTCGTCGCTGAGGCCAACCAGATAATCGGTACTCACACTGAGTCTATCCGCCATGAGCGTCAGGTACTTGGTAGACGGATCGGTAATGCCACTTTCGTAGCGATAAACCATCGCCTCACCAACACCGCAAAGGCGGGCTAGCTCACGTTGTGTAACTCCTTTTTCTTCGCGGGCAATCCGAAGTCGATCCCCTTTCAGCACAGAAAATCCTCAATTGTCAATGTTGCACAATGTAGTTGACAAGCCTGCTGTTTTATATTAAACTGGCACAAAATGATGAGCGACGAACCTGTAGAAAAGATTTCGTCGCTCTTAGGTAGGAGTATCTACCCTATGCGAATTGTACCCCAGGCCGCGCCGTTTTCACATTCCTTTTTTCCGCCCCCGTTGTTAATGCTTCCTGCGCCGCGCATTGCCGGGCTGCTAGCCGCGCGTGTGTCCGAACCCGAAGCGCCTGTCAACAATGATTTTCACTATACGCATCCCGAACTGGCCTCATTGCCTGATGAGCAGCGTGAACGCCTGTTTAATGGCGTTAAAATTCTGCTTGACGTGGCACTCGATGTGGCGCTGCACGGATTGGGTGATGAAGCCCTGCGCGCTGCCGAAGTCGTGTTCCATCGGGCAGCGGGCGGCCAAACACCAGAACATTTCGCTGGTCCCGCCGCCTACAACGCCGAAGTGGACGCCGACATAATGATCGCGTTAGTAGAACTGTCGCATATCACCGTGCCCACTCGTGAAGAAGCCATGCGCGAACTTGACGAACGACTGCGCGCCTATCGGGAACAGGAAGGCGGCGACACGTGGGCGAACGCATGACCGAGCAGGAAATACTGCTGTTGAGCGCACAGATTCAGCACGAACTGAACGCCATGATGCAGCATTTCACGCTGGCACTGAACAGTTTGGATCGACTGGAAAGATCGCGGCACGATTCCGCAGAGACTGCCATCATGCGTCGCGCCCTCATTCAGCTACAGGACAGCTATCTAAGTTCGACTACACTGCGTTCGATGATCATCAAGGAATCGGCCATCGTGCGCCAGTTGCTTATTCAACACCGCACTTCGCGCGATGCTTACGCGCAGGGGTGGGCGGATCGATTGAGTGATCTGCTGCTGCGTTTATCGCGTGAGGATGAGGAACTGCGCCGCGAAGTTGAACGAATCATTTATAAAGGCGACACGTAAAACAGCATTTCTGAGGCTCAGCTTGCTAGTCAGTTAAGCATAGCAGGGATAAAATAGACAGCACCATTGTCGTCCATAGAATATCGTCGATAATTCATGTCTATTGATTTTCCAGAGCTTCCTCAGAGTGGCCGCACACCCATCAGGCTTTCGGCGGAGCAGGAAAAAAAACTGCTCACACGGCGCATCACGGCTGACCGCTCCGATCTGTTTGCGACAGATGCCGACGAGTCGATTCGCACGCTGGGGCGTCTGGCTTTACGCCGTGATACCCCTGACCTGAACGACTCGTTTGCATTGGGCGACTTATGCGCCCGGCAATCATTGATTGAAAACCGCCTGTTGATTTTTTATGTCGGCAAGACGCTGACAGCCTATCGACGCGCCGGGCAGCAGGCGCAGCGGAACGCAGATCGGCACGCAGCGGAACGTGCCATCGAAGGGTATGTACGCTGGGTACTTGAAGTTGCCGCGCTTGCGCCGACGGCTCGAAATATCGCGGCGGCATTGTGGGCGTCTACCGAAATTTCACAGGGCGAACAAACCGATCTGATACGCGATCAAGTCGTACACCTGGCCGAACTATTCCCGCACGCTCCCGATATGCTCCAATTGTCGCCAGCGTTGCCCGTTCCCGCTGCCGAAGTAATGGCCGCCGAACCAGTGCCGCCGATAATACCTGCTTTGCCCGATACCGATCTGCCCGCGTCCAGCGAAGACGCGCGCCGTCACGAACTATTGGATACGCATTTGGACGTTCCTGATGCGATCAGCGGACTTGAGAGCGAAGGGCTGCCAGTGCTGCCGCAAACGTCGGGCATTGATCAGACCTTTGCATCTGTGCCCAATGAGGATCAACCTACTGAGTTTCAAGGGCTGCTCGTCGGTCAGATCGATCAAAACCCGCGCGGTGATTTTGTGGCCGGACAGCGGATCGGCACGGACAGCGATCCGACTCGGTATCAGGTGCATCGCGTGTTGTACGGCGGGATGGGCGTCGTGTACCTGGGCTATGATTATCAGGAGCGAATCCCGGTAGCGATCAAGACGATTCAGACGCAATTTTATGATGAGTCGGAAGGGGCGATTCGGGAGCGTTTTTTGAATGAGGCGCTCACCTGGATTCGGCTTGAAAAGCATCCGCATATCGTTCAGGCGCTCACCGTTCAGACCATTGCGGAGCGGCCTCACATCGTTCTGGAATACGTCAGCGGCGCAGAAGGTTTGGGCAGCGATCTTAAAAGCTGGATCGATCATCGACGGCTTGATCTGGCAACCACGCTGGAGATCGGCCTGCATATTTGCCGCGCGATGCAGTATGCCGTCGAGAAAGTGCCCGGCCTTGTCCACCGCGATCTGAAACCCGCCAACATCCTGATCACGCACGATGGCACGGCCAAAGTGACCGATTTTGGGCTGGTCTATTCGTTCGGCGTGGCCGAGATCGCGGGCGGAGATGTAGCCTCCGACGATGCGCGCCTGACTCGTGTCGGGACGATCATGGGCACTGCACCGTATATGTCGCCGGAGCAATGCCGCGCCGAAGCGGTGGATGCGCGTGCTGATATGTACGCAGTAGGTGCGATCTTGTTCGAGATGTTGGCCGGGCGTCCGCTGTTCCGGGCTGATACTTTCGAGGAGTGGGTGGAAGCGCACCTGAGCCGTGAGCCGTATTTCCCGGCCAGCATCACAGTTCCGGCAGAAGTGCAGGCGCTTGTTTTGCGCTGCCTTGCCAAAGATCGTGAACAGCGCCCGGCGGATTGGGGCGAACTGGCGACTCAGTTAGCCAACCTGTATTCGCTTGTGACAAATCAGTTCGTCGCTCAGGATGCCGAAGGTATCCAGTTGGCGGCGCGCGAACTGATGGACAAAGGCTATGCGCTCGGTGAACTCGGTCACAATGATGAAGCCCTGGACGCCTATGATCGGGCGCTGGACTACGATTCCGACTCGGAATGGATATGGGCACGCAAAGGCCGCACGCTGCGAATCTTGCGGCGTCTTGGCGAGGCGTTATTCTGCTTTCAGCACGCCTTAACGATTAATCCGCGTTATGCGTGGGCACTCAACCAACGCGGCATTGTTTTGGAGCGACTTGGCGACTCGGAACGTGCGCTGGACTCTTACCGGCAGGCTACCGAACTGCACCCGAATGATCCCTGGCCGCTCTACAATCAGGCGGAAGTGCTGCAATCGTTCGGGCGCTACGATGAAGCCCTGACGCTGCTCGATCAGGTACTAAAGATTGACCCGGCGCACCACCAGAGCTACGCCAAACAGGGTCACATTTTGCGGCAGATGCACCGCTACGATGAAGCATTGGCCGCCTATGAACACGCGCTTGAATTTGCGCCGACGTTTGCCTGGGCATGGAACGGCAAGGGCTTGACACTGCGAATGCTCAAGCGTTTGGAAGAAGCAGCCAGTGCCTTTTCACAAGCGGCGCGCGTGGATCGGAATGACGAAATTGTGTGGAACTGGTACAACCTGGCCGAAGCCCTCACCGATTTGGGGCGCTATTCGGAAGCACTCGGCGCAACCCAGCAAGCCGTCCAACGCCACCCGACTCATGCGCCGTCATGGGCAAAACAAGGGCAGGTGCTTCGCTATCTGCACCGCTACGACGAGGCAGTGGCCGCTTATGATAAGGCAGTGTCGATACAACCGGATTATGCCTGGGCGCACAATGGGCGGGGTATTCTGCTGGAGCGCATGGAACAGCACGAGGAAGCATTGGCCGCTTATCGCCGCGCGGCTGAGATCGCGCCGGATGATCCCTGGCACTGGTTCAACCAGGGAAATACACTGGTGGCGTTAGGGCGACTGGATGAGGCGATCCCGCCGCTGGAAAAGGGCGCGCTGCTGGACGCCTCAGACGCGCGACACTGGGCACACCTGGGCAATGTTTATCGCCAGTTAAAACAACCCGAAAAAGCACTGGAATTGTACGATCATGCTCTGGCGCTCTATGCAGATTACGGCTGGGCATGGAACGAAAAAGGGATTGTGCTGGAATCGCTGAATCGGTTAGGTGAGGCGCTGGCAGCTTATCAGGAAGCGACACGAACAACGCCCGACGAAGCGTTGTATCTATACAATCAAGCTGATGCACTGTATTCGCTGGGACGTTACGAGGAGGCGCTCCCGCTGCTTGATCAGGCGATTAAACAGCGCCCGAACTATGCGCGCGCCTGGGCAAAAAAGGGTCAGGCGCTGCGCCGTTTGGAACGCTATACGGAGGCGGTGGCCGCCTATGAACAGGCATTGGAAGCCGATCCGCACTATGCCTGGGCATGGAACGGCCTGGGACTGGTCTACAGCACGCTCGGTGAACATGAGCAAGCGTACACTGCCTTCGTGAACGCGGCGCGTGAAAATCCCAAAGAAATCTGGTTCTGGTACAGCCAGGCCGACGAATTGATCATGATGCGCCAACAGCAGGAAGCACTTGAGGCACTGGAAGCCGTCTTTCGGCTCGATCCGCATCATGCCGAAAGCTGGGGAAAGCGCGCTCAGGCTTTGCGTGGCTTAGGGCGCTACAAAGAAGCGATCAGCAGTTATGACAAGGCGCTTGGGATCGATCCGCATTATGCCTGGGCATGGAATGGGCGCGGCCAGGCTTTCGAGCAAATGGGCAAGCATGAAGAAGCCCTTGCCAGCTACGAACGGGCTGCCCACGAAGAACCGGATCGGCTGTGGTACTGGATCAATCAGATCGATCCGTTGTTCGCGCTGGGTCACCTGGTCGAAGCGTTAGTCGTCAGCAAGCGGGCGACGGAAGTGGCACCCGATAATGATATTCCCTGGGCACGCATGGGGCAGGTTTTGCGCCGTTTAGATCGTCACGAAGAAGCGATTGCGGCCTATGATACGGCGGTTAGCATCGATCCGCACTACGCCTGGGCATGGAACGGCAAGGGGCTGGCTCATGCGGCGCTCAATCAATGGGAGGCGGCGCTGCACTGCTATGAACAGGCCACAGAAAATGACGAAAATGATGTCTGGTTCTGGTATAATCGCGGCGAAGCACTGCTCAATCTCAAGCGTTTCGATGAAGCGGTCAGCATCTTCAACCGTGCGCTGCAAGTCAACCCCGGCCACGAGCCATCACGTCGGCGGCGTACCGAAGCGCGTCATCAAGGCAGCAGTGGCGAGGAAGGATAGCCGAGCATGAGTGAACGTCCCGATATTAGCCTCACTTTTATGAGCGGCCCGCATGACGGTAAGACGCTCAATTTTGAAGCGCCCGCGCGTGATGATGAACTCGTTTTGACGATTGGACGGCGCGAAGGCTGCGATATTATGCTCAGTTACGACTCGCAGGTTTCGCGGCTGCACGCGCGGGTGGTCTATGATGCGCGCGATACCGAGTTCTTTTTGGAAGATGCCGAAAGCCGCAATGGAACGTTTTTGGGAAACGCGAAGGTGAATGGCCGCGTGGCGCTGCAACCGGGCATGTTGTTCCGCGTCGGACGCACCTGGATGCGACTCGATACGCTGCCCGAAATGACGCGCCTTGACCAGAAGCCGCCGTTTTGAATGGGTTGATCACGCTGCCTGTCGATCTGGGGCTGCGGCTGCTGATCGTGGCGGATGACCTGCTGGCACGTACCGGGTTAGCGACGCTGCTCACCGAACAATCCGATTACACTGTTGCCGGGCAGACGAATAGCGCCGAACTGATTGCCAGTTTGAGCGTCTATGCGCCGAATATTGTGCTGTGGGATATGGGTTGGGAGCCAACTGCCGCACTGGAACGCCTGGCTGATCTGGAAAATCCGGGAATGCCGGTGGTGGTGCTGCTGCCCGGAAAGGAATATGCGGCTGATGCGCGGCTGGCCGGAGCGCAAGGATTGTTTTTGCGAAGTACGCGGCTGGATGGCGTGATCGCGGGGCTGGCAGCGGCGGCGCGCGGGCTGATCGTGATCGATCCGGCGTTGAGTGATGCGCTGTTCTCGGCAAGAGAACGGACAATTCCGCCACTGGCCGAAGACCTGACTGCGCGCGAATCGCAGGTGCTTCAATTTTTGGCGGAAGGGCTGCCGAACAAGATCATCGCGCAGCGGTTGAGCATCAGTGAAAGCACGGTGAAGTTTCACGTCAACGCGATTATGACCAAATTGAACGCGCAAAGCCGAACGGATGCGGTTGTGCGCGCGACGCGATTGGGGCTGGTGGTTTTGTAAGGCGGCTGCGGGAAAATCGTCAGCACATAATTGGCTGCTTACACCTGCAAAGCAGGTGATGCAGGTGTAATAGATGGACTATCATACGAAAATCCTACGATATATTAAGGATAGAACATATGTTCTGATAAGAGAAAATGTGATAGGATGCGGGGATTGGGAGAAAAAGGGTTGATGCGCGTGACAAACAAAGGGCGCTGGCAAAAGGGGCAATCGGGAAACGCGAAAGGTAAGCAACCGAATACGCGGGCACTGGCGACAGTTTTACGCGAAATGGGCGAACAGGACAGCTATGCCGACATTAGCAACCAACGGCTACTGGCGCGGGCGATCTGGGAAGGTCTTTCGCATGGTGAGATTAAACTGATCAGCGGCAAGCGGTACGAACTGGGATTGAGAGAGTGGATGGAGTTGATGCGGTGGCTGCACAACCATGTGGACGGCGCGCTTCATATGGGGGTGAACAGCCACAACATCGATGTCGAGACGGTATCTGACGAAGTGGAAACACCGGAACAAATAATGATTCAATATGGGGATGACCCGCCGCTGCTGATCACACCAGGAGCGAAGCAGAGTCAGGAAGAGCAGGCCGAAGCGGCGCGGCAATGGCTGTTGACGCATGGAGAGAAGGTTTATGGGAATTAAGAAATAAAGGCGGATAAGTTTGCCTCACCCCCAACCCCCTCTCCGCTTGCGGAGAGGGGGAGTCGGAAGGTATCCGGCCTAATTTGTTAAAGACCATAACCCTTCTCCGTTTGCAGTTTATACCCCGACAGTTTGAACCTGAGAATTTGTTCTCAGGCTTAACGAACGAAGTCTACTGACGTGGACTGAGACCGTTGTTCGGCTACTTCAGCAGATTTTGTTGCCTGAGCCGGGGACTTGAGTCCTCGGCATAAAGAGCCATTTCCAGATGAATAAGCGACGGTTAACCAATCGGACTCAAATCCGATGGCAGCGGTAATGGCGACGTTGAGCGGGCGATGTTTAAGGCGAGCAAACGGCGCAGCATTTCCTCGTCGCCATCGGGGGTTCGCAAGCGATCTGCCAGATCGTCCCAACCATAGGCGGCCAGGACTGCGGTATCGAGTGTCGTGTGCAATACCGCCAGCCGCGCCGCGAAACTTGTGCCCGGCTCCGATTCGATAACGTGCCAGGGCTTGCCCACGCTCTGATGTTCGCGGTAGCTATCGAGTGCATTATACAGGCTGGTGAGTGTGCGTTTTTTCAGGGCAGCACCGCTAAGCGCGGGCGGGTTGAGCCATGCTTCGCGCTCGACGTGCAGGGCTTTGGCGGCCTCGGCGATGGCGTGCAGTTTCGGATCGGCTTGCGGCTCTGTGCCGGGCGGCCACGGAAAAGGGTAAGTCTCGAAAGTCGTGGTTGGCGTGTAGCGTGGCGTGTTTCCCTGACCCAGTGAGGTTCCTAAACGCAATGCCCAACTTTGATGTAGATAACTATGCAATACACCAAAGAAATAATCATCGTCACGTACAAAGACGAACAAGGCGTGATCAGGCAGTATTTCTACAGGAAACCAAACAAAAAGGCGATGTTTGGCAACTGCAACAGTTCCAATATATCGACGAAGCGACTGTAACCGATTTCGTAGTCCAGAACGTGTTTCGACGTGAAGCCACCAACGTTCACGATATGAATCACGCCGGTTATTTTTGCGCTCTGGTAACACATGCTGCTGAAGGTAGTCAAATGGCATTTCATAAAGTTGGGCTTCATCTAGTGATAAGTTAACCCCATAATCAATAATCCAGATGTCGCGCGGGCGTGCCGTAACATCAATACCATTAACCCAACGTCGAACCACATCAGCATTAGATCGTCCGCTCTTATTCACACTTTGCAGCATCTCACGCGCTAATTCACCGGGGATGTCAAAGCTGCCGCCTTTCGTATCACCCATATAAGCCAAATTTTGATTTTGTACCAGTTGCTTTGCTTTGGTTGCGTCAATCGTGTTTTGTAGGTCGGCATTAATGTGCAGCACGGGTGCGCCATCAAGTACATAATTTTTGTGTGTGCCATTATCGAACCCGATTACCGAAATGCGTACTGCTGCGCCGCTCAACACCCAGGGGCGATCTCCCCAGGCCATAAAAATATCACCCGTTTCCTTGATGCGATCTAATACGGCGCGATTGGCACCGCCGCGTATCGAGTTGGTTGCCAGCAGTCCGGCACGCTGCGCTTTATTTTGCTCGATCTGGCGTCTGGCTTTTTCATACCAGTAGCAGACCAGATCGGCTTCACGCGGCACACGATCAGCATACAGACTAAATAGCTGATCGACGTACTGATCCTGGAGTTCCGCACGCAAGCGTTTGCCACCTAAAAAGGGCGGGTTGCCCATAATCACATCGGCGGGCGGCCACTCCGGTTCATAGGGTTTGCCCGCCGCATCGTAGCGCAGAATCGCATCGTCGTTCAGGATACGGTTGCTGCCGCTCTCCTCACGATCATTGAGAATGGGTGTGCCAATCTCCGCTGGGCTGGCAGGTTCACGTTCAACGGGGATGAGTACCCCGGCGGTCTCATAACGCCACTGCAAATAACCGATCCAGACAACAACATGCGCCAACTTCGCGGCAAACGGGTCTTTTTCGATACCGAACAACTGTCGGGGCGTGACCACATCGCGGAACGGCAGACCGAGCGGCTCAAAAAAGCGGTGAATATGACTTTCCAGGTCTTTGAGTACCTTCAGACTGACATATAAAAAATTGCCAGAGCCACAAGCTGGATCGAGGACACGCACGGCGGCTAACTTATTCAAGAGGGCGTCTCGGTGGGCAATCAACGTTTGGCGGGCAGTCTGGCGATCACGTGGAGAAGTTTCGGCGGCGTTCCACTGCTGCATGATCGGTTCGGCAGCCGCGCGGACAGCCTCCCATTCGCGCTGGAGCGGCAGCATCAAGACCGGCTCGACAATCAGGCGAATATCGGCTTCACTGGTGTAGTGTGCGCCCAACTGCGCCCGTTTAGTAGTATCGAGCGCGGCCTCGAACAGGGTGCCGAATATGGTTGGGTTGACCCTGCGCCAATCGGCATTGGCAACCGTTTCGAGGGTTAGCAGCGCGCCCGCAATCAAGGCTTCGTCGGCCAGATCAAGTACCTGTGTGCCGTCGTTCGCGCCTTCGCTGGACTCCTGGAATAAGCCGCCATTAAAATAGGGGACGCGCCGTAATGCAAATAAAGCGCGCTCACCATTCATCGCCTGGAACAATTCCTGAAGGCTGGGCGCAAAGGCTTCTGGCATCTCGCGTGCCAAAGCGATCAGCGTTTGAAAGATTGGCTTATTATCGAGCTTGGGCAGCAGGCCAATATCTTCGGCAAAGAGCGCAAAGACAAGTTTGGTCAGGAAGCGCGCGATTTGCAGTGATGACCAGACCGATTGACCGTCATGTTTATATTCGCGCAATTGATCGGACAGTGTCGCAAACTGTTTCGCCAACGCTTCGGTGAGGGCAGCACGTTCACCCAGTTCGCGTTTGCGTTCTTCCAGAAATTCATTGGGATCGGTTAGCAGCCAGCGAACGTAGGCCAGTTTGCGCGGCTGCAACAGATCAACATTGGAAAAGGTGAACGGTTCGGCGCTGGTGTTCGTCCACTGCGGGTACACGCGGTACTGATCGAAGTCGCAGACGACGAGCAGGGGTGGATTATCCAATGCGTTTTTATAGGAAAGCAGTTGGTGATAGGCTTCATCCAGGCTTTTGCGTTTGCCTTTGTATTCCCAGGCGAAGTGGCCGCGCATCCAAACGTCAACACGCCCCGCTTTGCCATCAGCTTTGATGACCTGTTTCTCGAAGGTGAAGAAGTCTCCGGTGGGATCGGCTTCGGTGGGCGTCTTGTGACCGATCAGGCGGCACAATTCATTGAAGTGGCTTTGCGCGCCCTGCTGCTCCCGGAGTTCGCTGGCTGCCCAACGCTCAACAAAATCGGCGGCGGTGTTCCTGCCGTTGGGGGATGCGGTCAAATGCTCTGGGACGAACACGGCGACTCCTGATCAGCAACTTGACGTGGGAAAAGAGTATAGCACATTTGAGCAGTCTTTGCCCCGGCCAACACAATATTTGCGTCTCAACCATCAGGCCAGGCTCCCGAATGAGTTTCAGTCAGAAAACACGCTCAAATTGAAGTAGCCAAAACCAACTTCAACCAATTTTGTCATAATTTCCACTTTTTATGATAAGATAGTATTATCTATACTTATGCTAGTTAAAAGATGGAGTTGACATTAATGCCACGCCGTCACAGGTTGCTAACCTTATCAGCTATTTTCCTCACGATTCTTGCTACTTTATCAAGTGGTGCGGGAAAGACGTGGGCAGTGTCACCCTACGACGTTTTAACCGGACGGTATGATAATAGCCGCACTAATGCTTATATCCATGAAACCACACTGACCCATAGCAACGTGAACACTGCTCAGTTCGGCAAAATTTATTCACGACCGGTGATTGGCGATATCTACGCGCAGCCACTCTATGTGACCAATGTCACGGTTCCAGGCAAGGGTCAGCATAACGTTGTTTATGTTGCTACCGCGCACAATATGCTGTACGCCTTTGATGCTGATGATCGGACACCCGCTGGTGACACGCCCCTTTGGATGGTCGATTTTGGAGCGCCCAGCCGCATCAACTTGCCCCCGCTCACCAATACGGGACCGAATGGCGGCGTCTGCATATGCGACATCTGGAATGGCGAATCCGGGATTTTGGGCACGCCCGTTATTGATCCCAACACCCAAACGCTATACGTCGTCACTCATCATGGAATAGGATTGAGTCAAGCCCGGCATTATTTACATGCGCTGAATATGACCACTGGCGCTGAAAAATTTAACGGACCCACCTTAATTACCGCGACAGTAACAGGTACCGGCGCGGGGTCTTCGGGCGGTCTGGTTAGCCTTAGAAGCTATAACCAATTGCAGCGTCCCGCCCTCACGCTGCTCAACGGTTCAGTTTATATTGCATTCGGCAGCACCAATGACCGAGACCCGTATCACGGTTGGGTGATCGGTTATAATGCCAGCAATATTTCTCAACAACGCGGCGTATTTAATACTACGCCCGATGGCACAGAAGCGGGTATCTGGTCAACCACTGCCCTTGTCGCAGAGGGCAACTATCTGTATGCCACAACGGGCAATGGCACGTTTGGCATTACAGCAACCACTAAAGATCGCAATTATGGCGACACCCTGATCAAGCTGGATACCAGCGGCGGTACGCTAACACTGGACGATTGGTGGACCCCTTCCAATGAAGCCTATATGGAATTTGATGACCTGGATTTAGCCGTCACCGGCCCACTGCTCGTGCCAGGAACAAATTTCGTCGTCGCCGGGGGTAAACTGGGCTGGATATTCCTGTTGGATCGCACTAATCTGGGGCACTATGTCGGCCCCATACCCCCGGAAATCACGTTCTACCTGCCAAACCCGGCAACGGATACGAATGTGATCCAGGAGTTTGATACCCATAACGGCACACAGAGTCACATACATGCCACGCCGCTCTACTGGGTGGGACCCAACGGACCCAATTTGTATATATGGTCAGAAACCGACTACCTGAAAGGTTATCGCGTCAATCTGGCGGCTGCTTTACCGATCACAACCGTGCCTTTTTCGGTGAGTCAATACCCGGTTGAGGGTACAGGAATGCCGCCCGGCATCATTTCGCTGTCCGCCAACGGCAGTCAAAACGGGATCGTCTGGGCATCCACCAATAATGCCGTGAAGGGCAGTCGGGTGGGCATTCTCTATGCACTGGACGCCAATGACCTGACGCATGTCCTGTGGAGCAGCCAACAGAATGCCGCCCGTGATGCAGTGGGGACACTTGCCAAGTTTAATACGCCCGTCATTGCGAACGGCACTGTATTCATGGGGAGTTTTGCACTGGCTTCTCAAGGGGGCGGCAGCTATCCCGGCTCCACTGCTTATTTGAATGCGTATGGGCTGTTGACGCCCGCGACTGAGACCCCAACCAATACGCTCACCTCGACTGCTACGCCAACGGCGACATACACACCCAGCGCGACATTCACGCCGACGTATACGCGCACGTCAACCCGTACACCGACTTCAACCGCCACGCCAACGGCAACGTACACGCTGACGTATACGCGCACATCAACCCGTACACCGACTTCAACGGCGACGCCAACGGCAACATTCACGCCGACGCGCACACCGACTTCAACGGCGACGCCAACGGCAACATTCACGCCGACTTACACGCCTACAGCGACGCGCACACCGACCTCAACTGTGACGCCAACGGCAACGTTCACGCCGACCTATACATCCACACCTACCGCGACGGCCACTTCAACCGCCACGCCAACGGCAATGCCTGTTCGTCACCCGGATACCATCGGGATTTACCTGAATGGTGTGTTCTATCTGCGTAATAGCAATTCACCCGGTTGGCCGGATTTGACGATCCCGTTTGGCACGGCTGGCAACTTACCGGTTGTCGGTGACTGGAACGGTGATGGCGTCGATACCATCGGCGTTTACATCAGCGAACTCGGCGTCTTTTTGCTGCGTGACTCCAACACGCCGGGCAGCCCGCAATATGCCTTCGTGATGGGCAATCCGGGTGATGAACCGCTGGCTGGCCGCTGGGATGCCAGTATGTTGGGCAGCGGCGTCGGCGTTTACAGACCGTCCAACGGCTTGCTGTTTGCCAAACGCACGCTGGGTAACGGCTATGCCGATTACACGATGGTGCTTGGTAATCCGGGCGATCATGGGCTGGCGGGCGACTGGGATGGCGATGGCTTCGACAGTATGGGCGTCTTTAGACCCAGCAATATGCGTTTTTACCTAGCAAACGCAGTAGGCGGCACGACCAGCGCGCCAGCCATCATCTTTAGCGACTATGATTTTGTGTTTGGCTCCTCAACGGGTCTCCCGCTGGGTGGCGATTGGATAGGCGCAGGTCATTCCAGTGTCGGCTACTACCTGAATGGCGCATTCTATCTGAAAAATGCGTTCAGCAGCGGGGCAGCCGATATGAATATCCCGTATGGATCGCCCGGTGCGCTGCCTGTTGCCGGTTACTGGGGGAGCAGCTTCTCAGGCATACCCACCACGCCACGTGTCATCGTAACGGTCACGCCGACTGAGGATGGCCGCTTCGATTAGGTGAAGTCAGTTTATGTGCCTTTGAGCCTGGAACTTGAGTCCCAGGCTCAGCAACAAAGTCCACTGAAATGAAAGATGCGCTTAAGCTAGCGATCTGGTTTGCTAAATCCAACGAGGAGAGCAGGCCACATTAGTTAATTGTCGCGCAAAAAGCCAGGTGGATGCTTGCCATTATTCTTGGAGAACAAGGCAAGTGTCTCCAGTTCTGCAAGATGTCGCGCCAATCCGCGCTTCATCTGATTCATGCACTCGCCAAAAACCTTCGAGTTTACGTAAGGTTTGACATGTTTCTGACCGAATTTTGTCAGCCAGTCATTAAACTGCTCTACGGTAACTATATCATTCGAGCTTGCCGCATCTTCGGATGATATGCCATCGGATACCATGTACCAGAACACATCTTTATCCTTTGGTACTTTAGGATTGGCTTTAGCTATCTTGCGCTGAAGGGCAGCATTTTGCTTTTGCAATTCAATAATCTGCCTTTGGGTTTCCAAAAGCTGTTTTTGAGCCTCAAGTAACTGTTCTTGTGCTTCCAAGTGTTGAAGCAACGTAGCGACGACAAAACTGCTCTTGAAATAGTACATATCTTTCATGAAATACCCTTGATCCTAGAGTTCTAACTCATCATCCCTGTAATTTAGCAACCATGTCCGCACGGAATGTGGCAGGTTTTTCATGTTTAAAAAAGCTTCTTTGAGTTCGTCGCTACGCCATTGCTCTTCATGTATCCAAAATATCATTTTAAGTTGCTCTGCCATTTCAAGAATGGCGCTAAGATTCTCATTTGGCGCGCTATCAATTTCTTCTTTAATGCGTCGAATCATCTCACTATAAAGCATATGCTCTTTATATCGTTCTGGAACTGTTGGACGATTTTTACCTTGCTTCATTATTAAACCCCCCAATTACCTTGTGTGAAGTGTAGAACAAAACGGCAGTTTTGACAACCACTTGAAATGGAAACGTCGTACAACATTTAACCCTTACGCGCCACCTCCCAGGCCAGATGATTCAGTTCCGGCAAGATCAATTTTTCGAGTGCTACCTGTACCGCGTTGGGTGATCCGGGCGTCGAAAACACGACTTTCCCGCGATAGGTGCCAGCCGTCGCCCGACTCAGCATGGCCGCCGCGCCCACTTCCTGATAGCTCAGCATCCGAAACAGTTCTCCGAAGCCGGGCAGTGTTTTTTCCAGCAGCCGCGATAGCACATCGAACGTCGTATCACGCGGCGCGATACCCGTCCCGCCGTTGAACAGAATCAATTGGACATTTTGCAGCGCGGCCATATCCTGCAAGGCCGCCGTCACTTGATCCGGCTCGTCTTTGATGATTCGGTAGCCGCCAACAATATGCCCCAAATCGGCAAACTTCCCTTTCAGGTAAATACCGTTCTGATCAGTTTCGGGCGTGCGCGTGTCGCTCACCGTCACAATGGCAACCGTGACCGGTCCGTGTCCGGCTTTCGCGCGGTGTTCGTCTGCTCCTATCATTCTGCATCTCCATCAATCAGTGCATCAAATAACGTAGGTCGGTGACGGTCAGGCTTGTTGAGCGCCGTCGTTACGAACTGGCGGCGATGCTCCGTCGTTAGTCCATAGAGTCGAATCGCCGCGATATGCTCATCGGTACCATAACCCCGATTGGTGTCCCAGTGATACAGCGGGTGCTGTTCATGCAGTTCGCGCATGATCCGATCCCGCGTCACTTTGGCAACAATCGACGCGGCAGAAACAGCTTGTTCGGTCTGGTCAGCGCGAATGACACTTTGCACATCCTTACCGTAGGGCACTTTCAATTTCAGGTTGCCGTCTACCACGTAGCGATCCGCGTCAATCAGGTTGATCAATCGCTGAAAGATCGCCTTGTTTGCCCAGCCGATTCCGTTCTGATCAATATCGGCTACTGAGATGATCTCCACTTTTAGCGCCAGCGCATTTTGGGCGATCAGTTCAAAGGCCGCTTCACGCTGACGCATGGATAGTTTTTTCGAGTCGCCAAAACGCACCTTTGGGAAGCGCGCGGTAAAGGCTAAATTCTCCGGCAGGATCACCGCCGCTGCCACCAACGGCCCCGCCAGCGGCCCGCGTCCGGCCTCATCCAACCCACACAACAGCATGACACCCTCCATCGTTCGTCGTCAGGCGATCATCAGGCGTTCGGATTAGGCGCGCTGTTTCCGTGCGGTATACTCCGCGCCTATGCGAACTACTATATCCTACTCAGGGCACAGGGCAATCACGAACTTATCATGCAGCTTGCGCTAGTTCACGACTGGCTGAACCAGGTGGGCGGCGCAGAGGATGTGCTGACCGAACTTGTCCGGCTGTATCCGCAAGCGCCGATTTACACGAGCATCTATTGGCGCGAAAAGATGCCTGCTGTCTGGCGTGAGTGGGATATTCGCCCGTCGTGGATGGATCGTTTGCCGGGTATTCACGCCCATCACCAACCCTATTTGCCGCTGTATCCCATCGCTTTTGGCAACCTGAAACTGAATGGTTACGATGTGGTTCTGAGCAATAAGAGCGGCTTCTGTCATGGGGTGCAGGTTGCGCCCGGCACGCGCCACTTTTGCTACTGCCTTGCGCCGACTCGCTACGTCTGGCAATACGAGGCTTACGCCGCACGCGAACGACTTGGCGGCTCGGTCAAACGCCTGCTGCGACCAGTGCTGAATGTCCTCAAACGCTGGGATTATGCAGCAGCGCAGCGCGTCGATCAGTTCATCGCCATTTCGACGGATATTCAGGCGCGCATCCGACAGTTCTATAACCGCGACTCGACGTTGATCTATCCGCCTGTCGATGCGGCACAACGCTTTATGCCATCGAATCGCATTGATGATTACTATCTGATCGTTTCACGGCTGATCCCCTATAAGCGAATCGATCTGGCGGTGGCGGCTTGCACCCGTTTGGGCTTGCCGCTGCTGGTTGCGGGCGCTGGTCGAGATCGAGAGCGACTCGAAGCGATGGCCGGGCCAACGGTGCGCTTTTTGGGACGCGTGCCCGATGCCGATCTGCCCGACTTGATGGCGCGCTGCCGGGCGTTCATCTTCCCCGGCCTGGAAGATTTCGGGATCGCGCCGGTACAGGCACAAGCCGCCGGGCGTCCGGTAATTGCTTATCGAGGGGGTGGCGCGCTGGATACGGTGCTGCCCGGCGTTACGGGCGAACTGTTCCCTGATCAAACCGTCGAGTCACTTATCGCTGCACTACAAACCTTCGATGCAGCACGCTATTCGCCCGCCGCGATCCGTACTCACGCGCTAAAATTCGACTCAAGCATTTTTCGCCAACAACTTACCGCGTTTATCGAACAACATCTTGACCCTACTCTGAATTTCCCCTCGCCTTCGGGAGAGGGGTTAGGGGTGAGGGCTTTTTAAGGAGCATTCACTTGGCATTAACCGATCTGTGGCGCGTTATTTTGCGCCGTTGGTGGCTCATCTTGCTGCCTGCCGTTGTCGCGCTTATTTTGGCGCTGCCCACACTCCGATCCGTGATCTCGCCGACTGTCACCTACACCGCATCCATCCGATTCACGGCCTCACCCAAACCGAGCGGCAACGGCACGTTTCAGGATCAGGTGTACACGCCTCAGTTGGCCGCCGAATACATTGTGAACACACTCGCACAGTGGATGCGTACCGATTCGTTTGCGCGCGAAGTGAGTGCTAACTTGGACACGCACGGCAAAAAGATCAGCGCCGATGCGATACGCGGCGCGATCATCCCGGATAGTGCGCGCAGCATCATGCAGTTAAATCTGAGTTGGTCGGATGCCGACGAGCTAAAAGCAATTGGTCAGGCGGCGATTGATGTGTTGGCCGATAAAACGGGCGATTACTTCCCACAACTGGCCGCAAACAAGACGCTGGTTGTCCCATTGGATAGTGTCATTCCGACGTTGGCCGCGCCAGCGATCACCGCGCGCTTGGCACCCTTTGGCCGTGTCGGAATTGGGCTTATCGTTGGTTTAGTGCTGGCCTTTCTTGCCGACTATCTGGATTCGACGCTTCGTACCCGCGCCGAAGTCGAGTCACTGGGCTTAGCGGTTATTGGTGAGATTCCGCGCCATTCCTAACCGCTCACCTGACGCTTTTCGCCCGCGCGCCGCACTCTGCTATAATCACGCGGCGTTTGTGATGAGGAACTAAACCTATGCAGTGGCAAGATGTTCGAGGGTATTTTCCAAATCAGTGGGTTCTCTTGGAAGCTATCGAGGCTCACACGCAAGGTGAGCAACGCATTCTAGATGACCTTACAGTAGTCCAGCCATTCGATGATTCGGGTGTTGCCTGGAAAGCGTGCTTTGAACTTCAACGTGAATTTCCGCAACGTGAATTTTATGTTTTTCACACAGATCGTGAAATGCTCAATGTACGCGAACGTGTCAACGTTAGGACTTAAATATGAATCCGACTGACTATTTACGCATTCTGCTTCGGCGCGGCTGGATCATCGTTTTGGCCGCTGTTTTAGTGGCAGGCAGCGCGTTCGTTTTCACCAAAGCGCAACCCGCTGTGTACCGTGCTTCGCAGCAAATTTTGGTCAAGCCCGCCCGCAATGACAACGGCTTGTTCCTGACGATGCAAAACCTGCTCAACAGCTATCAGGCCTGGATGAGTACCAAAAATTTGGCGGCGCGCGTGATCGATACACTCAAACTGGATATGACACCCGAACAACTGCAAGGCATGGTCAAAGTTACGCCTGACCGCAACAGCAACCTGCTCACCGTTGATGTGGAGATGAAAGAACCGGGCACCGCCGTCGCGGTGGCAGGCAAGTATGGCGTCATATTCCAGCAGTGGCGTGAACAGGAAAATCAACCGCTCCGTCTTGAAGATCGGATCAACGCTGAAATACTGGATGCACCAAGCCCCGGTCTGCGTTCCAACACCACCGTCAATACCCTGGCAGGCGGCTTGTTGGGTGTGCTGTTGGGCGGAGTTTTCGTGTTCATCATTGAGACACTTTCAACCAATGTGATGCGCCGCAGCGCCGATATTGAACGCTATTTACAATTGCAAGTCCTGGGCAGCATTCCCGAAACCGACGTGAAAGGCGCTTGATGACGACCCCTAACCTGATTACGCTTGCAAATCCGCGCTCCCCGGCAGCGGAAGCCTACCGCACGATGCGAACGAATATCATGTTCGCGGCGCTCGATAAACCGATCCAGACGTTGATCGTCACATCGCCATCGCCGGAAGATGGCAAAAGCACGCTGCTTGCCAACCTGGCTGTTACGCTGGCACAGAGCGGTCACAACACGATCCTCGTCGATGCCGATCTGCGCCGCCCGTCACAACACACGATCTGGGGATTATCGAATGAGCGCGGCCTCACCTCGTTGATGATTGATACCAAGCTGATCGACATTCCGCCGTTGCAATCTACCAGCGTTGAGCAGCTTAGCATCCTGACCAGTGGCCCGACGCCACCTAACCCGGCAGACTTATTGCTCTCCAAACAGATGGACGCGGTGATCGCGGCACTCAAAACACGCGCCGATTACATTTTGTTCGATGCGCCGCCGGTGCTGGCCGTGACGGACGCGCCGCTGCTGGCCTCTAAAGTGGATGGACTGCTGCTTGTCCTGAAGGCGGGCACAACGCGCCGCGACCATGCCGAACGCGCCCGCGATATTTTGCAGCGTGCCCACGTGCGGATCATTGGCGTGGCGCTCAACAACGCGCCGAACGAATCGGGCAGCGGTTTTTATGGCGAAAAGAAGTAGCCAGAAGGGAACCCTATCTTGAAAGGTCTTATTTTGAGCGGCGGCAAGGGTACACGGCTATACCCGCTCACATACACACGCGCCAAGCAGTTGATCCCGGTGGCGAATAAGCCGGTCATTTTCCGCGTGATCGAAGCGATCCGCGACGCAGGCATTTCCGAAATCGGAATCGTCACGGGCGATACAGGTCCCGAAATCCGCGAGACAGCGGGCAATGGGGATCGGTTTGGCGTCCACCTGACCTATATCCCGCAGGATCAACCGCTTGGTCTGGCACACGCCGTCAAAATTTCGCAGGCGTTTCTGGGCGAAGATCGGTTCGTCATGTTCCTGGGCGATAACGTCATTCAGGGTGGCATTAGTCCCTTAATCGCCGACTTTGCTAACCATACTGAATGGAACAGCCAGATCGTCCTGACGCGCGTCGAGCAGCCGCAGCAGTACGGCGTCGCCACATTGACCGACGATGGTCAGGTGAAGCGCCTTGTTGAAAAACCGAAAGAGCCGGAATCGAATCTGGCATTAGTAGGTATCTATATGTTCGATCCGACGATCTTCCAGGCGGTCAATGCGATTCAGCCCTCAAAACGCGGCGAACTGGAGATCACCGACGCGATTCAGTGGCAGGTTGATCATGGTTTCCGCGTGTTTCCGCATGTTCATAAGGGTTGGTGGATCGATACGGGCAAGCCGATTGATATGCTCGATGCCAACAGCCGTGTCCTCGAAGAACTTGTGCCAAGTATTCGCGGCTACGTCGATGAACGTTCTCAGGTGAATTCGCGCGTGACGATTGAAGCGGGCGCGGAAGTGATCAACAGCGTCATTCGCGGCCCGGCCATTATTGGCGAAGGTTCCCGCATCGTGGATAGCTATATCGGGCCGTTCACCAGCATTTATCATCATGTCACCATCGAAAAATGCGAAATCGAGAATAGTATCGTGCTGGAAAACAGCGAACTATGCGATATTGAGGTGCGTATTCAGGACAGCTTGATCGGACGCAATACTCAGGTCTTTCGCAGCCCCGACAAACCCAAAGCACTCAAACTGACACTTGGCGATCACAGTAAAGTAGGGCTAATCTGATGGGCAGCATTCACAACATTCTGGTTACAGGCGGCGCGGGCTTCATCGGCAGTGCCTTCGTTCGTTATATGGTCGAGAAGTATCCGCATTACAACATAATCGTGCTGGATAAGCTAACCTACGCGGGCAATCTGGATAATTTGCTGCCCGTTCACGATGAGCCGAACTACAAGTTTGAGCGCGGCGACATCGCCAGCCACGAGACAATTGAACGTGTGATCAACGCCTGGGAAATTGATACGGTGGTGAATTTTGCCGCCGAGTCGCACGTAGATCGCAGCATCCTTGACCCAGACGCTTTTGTTCATACCGATGTGGTAGGAACCTACATCATCCTGGAGACGGCGCGCAAGTTGGGGATCAACCGTATTCATCAGGTTTCCACGGATGAAGTGTATGGCAGCATTCCTGAAGGTTTCTTCAAAGAGGGTGATGCGCTCGAACCGAACAGCCCCTACTCGGCCAGCAAAGCGGGCGGCGAACTGATGATGCGTGCCTATAACGTGACCTATGGCTTGCACACGACGGTTACGCGCGGCAGTAACACCTACGGGCCATATCAATACCCCGAAAAGGTGATGCCCTTGTTCATCACCGAAGCCATTGATGATCGGCCATTGCCCGTTTATGGGAATGGGATGCAAGTGCGCGACTGGCTGCACGTTGATGATCATGTGACCGGGATCGATCTGGTGCTGCATCAGGGCGCGCCCGGCGAAATCTACAACCTGGGCGGCGAAAACGAACGTCACAATATCGACGTGACACACATGATCCTCAAGCAGCTTGGCAAACCGGAGTCGTTGATTCGGCATGTAGTGGATCGTCCCGGCCATGATCGGCGCTATGCGATTGACTGCGAAAAACTCCGCACGCTCGGCTGGACACGCAAATACGACGTTGAGAACTTTGAAGCGGGTTTGGCCGAAACGGTGCGCTGGTATCAGCAAAACGAGTGGTGGTGGCGCAAGATCAAGACGGGCGAATACATGGATTTCTACAAGCAGCAGTACGGTGGGCGGCTGGCAAACCCGGCAGGCTGAGCGGTGATTGTCAGCTAATCGTTGATTAATCGTGATGAGAGCGTGATTTGGCGCAGCGCATAATCCCCTATACTGTTGTTATCAAAAGTTACTGTATGGAGGTGTTCTATGCGCCGCGTTCCGAATCGACTTGTCCGTTTGGTCGCTGTAGCTATCATCGCACTCATCCTCGTTAACAATTTTTCTTCAACGACTCGCGCTGCTGCCCAAAACTTGCCTGTCTTTGATTATCCAGTCAACAATCAAACACTTGGTTACGAAGGCGACTACCTGTTCCGTGTGAAGCCCATCAAAGATGCTGAGCAGTATTTATGGGGCTTCTTTCAGAATGATGTCAAGATTTGGGAAAATAAGCGTGATGAGGGCACACTCTCATCGAACGAATATGGCATTTTTATGGATACGCCTGCTCATGCCAAATTCAAGGTGGGCACGGTCAAGGTTTCAGTGCGCGCCCTGATTCTTGGCAATTGGACAGATGCTAGCGTGATTACCATTTACCTCAAGCTGGTTCCAAACGCATCAGTGTTCGATAGGGTTGTCACCGGTCAGGCATTCCGCGTCGTTTTTGATGCGACTAAAGGTAAGTTCGATGATACGGTCTATAGCGGCAGCGATAAGACCGATCCACTCGGCACGCTCAAAGGTGGCGAAACGTACAACGTGCAATATAAGCCGCAATCGGGTGAATGGCGCGTGACAGGCTTCAACCAGGAAACGAATACAATCCTGAGCGCCACGTACAACAATGCCAGTCCACATGATCGAGAGTTATCCCTTTGGGGGTGGGTCTTCATGTTCAGCAAAGACGGCAAAGTGCTGGATGATCAGTACGGGTTGGTGGGGCATATCATTTTCGATCCGCCCACGACTTAAGCAGACGATACGATAAACCCACCTGTTTTTCCATGTCACCCTCTGGTTGGGTTTATCTGAACATATCCTGAATTTTCGACTTCACCACGTCAATATGTTCATCGGCAAAAACGCACAAATAGATGCGTTTCAAAGTCAGCCGCCTGGCAATTTGGGGATGAAGTCTTGGAAAATCGCGGAAGGCTTCCAACATTCTAGGTGCAACCGCATCCACACTCAATTCGCCGTGTCCCGTGCCAAACAATGGAAAAATGATACTCTCAATCGGTTGATAGCCCATGTCGGCAGCGGCTTTATCAATCTGGTAAGGTTCAGACCCTTCCCTAAAAATAATGCCTTTTGCCGCATTGATCTCATCGACCAGATTTATGCAATTATAGACGGAGTCTGTGATGGCCTCATCCGTGAGCGAATGTACAACGCCGGGCTTGTAGGCATCACTGACGTGTGCCGTTGCTGCGTGAAAAATATAGCGCGCGCCTGTCGAACGAACCAGATTGCTATCCGGGTGTCCGGCATGTGTTGGGATTACCTGACCCGTTATGATCGGGCGCTTCCAATGGGTGTCAATTTGTAGATCGAGTTGTGCCTGAATAGTATCTTCTTGCAATCTGCCACGAAGTACCAGCGCACCTTCGCGGCGCAGCGCAGAGGACAAACGGTGTTTCTCAAAGATGCGTGCCATCTGCATATGATCATTTTCGGTGTTGACGATCACATCAAAAACACGGCTGCCATCCTCAGTACGTAAGCAAGTAATATCGCCTGATGATAGGTGCAGCTCGCAGCCATTTGGGTATTTAGTTAGCTTCAAACTAAAGACGCTGAGTTCATCATTGGCTTTAATCAAACGCCAGTGTTCCTGCCGTTGATCGATCCAGCGTCGTTGGCGTTCCCAGGTGCCATCGTTGCCTTTGACCGTGCTGAGGATGGTTCCGATCAACCGTTGATAATCCTCCGTGCTTCCGACAAAATCCTTGACCCATTGAATGTCACCCAACTCAAGACGTTTTTTCGCGTCTTCAACATCGACATTTGAATCGATCTGGATCGGCACAATCCGAACACCCAGACCGCGCGCCATATCGACTTCGCGCTGAATCCAATCGGACTTGGCGGTTTCAGCCTGTAAGAGGACGAGCAGCACATCGGCTTGTTGAACTTCCTTAATGATACGATCCCGCCATAAATCAGCATCTCTTAACTCTTTCACATCGATAAAAACGTAAAATCCGGCATTGGTCAGCCAGCCGTGTAGATTAGTGGCGACAGTGATGGCTTTGCCATCTTCCCGCTTATGACTAATAAAGACGCTAAGTTTGCGCGGCATGGATGACTCCTTGTTGGATGGGCATCTATGTAGTTCTAGCATTGAGACGATATTAAGTCAAATCACCTACTTACTAGCGACAATCGACAAGTGAGAGTCTTTATAGCGCCGAAATCGTCTTCACAACGCGCAGGTGCTTGGCAAAGTTAGGCAGATATTCAGCGAAGTTGGCATATTTGCCCGTTTTTTGCTCCTCGACATAGCGTTTCAGGATGCTGATGACGCCGCTCAGGATTGTGATGCCATCGACTTTTTGCTGCATCTGAACGAAGGCTTTGGCTTCCCGCGCGTCGATCACTTCCTCCAAGAACATGGCCGTTGACGCCGAAGTGAAAAGGCCGATCAATTGATCTGTCCAGGTGGGGTGCAGCGCCACAAATTTTTCGCCAACGGGCAATGGTTTTTCGCTTAAAGTGCTGATTGTGCTGGCATACTGTCGCAAGTGCGCGCCGAGCAGCAGTTCTTCGTAGGCTTTGAGCGTCTCCTGATACATGTAGACCGGATCGTTATCATACGGCCAGGGTGCGCTGTCACCCCAGGCCTTGCGCGGCGGCACCAGCGCGATCAGTTCCGCGCCGACGCGCAGCCGAATGTTTTGATCCTCTGGAAAGCTGATGTTCGGGATAAAGACGAAAGTCTCTGGCACAAAGCCGAAAAACGGCTGCAAAAAGCTATAAAAGTCCACCTTCGAAAAAATATCGGTCAGGTGGCGGACGGGTGTTTGCCAGTTTTCATCTTCATCTGCCCACCACTGCTCTAAATGGGTCAGTTCATAAAAATGCTTGAGATGCTCATTCCAGCGCGGCGGCACCCAACGCGGCGGCTCATCGGTTTCCAGGTTCGGCCACGAAAGGCGCAGCGCGTAGCTGAAGATCGAACTGAGTGGCACATTCTGATCGAGCAGCACTTGCAGCGCGTTCACTGCCGGGTGATGTGCATAGTCTGCGATCAGTTTGCGGGTGCCGCGTGCGTGCAAGGGGATACCGTGCTTCTGGCGCTCCTGCGACTTATCGGGGTAGTTGGTTGCGGCAAGCACTGCCGACATCAGGCGCGTTCGATTATCAACGCGAATCAGGACGTTTCGTTTATCCATGAGATCACCGGGGCAGATATAAATGAATCCTGAGCGCCAATTGTACACGATTCAAACCCATTGCGGGAAGTTGTTCAGTTGATGTATTATTTGTGCTGAATTGCACACGAATCATGCTTAAAGGGTACTGAAATGGCCGAGCGAACGATCAAAAACTATATTAATGGACAATGGGTGACAGCCGACTCGACGCGCGTGCAGCCGGTGATCAACCCGGCCACGCAGGAAGTGCTGGCGAACGCGCCGCTTTCCAACGCCAAAGACGTGGATCGGGCTGTCGCAGCCGCGCATGAGGCCTTTCAGGAATGGCGCGAGACGCCGCCCTATACGCGCGCCCGTTCCATGTTCCGCTTCAAGAATTTGATGGAAGAACATTTCGAAGAACTCTCTCAGATCGTCGTGAAGGAAAACGGCAAGACGATTGACGAAGCGCGTGCCGAGGTGCGCCGCTCGATTGAAAACGTCGAACTGGCGGCGGGTATCCCAACCCAGATGATGGGCTACAACCTGGAAGATGTGGCACAGGGGATTGATGAAACTGCCATCCGTCAACCATTGGGGGTATGCGTCTCGGTCAACCCATTCAATTTTCCGGCGATGGTGCCGCTCTGGTTTTTGCCTGTCGCTGTTGCCTGTGGCAATACGTATGTGGTCAAGCCTTCGCCGCTAACGCCGCTTGCCCAGGAATTTATCTTCAATCTGCTCGATCAGTGTGAACTGCCCGATGGGGTAGTGAACATGGTCACCGGCGATGAAGAAGTCGTGAATGCGCTGATCGATCACCCGCAGGTACGCGCCATATCGTTCGTCGGGTCAACGCGCGTCGGCAAGCTGATCTACGAACGTGCGACTCGCAATGGCAAGCGTGTACAGGCACAGGGCGGCGCAAAGAATTTCATGGCGGTGATGCCCGACGCCGAACTGAACAAAACGCTTGGCGCGGTGCTTGGCTCGGCCTATGGGTGTGCGGGTCAACGCTGTCTGGCCGGATCGGTGCTGCTGGCGGTTGGCGATATTTACGAACCACTGCGTGATGGTCTGGTTGAACGCGCCTCAAAGCTGAAAGTCGGCTATGGGCTGGATGAAACGTCGCAGATGGGGCCAGTCGTTTCCCGGCAGGCAATGGATCGCATTTGCACGGCAATTGAACGCGGCGCTGGCGAAGGCGCGAGTCTGCTGCTGGATGGTCGCTCGGTGCAGGTCAAGGATCACCCGAACGGCAACTTCATCGCACCCACCGTTTTCGATAATGTCAAGGCGGATATGAGTCTGGCACGTGAAGAAATTTTTGGACCTGTGCTGAGCGTGATGCACGTCCCGGATTTCGAGTCGGCGCTGGACACGATTGATACCAGCCGCTACGGGAATGCCGCGTCGATCTTCACCCAAAATGGACGTTGGGCGCGTGATTTCCGCTACCGGGTACGGGCGGGCAACATCGGCGTCAACGTGGGTGTGGCCGCGCCGATTGCGTCCTTCCCATTTGGCGGTATGAAAGACTCGTTCTTTGGTGATTTGCACGGTCAGGGGCCGGACGCGATCAACTTCTTCACGGATCGCAAAGTCGTGATTGAGCGTTGGTTCTAATCGAGCGGTTAACGGGATCAGGTTAGTCATGAAACGTCGTTTGCTCATCCTGAGCGGCTGCCTGATCCTGATCACCCTGATCATTTTCGCCGTCGCGGTGGTGACGGTTCGCGCACCGGGCAAAGATACGATAGCGTCATCAGGGGCGGCGGGTAACCTGCGCGGGACGATCACCTACACCTGGAATGGTCAGGTTTATGTGAGCAGCGCCGACGGTTCGACGCCGCACAAGCTGACCGATCTGCCCAAAGCGGCCAGCGATCCGGCTTTTTCGCCGGATGGCAAACAGATCGCCTTTCAGTCCGACGAGAAGGCGTACCTTATCAACGCGGATGGAGCGGGTCTGCACCAACTGCTGACCGATTTTCCGCTCAAAAGCCTTGCGCCGTCCTGGTCGCCGGATGGCAAACAGATCATCTTTGGCGCGGAGACAAACCTGTACATCGTGAATGCGGACGGCTCAAACCCGGTCAAGATCGGGGCAGAGGGTACAGGTCTGACACGCGCCAGTTGGTCGCCGGACGGCAAACGCATCGCCTATCAGGCCGAGACAGGCAACCACAAACGACAGGTGTTCGTGATCAACGCCGATGGCTCGAATGCCCGCCAGTTGACCACAACGGAGATGGGCGATTACTGCTTGCGCCCGCGCTGGTCACCCGATGGCAAACAAATCGCCTTCACCAAGCTGGATGGCTTTCCGGGGTTGATCCTGGGATCGCAAATTTTCATTTTGGATGTAGAGGGCCGTGCGCCGCCGAGTCGATTGGTCGATCCGGGGCTGAAAGCGATGAGTGGCGCGTGGTCGCCGGATGGGAAGTATATTTTATTTCGTTCGGAACGTGATGGCGGCCAGCTTTATGCTGTTGGAGTGAACAATCCGGCGCTGATTAAGATTGGCACGCAAAAAAGCGATCAGGACAGTTTGTTATACTGGATGCCATAACGCGATTATTTAAGGAGAAAATGTTATGTCACTGAACAGCTACGGCTCGATCATGGCCTTTGCCATCGAATTGGAAGGGAAGATGCAGCACTATTACGACAGTGTGGCGTCTTTCGATGATACTTTTGCCGATTACGCGCGGCGCTATGCCAAACGCAAAAGCCGTATGGCTCAGGTTCGACAGGAATACGTCACCGAAATGGTGCTGGAGCCGATCACGGGTTTAGAGATGAGCGATTATGAGCCACAAGCCAGCGAAATCCCGTCGGATCGTTCGGGGGCGATTGCCAAAGCGATTCGGCTTGAGGCCAACGCGCAGAAATTTTACGTTGAGTCCAGCGCCAAATTGAACGTGACCGAAGCGATTCGCACTTTTCAAAAGTTTGGGCAGGAATGCGGGGATCGATTGATCGAATTGAATAAGATGAAAGCATAACTGAACTCAAATGCACATTTTAGTATCCAACGACGATGGCATTCTCGCACCGGGATTGCTGGCACTGGCACAGGCGATGCGCGAATTCGGGATGGTGACGGTCATTGGCCCCGAAGAAAACCAGAGCGCCAACGGCCACCGTAAAACCCTCACCAAACCGCTGCGGATCAACCCGGTTCATCTGGCCGATGGCACGCTGGCCTACTCGACAGATGGCGCTCCGGCAGATTGCGTGGCCGTCGCACTGTTGGGATTCATCAAAGAGCCGATTGATCTGGTGGTGTCTGGTATCAATCGCGGCGCGAATTTGGGGCAGGACATTACTTACAGCGGCACGATTGCCTGCACTTTTGAGGGCGCAATTTTTGGCAAGCCGGGTGTCGCTTTTTCGCTTGAAAACCGTTCATTGGATGCCGATTACGGCGCATCGGCGGAAGCAGCCAAACGCATCGTGCGACAGGTGATTGATCATGGTTTGCCGCCCATGACGATCCTGAGCGTGAACATCCCGAACCTGAGTGCCGACGCGATCAAAGGTACCCAGGTTACGCGGCTGGGCGTGCGCGTGTATCGTGATGAACTCGTGCCGCGCGTTGATCCAGGTGGCCGCCCCTACTACTGGATCGGCGGCATGGAACCGACGGGCAAATACGAGGAAGTGGGTACGGATATTAAGGCGGTGCATGATGGCTATGTCTCGATTACGCCCATCCAACTTGACATGACTGCCTATCCGCTGATAGCGCAGATGCAAAACTGGGATTTGACCTAGCCGCGATGCCCAGGCGTGTATTCGTCACTGGCGGGACGGGCTTTCTCGGCTACCGGGTAGTGCGTTCGCTGCTCGAAGAAGATGCCGAAGTAACCGCCTTAGTGCGTCCCGGCGCGGAAGAAAAACTCGGTGTACTGCGCGGACGGGTGAACTGGGTACAGGGCGATGTCTGGAATCCGGGCAGTCTGAAAGGGCGGGCGCGCGGCCATAATGTTGTGATTCACCTGATCGGCGGCCTCAAACCCGATCCAAAGCGCGGCCTCACGTTTCGCCACCTCAATTTCGTTTCGGCGCGCAATGTCGCACAGATGGCCGTCGGTGATGGTGTGCCTCATTTGATTCTGCTCAGCACGATTTCAGCATTGCCCGGTTTACACAGTGGCTACATTGACAGCAAGCGCGAAGCCGAAGATTACTTGAGAAAAACGGGCCTTAATTGGACGATTGTTCGCGCGCCACCGATGTTCGCACCCGGCCAACGCCGCAACCCGTCTTACCTTCTGCTCTCGATCCTGCGCTGGCTGCCGCCGTTCAGTTTTGCGGTAGGCGGAATCGCGCCTATCTCAGTCGATATTGTGGCGCGGGGCATTGCACGGCTGGCGCTCAACGCCGATACCACCCACAACCGTTTGATCCGCGCGCCTCAATTACGGTCAGTTGGTCGCGCGGCGGCCAAACAGACCTTGATTCCTTCGGCAGCAGTGGCCGATCACGAGGAAGACGCCCTCGATGAAGCCCCATTTGGCTGGCTGCCGCCGGGCACGTCCTGACCACGCAGAATTTTGTTGAAATTATGACACAATCCGTCAATAAATTGATGGCGAATATGGCTAAGCAGCCGCGCATTTGGCTGTGTGTTGCACTTTTCATGCTGACCCTATCATTGAGTTTCACCGCGGCTCATTCACAACAGACTGCCTGTCAGTTCCACGTTGCCTCAACTCGTGATCTGGGTACCGTTACGGCACCTGTATCGGTTACAGCGCGCGATGGTGGTGCAACCGGACTTATTGGCAATAAAATCTTATGGACATTTGGCGATACACTGTTCACTCCCAGATCAACGGATGGAACGAATCTGCGCTCCAGTACGGCGGCATTGGGCACGTTGAATGCGCCACTGAATGTAAGTGAACCGCTTGATGCGAACGGCGCACCATTTCCGCTTCTTGCCTTTACGCCCGAAGAACAGCAGTATAACGACAGTCACGCCAAAGATAACGAGCGGATCGCGCTCTGGCCGGTCAGCGTAATTCCTGATACCGATCAAAGTGGCATCATTTTTTATCTCAGACTGAAGGTGAAACCCGGCACACTGAACTACGAATTCATCGGGACCGGTATTGCCGAGATCGGCAGTGGAAAAACAACAGCCATTCGTGATCCAGGCTTGCTGTTTACGACCCCAGACCCCATGTTTGCCAGCGCGTTTATTGGTGGCTCTGACCTGTATTTATATGGCAAACTCGACGACTGGACGAAAAATCAATCATTTGGCGTCGCCCGTGTGCCGCTCAACATGGTTCATACGCGAAGCGCCTACAAATTCTGGAACGGAGACGATTGGGTGCGCGATGTGAAGCAATCAGCGGGAGTTCTAAGCAATATTCCCGGCGATGTTTCTGTCTCCTACAACATTTATCTCAGGCGTTATCTGGCCGTTCACAGCGAAGCGATGTCGAATCGGATTTTGATGCAGACTGCCGAGCAGCCGCAGGGCGAGTGGAGTGATCCAGTTGCCGCCTTTTCGGGTCGGCAGCCCGTTGACGGTATAGATTACGCAGGCCGCCAGCATCCCGAATTGGCGTCGACTGATGGACGCATCGTCGTTATCAGCTACTACCATCCACTTGGTGGGTTCAGGGGTGAACTGCGGCTGGTCGAAGTAACCCTAGATACAACGTGCTGATGGTGATTACACCGCAACACAGTCCTATATTTGGGAGCGACTCGCCCCGGAGTGCCAGGAATGATCAATCTAACAAACCTATTCCAACCGCCCAATCATAGCCTGCCAGACGGGTTTGCATCGGTATAGACCCATACAAACTATGCTAAACTAACGTCCAAGTTTGCTATCCCTGACCGTTTGTACTGAGTATGCGCCAAATTATGACCGAAGCCCCCTCACTAACTGGCGAACAACTGCACCTGATCGAACTGGCGGACATTGCCACTCGGATCAGTGCCGCGCTACGCATGGAAGACATTCTCTCAATCACCGTTGAGCGCATCCTTTCACTGACAGGCATGGAATCGGTAGTCATCTATCATGCCCAGAGCGCGACTCATCCACTGCGTTGCCTCGGTCAGCAAATTTTGCCGGAAAGCAACCTGCACCCGGCGCAGCAGTTATATACGGAAACAAGTATCGCAGGTAAAGCCTTCCGCACTGGCCTGATGATCGTCACCCCCGACGCTACTCAGAGTGCCGAATACGGCCAACGTATGATGGCCGTTGGCGCGCTTTCGGGGATCACGCTGCCACTCATCGCGCGCGGAAACAGCGTTGGCGTTCTGCAAATTCTGAGCGATAAAGTCCGCAGCTTTAACCCGACCCTGCTCACCTTGCTGCATGGCATTTCGCAGCAGCTTGCGATTGGACTGGATAACGCTGTGCTGCGTGCTGCGGAACAAAAGCGGCGGATACGTGCCGAAATGTTACAACAGGTCTCGCTGGTGCTGATCGCTACGCCTGACCCGGTAGAAGCCTTTGAGATCATCTTTGATCTGTTGAACGACGTGATGCCTTTTCACGTCGCTACCGTTTCGTTTGTCGAAAACACGCGCTATCAAATTGCGGATCGGGCTGATGAAGAAAACAGCACGCTATTCACGCCCATTCAGATGCTGCCCATTGCCCAGGAGATCGTCCGAACCTGGGGGCCGCTGTTCATCCCGGATACAGCACAGAATCGTCTTTGGGATGGCACTGCCGCTTATTACCCGGATGTGGGCTGCTACATTGGCGCTCCGCTGTTCCGCCGCGATCAGGTATTTGGTGTGCTGCATGTGATGAGCCAGACGCCTTATGATTATACGGAAGACGATCTGAGCGTCGTTCAAACACTGGCGACACAATTTGCCGATGCCATCGAAAAAGCACAGTTGTTTCGGCGCATGTCGCAGCGCGAACGAATTGCCGATGATTTGATCCTGATGGGTGTCGCACTCGGCGCAACGCTGGATGAAGCCGAGTTATTGGAATTGATTTGTCAGCAAAGCGCGCCGATTTTTGGGGTACAGGGCGCGTACTTGTGGTTGGTCGAAGGGAATGAAATCGTCGGTATGGCGGCGATTGGGGTAGGTGCAGAGGCATTCTACGGCAGTCGGCGCGAACTCTCAAATGAAACCTCGGTAGCGGCGCGTATCATTCGTGAACGCCACCCAGCCTATGTGAACCATGCGCGTATCTCGAATGAAGTGAGCCCGCTATTTTTGCAGATTACACAGGCCCGTTCGTTTTTGGGAGTGCCCATTTTGCGGGGAAATCATGCCGTCGGCGCGCTGTTGTTGGTCGATACCAAAAATGATCAGCGATTCGATAGCAATGACCTGGAACAACTTCGGCTGTTTGGTGTGCAGGCGGCACTCGCCATCGAAAACGCGCGTTTGTTTGCCGAAACCCGGCGGCGGCTTGACCAACTGCGGCTGGTCAACGAGGTAGGCCGTGTCGCAACTTCGATCCTGACTCTGGGGCCGCTCATGGAAGGCATTTCACGCCCACTTTTTGACGAGTTCAATTATCACGCGATCAGTTTGCTGCTGGTTGAAAATGATACGCTCAACCTGTACTCAATGCTGGTGAATCGCCAAAAAATGAATGTGCCCGAAGCACGAAGCAGCGTGACGCTGGACAGTGCGGCACGAACGGCCTTTCTTGAAGGCAATCCCAGCCTGAGACGCAATCAACCCACATTGTCGATGATGGTTAACGGTCACACTCACGCCGCCGATGGTTGGTATGAACTAGCCGTACCGCTCATCCTGGCCGAAGAAGTGATCGGCATCCTGAACGTCGAACGCTTTGGCCTGATCGCTGCCGAAGAACTGGATGTGCTGGAGCCGCTCTCTGCCCAGATCGCGGTCACGATCAGCAATGTGCGCCTGTTCGAGATGGTACGCGCCCAAATGCTTGACCTGGACGCGCGTATCCTGAGCGCAACCCTTCAACTGCGGGTTGAAAAGGAGCATACTGAGGCCATTTTGCAGTCCGTTGCTGACGCGGTCATTATGACTGATCTGACCGGCCAAATGATCACTGCGAACCCGGTGGCCGAAGCCATCCTGCGCGATACGGCGACCATTTATGGCACTCAGAAAGGCTCTTTGCTGGAGCAAATTATCGAATTGGTGCATCATCTGATTAACGGCGATAAAGACGTTCAGACCGTGATTTTTGAACATGGCACAACCGCCTTGCAAGCCAAAGCCGCCAAAGTCAAGGAGTCGAACCAGGATGTTGGCGCGGTGATCGTGTTACGCGACATCACCTACTTGCAGGAGATAGATCGCCTGAAAACGCAGTTTGTCTCGAATGTGTCCCATGAACTGCGAACGCCGCTCTCCAATATCAAGTTGTATTTGCAGCTTTTGCAAACCGGGCGGCCTGAAAAACGCGCCGCCTATCAGGCCATCATGGAGAGTGAAGCCAACCGCCTGGAACGCCTGATCAGCGATCTGCTCGATTTGTCGCGGCTCGACCAGCGCGGACAGCGGCAGCATGAAGCCATTGATATCGATCAACTGATCGAAGCCCTGATCGAGGCGAACCTGCCCCAGGCTGAGGCCAAACAACTGCAACTCAGCTATTCGCCCCCGGTTGAGAAGCTACCTGTCATTGATGGAGACCGCGATCAACTAACACAGGTACTGATCAATCTGATCGGCAACGCGCTTCATTACACGCCAGAGAACGGCACCATCACCGTTTCTGCACAACAATTTGCAAATCATATTCAGATTGATGTACATGATAACGGGATTGGGATCAACTCGGATGATCTGCCCTATATTTTTGACCGTTTTTACCGGGGCGTCAATGTCAAAAACGGAACTGTGCCGGGCACTGGACTCGGACTGGCAATTTGCAAGGAAATCGTGCTGCTACATGGTGGCACACTCAGCGTAGACAGCACGCCCGGCGCAGGCAGCACCTTTTCCTTTACGCTGCCCTACGTACTTTCACAAAGTTGATGGAGACTGAATTTCCGATGAATGCTCACCTGACTCGTCCAACCATTCTGGTGGTGGAAGATGATGAAAATTTATTGGCTGGCATTTCCGATATTCTGGAAATGGCCGACTACAATGTGTTGAATGCGTCCAGCGGCCTGGATGCACTGGATGTTTTGACCAATGCGCCGCAGCTTCCGAGCCTGATCGTCTCGGATATTTCGATGCCGCGCATGGACGGTTATGGGCTGCTGGATGCCGTTCGGCAGGAGCAAAACTGGACGGAAATTCCATTCATTTTCCTTACCGCCATGTCCGAAAAGAACGATGTGCGACGCGGCATGATCGCGGGTGTTGATGACTACCTGACCAAGCCACCCAAGATCGAAGAACTGCTGCTGGTCATCCGCGCCAAACTGAAGCGCCGCGCCGACCTTGCCAACGTCCGCGCGACGCAGATCAGGGAGATCAAACGCAACATCCTGACCATCCTGAACCACGAGTTTCGGACGCCGCTCACGCCTGTGATCGCCTACGCGGATATGATCAACACCGATCCGGCGTCGCTTTCGGAAGATGAACTCCGGCTGTTCCTGAACGGGATCAATATGGGTGCCAAACGACTGCGTCAGCTTGTCGAAGACTTCATGCTGCTGGTGGAACTCGAAACGGGTGAAGCGCAATCGTCGTATAACTATCGCCACACACTTATACTCGATTTAGCACCGATTTTGTTTGAGGTGCTAACCCATGCCGAGGAGCGCGCGGCGGCAAAGAACCTGACGTTGATAATCGATGATCCCTTCCCGGATAATCTGCCGCCGTTTGTGGGTGATCCTGAATATTTGCAGGCTGCAATCGCGCGCCTGGTAGACAACGCCATCAAGTTCACCGATATTCCGGGGCGTTCGGTACAGTTAAACGTGCAAAGCGATGGGCATAAAGTCATGATTCACGTAACCGATCAGGGGCGCGGCGTCCCTGCTGATCAACTTGACCAGATATTCGACAGCTTCTATCAGATCAATCGAGAGCATTACGAAGATCAGGGCACTGGATCGGGGCTGGCAATTGTCAAGGCGATCATGGCGCTGCACGGCGGCGAAGTGACGGTCAACAGCGAAGTTGGGGTAGGCAGCACCTTTACGCTGCATTTGCCAGTCGCCTAAAAAGCCCTCACCCCAACCCCTCTCCCCTGGGAGAGGGGTTTAACACACGGATTTCCGGGCATGATTCCCCTTCCTTCGCGGGGAAGGGGACAGGGGATGAGGGCTAATATCGACCCGATCTTATTCCTCGTGTCGCGTGACGGCGATACTCAAATCGTCTAGCTGTCGCGCATCGGCTTCCGATGGCGCACCGGCCATCACATCCGATGCCTGCTGATTCTTGGGGAAAGCGATCACCTCACGGATATTCGACTCACCGGAAAGCAGCATCACCAGTCGGTCGATGCCAGGTGCCATGCCCCCATGCGGCGGCGTGCCATACTCAAAGGCTTCCAGCATATGGCCGAAACGTTGTTTAGCGTCTTCCACGTCCAGCCCGATCAGTCCAAAGATTTTCTCTTGCAGCGAGCGATCATGGATACGGATGCTGCCGCCTGCCACTTCATAACCGTTGCAGGCCAGATCGTACTGCTGGCCGCGCACTTTGCCGGGTTCGGTATCGAGCAGCGGAATATCTTCACGCATCGGTGAGGTGAACAGGTGGTGGCTCGGATCCCAGCGGTTTTCGTCGGCATTCCACTCAAACAGCGGGAAGTCGATCACCCAGCCAAACGCCACTTTTTTCGGATCGGCCAAACCGAGTCGTTCGCCAAATTCGCGCCGGATGGCATCCAGTGTGCTGCATACAATGGCGTGCGTATCCGAGGCGAACAAGAGCAGATCGCCCGGTTTGGCGTCCATCCGGTCAATCAATGCGACAAGCTGTTCCACGTTGAAAAATTTGCCGATGGGTGAACGTACCTGGCCGTTTTCGCCCGGCTCAATGACCATCCAGGCCAGACCCTTCGCCCCGGCACTTTTGGCAAGGTCTTCCAGTTCGGTCAACTGCTTGCGGCTGTAATCGCCTGCGCCGGGAACACGAATCGCCCGTACTGGCTTGCCCTCTGTGACGTTATCCGCGAACACCTTGAACCCCGTTTTGCCCGCAATGTCGCTGATGTCCACAATTTCGAGGCCATAGCGCAGATCGGGCTTATCGCAGCCGTAACGCTCCATTGCTTCCTTGTGGGTCATGCGCGGAAACGGCTTCGTGACCAGTTCCCGATCCGAGACCTGCTCAACGATGGCTGTCATCAGCCCTTCGATCAGGTTCATCACATCATCACGCTCGACAAAGCTCATTTCCAGGTCAAGCTGTGTGAACTCCGGCTGACGATCCCCGCGCTGGTCTTCATCGCGGAAGCAGCGCGCGATCTGGAAATAGCGTTCGTACCCGGCCACCATGAGCAGTTGCTTCAACTGCTGCGGGCTTTGTGGCAGCGCATAGAATTTGCCCGGATGTACACGACTTGGCACCAGATAATCGCGCGCGCCTTCGGGTGTCGTTTTGAACAAGATCGGCGTTTCAATCTCAATGAAGCCGCGTTCATACAGATAGCTGCGGATGAACTGGGTCACACGCCCGCGCAGCAGAATATTACGCTGCATCCGTGCCCGCCGCAGATCGAGATAACGGTACTTCATACGGATCGATTCATCTACCTTATCATCCTTGTTGATGACGAAGGGTGTTGTCCGCGCCGCATTCAAAACCTGAATCTCAGTCGCCTCGATTTCGATCCCGCCCGTCGCCATTTTCGGATTGATCATATCGGCAGGGCGGGCGCGCACAATGCCTTTGACCTGGATCACGAATTCACCGCGAATATCGGCGGCGGCCTTGTGCGCGTCAGGTGCGCTCTGGGCGTTGATCGTGACCTGGGTAAGCCCCCAACGGTCACGCAGATCAATGAAAACTAACCCGCCCTGATCGCGTCGGGTATTCACCCAACCGGCAAGTGTCACCGTTTGCCCGGCCTGATCGGGGCGCAATTCACCGCAATTATGAGACTTTAACATTACACGTCCTCGCGTTGATGGGTGTTTGTAGGTCGTGCGGAGAGTAACGCGGCGGCGGTTTTTACGCTAGCTCAGCTAATCTGTTACACAATCGAGACAACTTTTTTCTTGCCTAAAATCAGTTGTGGCACAACTATAGCTATAGGAATCTACTCAAAGCTGCTCAATTCTCCCTCGTGGCTACTCAACGAACTTCTGGAAGGCAGTCAATATAGCATGAAGGGGGACACCAAATTAAAGCGTCGAGGACTCTATGACGAACATTTTGATTGTAGACGATGACCCGACTGATCTGCTGCTCGTCGGTGATATTCTGGAGGATCAGGGCTATCGTGTGTTCACCGCAACCAGCGGCAGCCGCAGCCTTGAAATGGCGCGCAGCCACCAGCCCGATTTGATCCTGCTTGATATTTCGATGCCCGATATGGACGGCCTGGCCGTTTTGCAGCAGTTGAAAAGCGAAAGCCTGACGCGCAGTATCCCCGTCATTTTCCTAACCGCTTTTGGGCACAGCGCCAATGTCGTGAAGGGTCTGCAAATGGGTGCAGACGAATACATCTCGAAGCCGATTCGAGATGACCGTGAATTAGTTGCACGTATCGGGACTGTCCTTCGTATTCGTCGCAGTGAATCGCGGGCGATCCGACTGGCAGAACAGTTACAGGCGATGCAGAGTGTCGTGGCCGCGATCAATGAGGGCTTGGAACTTTCCAGCACCCTTGAAAAAGTGGTGCGCTCAACGGCACTGTTAGGTGAATTTGACTGGACGGGAGTCGTATTGGATGACGGCCCATTATTCCTGTTTTCGGATGGCGTGCGCCCCGAAGCACAACGGCTGCTAACCGATGGGCCAATGCACCACATCCTGGCAAAAGGGGAAACCCTGATCATCAATGATGTTAGTCAGGTAGCCGACGATAAGCATCAGGCGCTTTGGCAAGCCAGTATCGGCGCATATATCGGCGTGCCGATCAATCACAGAAATGCGGTTCGGGGCGTGTTGTATGCGTTGTCCAACACGCCGCGTACCTTCAGCAGTGAACAGGTGCAGGCTGTCGAAGGGATCGGGATGCACGCCGTGATTGCAATTGAAAATGCCCGGCTGTACGAACAAATCAAATCGTTGGAACAAGCCAAAACGCTGATGCTCAGCATGGCCTCACATGATCTGCGTAATCCGCTGACGATTGCATTGAACAGTATTTCAATGCTCACCGAAGATTTGCATTCGGACCGCTTAAGCGAAAGTGAATACCAACTGCTGCATCTGGCAGAGCGCGGCTTGAACCAGATGCAAGCCTTGATCGAAGATATTCTGACGCCCGGACGAATCGACGCCATGATTCAGCAGGGGGCACAAACTATTGAGATCGAGAACATCGTGCAGCAGGTGGTTGATGCGGCACAATTACAGGGGTTCACCAATCAGCAAAAACTGATCTTTTCGCCGCCGCCCGAAATCCATTACATTCGCGGCTATGCACAACCACTCCGCGAAGCAATTGTCAATCTGGTCTCGAATGCCATGAAATACACGCCGGTAGGTGGCACGATTCAGGTCAGAATCCAGGAATTGGCAGACGAAGTGCAAGTTGAAGTTGAGGATAACGGACTGGGCATCCCCGCCGAAAAACAAGTACACCTCTTTGAGCCATTTTACCGGGCGCATCAACCCGGCGCGGAAAACATCAGCGGGACTGGCCTGGGCTTGAGCCTTGTTAAGCAGGTGGCCGAGCAGCACGGCGGGCGCGTCTGGGTTCGCAGCGTGAGCGGCCAGGGCAGCACATTCGGGATCGGTTTGCCACGTGTAGAGAATTGACCCGGCGTGCATTTTTCGGATTTCGGATGATAATGAGAGCCAATCAGCAGCTCATCAGGAGTCCGAAACGTGGCAACGGGTACAACCAAACAGAACTTAAATTTGCGCGGCGATCCAAGCACCAATAACCCACCGCTGCAAACGATCCCTAAAGGCACAACCATCCAGATTATTGGGACGGCAGGCGACTGGCTGCAAGTGCAGGCACCGGACGGAACAAAAGGTTATGTATTAGCCAGTTTTGTCGATTTGCAACCCGCTGATACCACTTCACAGACGACACAACCCGTCCAATCCACTCAGACTAACCCGCCAGTGCAGACCACATTGCCACCCGCGCCGGTCATTGGGCCGCCCGCCGCTGCCGTTACGACCACGACTCTCGCCAAACTGCTCGTTCCGATTGGGCAGACACTCAATATTCGGAGTTCGCCTGCCATTTCTGCGAACCCGGACAATAAGATCGAAACGGTGCAAAGCGATGCCGTTCTGACGCCAATCGAAAGTGACTCCAGCGTAGCCGCGAAGATCGGCACGACTCAACAGCAAAACCAGTGGGTCAATGTTCGTACCCCAGGTGGCAACACGGGTTACGTGGCCGCCTGGTTAGTAACTTTTCAGGGATCAGCCCCGCCACAAAGCACTGGCGCAACCGGATCAGCTACCGATCTGGATAGTTATCTGGCCGGACTTACAGCCTATTCGATTCCACAGGGCTACTACGACTTTCAGGCGCAACGGCAAAAACTTGGCCTGCCCGATCCATTCGATGTGCTGCCCACTAACCCCGGCTTTGCGCGGTTAAGTCGTATGCCTGTAAATGGCTTTGGGCCAAATTCGTTTGCGTTTGGGAACTGGCGTGCCTATTACAGCAACGTATGTGGGATGCACAACGGGCTGGATCATATCGTGCCGCTGGGTACGCCGCTGTTGGCCGTTGGCGATGGTGTAATCGTGGGTACACAGGAAAACTGGCAATTTTTGGGCAATGCAAACGATAAATCGATCATTTTATGGCCGTTTTTGCCGGATTCGGTGCGCGATAGCCAGGGGCGGCGCATGTTATCAAACGTACTCGTCGCCTACGGCCACCTGTCCGATAACAGCGTTGTCAAACGGCACGATGTCGTGAAAGCCGGACAAACGATTGGCATCAGCGGGCGTCCGTTTGGCGAAACAAGTAACGATCACCTGCATATGGAAATTCACCTGTTGAGCGGTGACAGTCATTTACCGCGCAACAGCAGCCGCCGCATCCTGAGTGATTACAAACCGATGCAGCCCTTCTCCAATATTTGCCCGTTCAATCCAATACTTTTTTTCAGTGAACGCATGGTTCGCTATCATCTCAATCAGGGGCAGAAAGTGGGTTATGGCGGTGGACCAACCTACCCAACAGCGGCTATGCTCGGCGCAGATTACCACTGGCCGCCGCTCGACTTCTTCTCGATTGGGCAGTTTCAGTACGGCAATCCGCCGATCTGGACGGTTAAATCGACGCCCTGGCCGGCAGGCGTGTTCGATATGCCAACGCTGAATGCACGAATCGCAAACTATACGCCCTTTGCACCGTATCCTGCTGATTTCTTATAAGAGGATTTGAATAACATGAAGCGCATCTTAGTGACGGGCGCAACCGGGAAAGTCGGTCAAACTTTTCTCCGTCGTGTTTTCGATGACCGCCGTTTTGATGGTTTTATCGTGCGTGCGTTATGCCACCATCGGCAGCTTGAAGCACATGATCGGCTGGAGGTGATACGCGGTTCAATAGAAAATGCCAGCACTGTTGAACAGGCGATTGCCGATGTAACGCATGTGCTGCATCTGGCGACTTGCAAGGAAACACCCGATCAGATCATGGACGTGGCCGTGAAAGGCATGTTCTGGCTGCTCGAAGCGGCGCGCAAAAGCAGCACTTTTGAGCAGTTCATCCTGATTGGCGGGGATGCCGGAATCGGTCACTTTTTTTATGAGCGTTCCATCCCCACTACCGAAGAACATCCTCACAGCGCCTATCCGGGTTGTTATGCGCTCTCCAAAGTACTTGAGGAAGTGATGCTGGAACAATACTACATTCAATATAATTTGAATGGCTGTTGTCTGCGTGCGCCCTGGATCATGGAAAAGGATGATTTCAAGTATCAGCTTTCATTTGGCGAGGATGTATTTGGAGGCCCCCGCTGGCGCGATCTGGTAGGTGCGGCGCAGGCTGATGAATACCTGAAAGCTGGGACGATTCCAGTTATGCTGGATGCACAACGCAAACCGATCAAACGCAATTTCGTGCATGTCGAAGACCTGATCAGTGCTGTGTTCAGCGCCATTGATGCGCCCGGCGCGCATCAGCAAACTTTCAATATTTGTATGAATGAACCAGTCGATTATGGAGAAATGGGGCGTTATCTATCCCAGACACGCGGCTTACCAACGGTTGGTGTGGAAACACCTTATCATTCAACCTGGCTTGATAATAATAAAGCCAGGTTTCTATTGAACTGGCAGCCAGACTACGACTTGCCAAAGTTGATCGACTCCGCCTGGGAATACAAACGCGCGGAAAGTGATCCGCGCGTCGTTTGGTATCCGGGTTGAAATGTACGACTAACGGTTGTCTACGCGGTCACGCAGTGTCTTGATTTCACGTTCCAGATTGCGGATGGTATCTTCCATGCGGTGACGGCCATCATCGAGACCCTCTTCAGCACCGCTCCGCAGTCGTCCACTGGCACGTTCAATCTCTTTTTCCAGTTCGCGGCGGGTCTGTTCGCCAGTTTGAGGGGCGGTGAGCAGCGTCACGACAGAGCCAAGCATCGCTCCAAGCGCGATTCCGGCTGCGAACGAACCGAAATTGGTACTGCCCGACTGTTCTTCGTTTCCGTAACGATCATAGTTATCCATAGGGTTCAATCCTTTTCTACCATAACATCAGTCCATAGCCTGCTGCTAAACAAAATGCGTGCCAGCATGTTGAGTCCGCTCTGCTCACCAGAATATTCGATAGCCTACCCTTGACAGTTGGACGCGCTACCCCTACAATACTGCCCATTAAGCCGAAGTGGCGAAACTGGCAGACGCGCTACGTTCAGGGCGTAGTGGAGCAATCCGTGAGGGTTCAAATCCCTCCTTCGGCATATTTCTAAATTCTCCTGACTGTAAAAAACAGCAATGGAATTATCTACCAGTCGCATATAAACATCAAAAACGCCTATCAAGCTATAGGCGTTTTTGTTATGAGCTATAAAATAGATATATCGACTCGAAAGGAAGGCTTGTATGAGTGGCAAACCGTTGACTTTAGAAACCATTTGAAAATTAGCTAGCGGGTGCAAGGCGTTTGAGTAAGCGGTGAATGGACGCCAAGTAAATCATGCCTTCGGAGTGGTCAAGATAATATTCGTAGTCCTTGCTAAGCCGTCGGTAGTGGCCCAGCCAGGCAA
>JBBSEU010000007.1:0-47116 GCA_038239365.1 Aggregatilineales bacterium
GAATGACCGCCGCTTTGTTTTGCCCTTTGTTGACAACAGCTAACAACCTTTGGCGTTCTTTGGGCGTAAGTTTGACCACATATTCTTTGTCCATTCAATCAGTCTACCTCACCCTGAATTCTCAGCAAGTTGCCGTACTAGGCTGCCCTTGCCTTACAAAATTGTTGTGCTGGAAGAAGTCAAAGCACATGTACGTACATTGGTCTCACCAACGCCCATAGCGCCCCTGCCGACGCCGGAAGCACCGATCACAGATTGAGAAACGATGATTCATCGGCAGCGGGCGGCCACATTGGGCACAGCGCGCCCTCGTATCGAGCCGCTGCATCAACGCCGCGTCGATACTCATTGACCAGATCGTGCGCTGTTCACGGACGCTATCGGCGTCGGGGGCTTCGGCGCTAAATTCTGCACGCTGCGATAGCCAGAGGTAAATATCAGCAGCAGAGATAGCGTGCTCCGTCGATTCCAGATCGCGGCCAGTCTCGATCCGGTTCGGTGCAGACGGCGGCAGCGGCATTGGCTTTTCCGCGATGATCGCTTCGGCACAGGCACGCCAATAAGTGCGTGTCGATTCGCGGGTCGGGGCGTTCACCATTCGCACGGCAGCATCCAACCCAATCTGCTTGACTTCGTTATCCTTGAGCATTTCGGCAAGCGCAACTCGTTCGCTGATGTCGGCGGGCTTGATCACATCACGCAAGTCATCCGGGATCGAACTCAACTGCTGCCAGCGTGCGAATCGCTCCGCCAACGTACCAGGGATCAATGCCAGGTCTTCGACTTCAGGCGCGATTCGGGCGAAAGTGAGTTCGGGCGGCGCGATATTAAACAGGTTTTCGATGGTTTGCAGGCTGAATTTATCCGTCGCGCCGACGACTCCGCCCTGTGAAAGGCCAAAGCGCCCAGCACGTCCCCCGATCTGGTGAACCTCGGCAGGGGTCAGTTCACGGACTTCTGTACCATCGAACTTTTCCACTTCGTAGAAACAGACGAAATCGGCGGGCAGGTTCAAGCCCATGCCCACCGCGTCAGTCGCCACACAAATCTGTGTCTCACCGTTGGCGAAGCGATCCGCCTGTTTGCGGCGCACTTCGGGCGGCAAATTGCCGTAGACCACCGATACTTTGCGCTTGAAATTTTCAAGATAAGTTTTGAGCTGCAAGACCATTCGCCGCGAAAACGCCACCAGAATCGTCCGATCCGGCAGTGATTCCAGCGTCCAGTAGTGATCGGCAACGCTGATCGGTGTCAGGCGGGCGTGTTCCTGAACAGCTAATGGCATGGCTGCCGCCACTGCTAACCGTTCCACTAATGCACGCCCGGCAGTAGAGGTGATGACGCGAATATCCGGTGCCTGGGCTTCCATCATGGCGCGCGTCCATGCCCAACCGCGATCCGCATCAGCCAGCATATGCGCCTCATCGATCACCACACAGCGCGCGGAATGATGCGGATCGAACATTTCCACCGTCGCAGCGGTGATCAATGCGCCATCGCGCTGAATCGATTCTTCGCCCGTCAGCAGGTTACATGGCACGCCTGCCGCATTCAACCGATCATAAATCTCGAAAGCTAACAAGCGCAGCGGTGCCAGATACCAACCGCTGCCTGCCTCTTTGAGAGCTTGCAGGGCGTGGTACGTCTTGCCGCTGTTGGGCGGGCCGACGTGCAGCGTCATTTGCTGAACATCGCGCCGTTCGTGCCGCCACGACGGAAACGCCGCCAACAGTTGCGCGCGCAGGCTATCCCGCTCGGTACGTTCCTTGCGGCGGCGTTCGTCGCGGCGCTGCTTTTTCTTATCGTGCAGATCGCGCCGATAATCGCGCTCGAACTCTTTGTGTTCGGTACGCGCCAGCGTTGCCTGGATACGGAATTCGTCTAACGTGGGCGCATCACCGTTCGGCCACAGCTTGCGCGCGGCTTGCCCCCAGGTAACTTTGGCTGATGGATTCCGCATCCCGTTACCCAGACGCTTGCCGATTTCTTCGAGCGAAACGCCAAAATAAGCCGCCAGATCACGAATCTTGACGTTTTCCTGCGCCAGCAAATTATCCAGCTTGGCGCGGTTGGCACGTAGTTCTTCGATGGCTTCAACGGGCAATCGGGTACGCCCTGCCGGATCGACAAATGAGGCAATTCGCCCGGCACGCACCAATGGCTCGATCTTCTCGACGCGCAAGCCAAATTCGGCAGCGGCACCTTCGATCAGATAGGTGCGTGCCAATACTTTGCTGCGGGCGGTGCTGCCTTCCCGCGCGCCTTTGCGCTTGAGTGTTCCGCTCAGTTCAAGCAGCGGTTCCCACCATTCATCGGGGATGCGCGTCGCGGTCATGGCCGCCGAGAGTGCCGTGCGCGGGTTCGACTCGGGCAGGCGTACCCACGTCCGATCCTCGATTTTCATCCAGTCATCTTTGGGGCGGATAAGGAACGTTTCAAAAGTATCCAGCGATACGTCCGCGCCAAATTCTTTGTGCAGCGTCGCCAGCGATGCCGTCCCCCCCGGAACGGTTTTCAGATACGCCTCGACAGCTTCAGTGCGCGATTGATTTTTGAGGTTAGCTACCATATTCGACATACAAACACCAAAACCCGACTTCCATTACACAGACAACCGTACTATTATAACATACGTGCCTCACTTACCGGATGGTGAATCAATGACCGATAATTTGTTTTTGATCAACTACAGCGCCAGTGAAAATTCGTTGGCGTTGTGCATCAATGATACCGTCTACAAACTCGATGATTTCATGATTCCATCGCTGCACTGGCTCTTGTCCAGCATCTCTGCCAGTGAAATCATTCCGCGTGTTTTAGCGGCCAAACGAGAGTCGCTCGGCAAGCAGTTCCATCTTTACTGGCCGCCCATTGGCAACTATGAAGTTTGGGCGGCGGGCGTCACCTACAAGCGCAGCGAAGAAGCCCGTGAACGCGAGTCGAACAACAGCAACCTATATACTCGTATTTATCATGCTCAACGCCCTGAATTGTTTATGAAAGCGGTTGGAGCGGATGTGATAGGGACGGGGCAACCTGTCGGAATTCGCGCTGATGCGATCTGGTCAGTGCCAGAGCCGGAACTGGTCGTGGTCTTGAACGCGCGTAACGAGGTGATCGGGTTCAGTGTTGGCAACGACATGAGTTCGCGCGACATCGAAGGCGAAAACCCGCTCTATCTGCCACAAGCCAAAGTTTATGAACGCTCGTGCGCGGTTGGCCCCTGCATTTGGTTGCAACCCGACGCGAAAGTTTGGCCGGAAGTTACGATCCAGATCGCCATTCGGCGCGGCGGTGAGGTGGTCTTTAGCGGCGAAACAAACACCGCCCAGATTCATCGCACAATGGCCGATCTGATCGATTATCTGAGCCGCGCCAAACGTTTCCCGAATGGCGTTCTGCTGTTCACCGGGACGGGCGTCGTACCCCCGGATACGTTCACCCTGCAAGCAGGTGATGAGATCAGCATTCGCATCGATCCGATTGGCGAACTGGTCAATACTGTGATCGTTGTTGGCAAGTCAAATTGATCAGTCGGGCTATCTTGCTGTTTAGCGTAACAACAGTTTTTTATTAAGACTCAAAACGCTTTCCGGGCTATAATGACGGCAGGGCAATCACTACATCACCCGGAGAGCAATCATCATGCCGGAACCTGTTCAGGAGTCAGCCATCCCTTCGCTTGCCAGTTGGCTGGAGCGCCAATTGGAACACTACTCACTGTTTGACGCACTGCGCGGACGCCGCTCCCGACGCTTTGGGGTGGGTATGAAAATCGGTGATGGCCCATTCACCTATGCCAGCCAGCACCCGCCCCAATCGCTCACCGAAGACGAAGAGGCGCTGCTCGCTTTTGCGGCGTGCGGCATCACTGGCAGTGCCCTTGCTGATCTGTCTTACGGACGCGGCCAGGGTGGACATATGCTGGGCGGCCTTGTTGGGCGAACGGTGAGCAGCCCGGATGCGATTAACACGGTGTCGGTGATTGTCACCAATGATGACGCAACCTATTTGCTCAAGCGCCCGCAAGATTTGGCCGCCAGTGAAGTCGCCGAATTAATCCGCCTGAGTGATGCCCGTAAACTGATCGATGTTTACCGCCAGATGCGGGTCAAAATCCGCGATAGCCGTACCGAAATTCCGGTTGAGCCGGGCTTGAACTTCAACATCAACAAGTGGTCGGTCTATGCGAAGGGCGGTAGCTACTTTTTGCCCGTCAACGAAATGACGGCGGTGTATATCAATGCGCTGCTGGAGTCGTTCGATCCGGCGATGGGTTTGTTCCTGTTCGATGAGCGCAATTGGTATCAACCCGCCGGGATCGGAAAATTTGCAAAGAGCAAGGGCGGGCCGCTGGATGATAATTTGAAAGGGGGGCACGTCGGCACAGTGCAGGCTATTGAATTTTCGCTGGCCGAGGCGGTGGCCGTCGAACAGGGAATGATCCTGCAAAACCTGGGCTTAATGACTCAAGCGATAGGGTTGGGCGGGTTTGCCAACTATGCCCGCAATGAATATGCCTGGTTGCAGGCACTTGGCTTTCGCATGGAAACGATGATCGCCAGCCGCTATGTGGGGGCGAATGCGTTCCTGACGTTTATCCTGAGTCTGATGGGGCGCAATTACCCATTTCCCTACGCCATCGGGTTGGAGCAAAACGGCTCACCGCTGCTGCACGCCTACTGCCCGCCCTACTATCCAACAATGGCCGATGCCGTGCGCGCCTATGTCGATCATAAATTTGGCGCAAAAGGTATCTGGACGGAAGGTTCCGGCGCGTGGAAAGCACCCGGCACAGTGACCCAACACATCGATCCACCCAGCGAAACGGCGATTCAGGCGACGATTGCCTATTGTGAGTATATCTATCGCCGTTACGGACGCTTCCCAGCGTACAGTGCGCCCTTCCGAACAGTAATCGGCTATCAGGCCACTCATATTGATGTTGATTTTTATGATCAGTTTTTCCATCCGGACGCCTTAACTCAGACGCAGCGTGAACATCATGCGCTGCATACTCAGGGAGGTACTAATAATGGTCATGGAAGCCGCTGATATTGATGAGGTCATTCATCATCTGACTGCGATCATCAACACTGCCCATAAGGAAAACAGTCGTCTCGGTTTTTTCGCCGCGCTCTATCGGCGCGTCACGCAGGAAGTGAAGTATGGTATCAAAAAGGGGCAGTTCGAGGACGGGGTACGCATGGAACTGCTTGATGTGGCCTTTGCGAATCGTTATCTTGCTGCCTACAACGCCTATCGAGAAGGTCAACCGCTCAGCGAATCATGGCGCATTTCGTTTCTGGCAGCGCAGAAATGGCCGCCAATTATGCTGCAACACTTGCTGCTGGGCATGAACGCACACATCAATCTTGATCTGGGTGTGGCGGCGGCGACCATTTGTAACAGTCCAGCCGAAATTGATGCGCTGGAAGGTGACTTCGACAAGATCAACGGTGTGTTGGCCTCTTTGGTAAGCGAAGTTGTACGGGAGTGCAGCCAACTTTGGCCGTTCATCGGGCAAGCGGATCGGATGCTGCGCGGTCATGAGAGCGCGTTCATTGACGTTGATCTGGTACGGGCACGCCAACATGCGTGGAGCGTCGCCAAAAAATTATCGGCCATTGAACGTGATGGCTGGGATGCGGAGATCGCGCGGCTCGATAAGCAGGTTGTGGACTGGGGTCTGACGATCTGGAAACCCACATTCCCGCTCAACCTTTCGCTGATGGTCTTTCGCATTTCAAGGCCAAAGACCATTCGCCGAACGATTGACATTTTGCGGGAACGCGCCCAACAGCGCGAAGACGCGATGAACAAACAGCACTAAAATCCCATGTTCAATGAACAAAATAGCAGCCGCTTACGATTTCAGTCCACTTTAGTGGACTTTGTTACCTGAGCCTGGAACTTGAGTCCTAGGCTCATAATTTACAGGAAATCAAGCCGCCAGTAGTTTTTCGATGAGCGTGGACAACTCCTGGAAGGAGTGTCCTGCACCTTCATAGAACTCACCGTTGATGAAAAATGTTGGCGTGCCACCCACAAAGTGAGTGCGACCATCGTCGATACTGGCATTAATCGCCTTGAGATACTTCTTGGATTTATAACAGTCCGTGAATTTCGGCATGTCCATCCCAATTTTGCCCGCATAACTGATCAGGGAATCGCCATCGAGCGACGCCTGATTGTTGTATAAAAGATCGTGATAATCCCAGAACTTGCCCTGTTCATTGGCGCATTGTGCCGCTAGCGCCGAAGGAAGCGCATTAGGATGTCCTTGTAGTGGAAAATCGCGGAATACAAAACGGATTTTGGTGCTGTAATACTGTTTGAGCAGCGGATAGGTGTTCCGGTAGAAGTACTCGCAATAGGGGCATTCGAAGTCAGAGTATTCGACAATCGTCACTTTGGCGTCAGCAGGTCCCCAGTACGGGGCATTGTCGATGTTGATCTTTTGATTGGGGACGCGCGTCGGCGTCGGGACGGCTGCAACCTGTCCACCATTGGCAGGTAAGCGGGCAACACCTGTCGAAACGGCCTCTGCCGCCGCGCCCGCCGCCGCCGTTTTCATCTCATTGAGAAGTCCGCCTGTCGTAGACGAAAATACCGCCCAGGCCACGATATAACCCGCCACGAAAAATAACGTCGCCGTGACAAGGTAATAGATGGTTGTGCGGCTTACCTCAATCGTCCCTTCCGGGCGATCCTGTTCCGGGATCGGATCGGGCAGCCGGATCGGTTCTGGAGTCTGATTGGTCATGGAATACACCTTCAACACTGGTCAATAAAACACAAACGCCCGCCGATTGTACAGAATCAGCAGGGCGTGAGCTAGGTAGGTACGTTACGGTTATGTGCGGATTTGTTCAGAACTGCGAAAATTACCCGTGCGTCGGGCGGATAGCTTAACCTGCCGCCATTTGTGCTTCACGACGCTTGGCAAGTCGCGCCGCAATGCGTGCCAGACGAGTCTGGTGTTCGACGATCTTGCGCTGAGCTTCGCGCGCTTCGGGATAAGTTGGGTGCAGGTTTTCAATATCCCAGTAGCGAATCAGGGCATCTATCACCTGTGTGAAGAACTGCTCTGGGCCGTAAATACCGTCGTAAGTTGCCCGATCCGCGCGTTCCTGATAACCCGGCGAACCGCGCCCTGGCATCTCGAAACGCAACATAATATCGGCCACCGGGTAGACCCAGTTCGGATCGGCCTGAATGTGCAGCTTGACGGCTTCACGGTAGAAGCTGTAGTGCAGTGATTCGTCCTTCGCCAGACGCCGCAAAACGCGCGCCAGACCTTCGTCTTCCTTTTCGGCGTGCTTAGCCAGATCGAGATAATAGACCTGTGTCGCGCGCTCCTGAATGGCCGTGTAGACCAGCGCCTGCACTTCGTTATCAAGTGTAGCCGTCAGCCCGGTGCGGATCACCTGTTTACGCAGCGCCGCACGGGCACGCGGATCGCCGTTGTTGCCAAGCAACAGATAAACTTCGAGCAGCAGCGAGTGTGCGTCTTCCTCGGATGTCCAGGTATGAATGAAGTCCGTGAGGACACTCCAGCTTCCCTTGAAGACCGCCGAAAGGATCGTCGTGAACCAGGGCAGATTCACCTCGGTCAGCACGGCCAATTCAACTGCCGAAAGGATGCTGGGGGAGAGCTTTGGGATCATTTCCGGGCTGTTTCGATAGGCATCCAGCGGCAAAAAGTCGGTGTAAGCCCAGTCGATCTTTCGAGAGCGTTCCAGATGATCCTGATACAGCTCTTTGAACTTCACTTCGAGTGACGGGATCAGTTGCGGTGACTGCATAGTCCATTCCTTTTCATGCGAAACTGTTGTGCAACAGCAAATTAGCCGTTATTTGTTAGTCATTGGTAATCTGTGTGACAGATAAGGTTAAGCATAACACAAGGGCGCAAAAGCCCCCTGTATCAATGCTATATCTATAAACCCATTTGACGCCGCGAGATACGCCTGAACTCAGGCAGCAAACGCGATCAGCTGCTTGATCATGTCACGCATGGCGGCTTCGGGGTAAGCACCTGCCACCTGCTGGACGCGCTTCTTATTCTTAACCAACATTAATGTCGGGATGCTCTCGATGCGAAACGCCTGCGACAGTCCGGGATTTTCATCGGTGTTTACTTTGGCAATGACCACCTGCCCGGCAAATTCGGCAGCCAGTTTTTCGAGGGCGGGCGCGATCTTCTTACAGGGGCCGCACCAGGGTGCCCAGAAATCGACCACAACTGGCAATTCTGAGTCGATTACCATCTCCTGAAAGGTGGCGTCAGTCACTTTAATAGGTGCGTTGTGAGCCTTGATGACTTCTTGCGGCGGGTTGCTGTCTGCCGGGAGTGAAGTCAGCAGTTGCTCGGCCAATGCCTTAACGTCCGTGCCCCAGGGACGGCTGCGGCGCGCGATCTGAGTACCATCGTACCAGCCGACAATAACCGGGTGCTTGCTCACTTCAAAGCGTTCGGCGGCAGCGGGGTTTTCGCTGGTATTGATCTTGACGATCTTCAGGCGATTGCCGTGTTCCGTCACCACTTTATCGAATTCGGTTTTGAAATCGCTGCGTAGACTCTCGCCGTTCCACAAAAGCATCAGGACGGGCGTTTTCGCGTCCAGAATTTGATCGAGCGTTGCGTCAGTGGCTATCAGCGCCGTTCCAGGGGTTGCAATCGCCATGTTTCCTATCTCCACAAGTATCTTAAGTGTTTCATTTTATCCTACTCAACTCCGAAAGGCGATCCCCACTCGTTAGGGGGTTTTGCGCTACACTCAAGAGCCGTTTGCGATCTTAATTTTATGGAATAAGCCATGATCGAACTTGAACCGCTCGGCATCACTACTGCGTCGCTGGATCGTCTGCAAAGTGCTATGCAAAACGAGATTAGAACCTTTCGGACAGGTGAAAGTGCGCGAACACTGCTCAATAACTTGCAGATCGCCTCACGAGTGGGTGCCGCCAACGCGACGGTTGCAACAGGAGACGGTGAAGCCATTGGCTTCGTCACGATTCGATTTGACCGAGAATATCACGTTGGGAATATTCGACTGCTGTATGTCGTGCCCGGTTCGCCGCCCGAAGTGGGGCCGCTGCTGGTTGATCACGCGGTCAGATCGGTGTGGGCAGAAACCGCCGTCAAGTATTTGAATGCCACGCTGTTTATCGATCAACCTGGCATTCGTGAGGCGTTCGAGGCCAGAGGCGCGCAGTGCATCCCACGTCAGGAAATGCAAACACGGGATTTATCGGTCTATGCTGAATCGATCAGTCCGCCGTTCGGTTTTCGCTTTGCGCCGCTGACTGAGGCTGCGATTAAAGTGGCCGCGCCGCTTTCGGTGGAAGCCTATCGTGGCACGCTGGACGATCTCTTATTCGCCGATTTGCAAAACGTTGAGGGCGTGAGTCAGTACATGCGAGGGCTGATGACGAACAGCCGAAACGGGACGTTCGACGCACAAGCGACAACGCTGGTTTATCAGGGCGACACGCTGGCCGGGCTGATTTTGTGTACGATCACGGATGAAAACCTGGGCTATATCAGTGAGGTAAGCGTCAGTCCAGCTTTTCGGCGGCAAGGTGTCGCACGCGCCATGCTCAGCAACGCGCTTCATGTCTTTCACCAAAAAGGGGCGAAAGGCGCTCAGCTTTGGGTGACGCTCAGCAATCCGGCGCGCTTGCTATACGAGTCGCTTGGTTTTCGTGCCCATTCGTCAATGTGGGTCTATGTCGTATCGCGCGATAACGGCTGAGTTTGCAGTTTATCCAGATCGTTGTGATAGCGCGGGTTGGCCGATGAAAAATCGTACAGATCAGCGGCGGCGGCCAATCGCAGCTTGACGGGCGCGGCCTGCATCACCTGCATTCGTGAGCGGATCGCCTCGACACCATCCAGCGGTTCCGAATAGATTTCAGGATCCCAGATCGGCGGATCGCAGGCGGCTAAGGCGCTGAGCAGTGAGGCGGTTTCTTTTTCAAGTTTGCCGACGAGCGCATTCACCGAAAGCGAGCGCGGCACGATGATCAACTGCATTTCTCGCGGCAAGACGACGAACCCGATCAGATCAAACCACTGCTGCTGCCGAAAATTGAACAAAAACGTCGTGACCAGTTCAACACAGGCGCGCTTTTCGAGCAGGGGCTTACCATTCATCGTGTCAATGCGAATAAACACTGCCTTCGAGCGTGCTTGCGTTTTGCGTTTATCAGTGTTCTGCATCTTACCTCACTAGCAAAGGCCGGGCATCGTCCCATGCCTCTTCGACACTTACCCCATCGCGCGCCCAATCGAATCCAGTCACACCCCCCGCCACAACTCCCTGTTCCGGCACCGCAACCGGACGCCATGCAAAAGTCGCTTTGTCGGGCGGCACAAACGGCGCATAACGGCGCGGATCGGATGGCCCAAAAATCATCAACACGCGCGCACCGGCGGCGGCGGCCAGATGCGCGAGACCATTATCATTACCCAGATAGAGCGCCACACGCGGCAATGCTGCCAGAGCCGCGATCTGTGGAACAGTTAGAACATCAGTGAAATTCGTCACGAGCCGTGCCGGGTTCAGTGCCGCCAGCACAGCCTCGGTCATTGTCTGATCACTATGGCTACCTAATATAATCATATGACCGTTTACAAAGTTTGCAACCTTTTCGCCCAACGCTGCAAACCGATCCGGCGGCCAACGTTTGGCTGTGAGCGCCATACCGGGGTTCACGCCACCGCCCGGATGAACGATCACTAGCGGCGCATCAACGGGTACGCCGCGTGCATTCAGCAGTTGATCAACTTCGGCGCGCGTTTTGTCAGTGGGCACAACGTTCGCCCAACAATTTTCGGTGGCAATCCCTAACGCCCGCGCTACATCCAGATAAATTTCGGCTTCGTGGCGCACGGCGGACGGATCAATCGGCGCGCGCACGGTATAGCCAAAACCGCGCCCGGCGCTATCTAACCCAGCGCGATACGGAATACCCGACAGCCACGCCGCCAAACTGATCAACGGCGAACGTTCCGGCACGACTAACAAATCATACTGACCGGATCGCATTGTTCGCGCCAAATGAATCAGGCCGGGGATCGTTGAAGCGGGATTTGCCCGCGAGCCACAATCGATCACATTCTGCAACGCCGGATGAGTCGTGATGGCCGCCGCCGACCATATGCCGACCATCCAATCAATCTGAGCGTCAGGATAGGCGCGGCGCAAAGCGGTTAGCAAGGGCGTGGTCAACACCACATCGCCGATGCAGCACGGCTTGAGCAGTACTATTCGGCGCGGGTTTTTGGGCGGGGGCTGTTGAGGGCTGAGCCGTCCAAGCGCACGGCTAACGCTGCTGATCATGTCGTTGGCGGAGTGGCCGCATCGCGCAAAACCTGAATCGCCTGTTGTTCGAGTGCCCATAATGCCAGCATTCCACGCTTGCGAAGCAATGACTCCAGGCGCGGATAACCGTTCGCGTATTCCGCAGACCATTCCTGGGCAAACTTGCCGCCGCGAATCTCATCCAGGGCGATCTCCATCTGGCGGCGCAATTTGGGTTCGGCAAAGCGTTCAGCGCGCGATAACATGCCGTACTGCGCGGTCAGTGAGTTCATCCGCAAGGTGTCCATGAAACCGAGTTGGGCGGCCTTGTTCAGCGAGTAGCTCAGTTCGCCGCTGACATACAAATCGAGCAGTGCTGCTTCGGGCGGATAGCCTTCTTTGACGAGCAGATCGGCAGCAGTCAGCATCAAATTGTGCAGCGCGGGCAAAAATGCCTGCTGCACAAACAAATCGAGTTCAGCTTCCTGTCGAAAGGTCATTTCGAGCGCGCCCATCCGTAGCGAACCGAGTGCTTTTGCCAACGCCAGCGTCACAGGCCAGGCGTTCTGAGTCGCATCCTGTTCTACCGCCACGAAACTGAGATAGCCCGCCCCACTCAGATAACCTTCACGCACGCCCGCGCCAATCGTTCGCGGCGCGATCAGCACCGAATCGACGAAGGGCGGCGGCTCGATGAAGCCAAACGCCACATTGTAACCCGACGCGAAAACCAGCATATCGCCACGTTTGAGGGTTGGCGATACAGACTGAGCATAGGCTTCCGGGATCACTTCGTCGGGCAGCAGCAGCAGCACAATTTCAGAACGGCGGGCAGCTTCCGGGATCGTTACCACCTCGAAGCCATCCTGCCGCGCCTGTGTGCCATACTCATCGGCGCGATTGCCGATCAAAACAGTCAGGCCGCTGTCGCGCAGATTGAGTGCCACTGGCCGTCCCAGGTTGCCGTAGCCGATCACGGAAATGCGTTTGTTCGCCAGAACGCTCAGATCGGCATCGGCTTCCCGAAATAAGACGGTCATTTATCCGTTTTGCCGTCCTCGTTAGCGGTCATAGCGGCGCTTTCATCGGCAGTAATCACGCCCCGATCCTTGAGCAGTTCGATCAGGCGGGCGGCGCGCATATAACCGACACGCAAGCGCCGTTGCAACAGCGAAATTGAGATTTTATTGTTGTTTTCGCGGTATAGCTTGACCGCTTCTTCGTACATTTCGCCATCATCTTCTTCGGTAGGCGTGGCTGGACTGGATGACGATTTCGGCGGCTCTGAGCCAAACAGTTTCGGCGTATTCAGACCGTTCGATCCGTTTGAACTACTGTTGCTGCCACCAAATTTTTCCGAACGCGATTGTACAGGTTCCGGCGTTTCAAACACATTCTTAGCCGAGGCAGGCGGCGCGGCGGATTCAGCATTGGCGGGCGTCTGCACTGTTTTCCAATAGCGCGTGATCTTGTTGATCTCACTATCGGAGACATACACGCCCTGCATACGCAGCGGCGCGGCGGCGTCGGGTGCTTGATACAGCATATCGCCGCGCCCCAACAGTTTTTCCGCGCCGGGTTGGTCAAGAATGACGCGCGAGTCCACGCTGGACGCCACCGCGAATGAGATACGCGCCGGGAAGTTGGCCTTGATCAATCCCGTGACCACATCAACGCTTGGGCGCTGCGTGGAGACGATCAAGTGAATACCCGTTGCGCGCGCCATCTGCGCCAAGCGGGTCAGCACCTTTTCGGTTTCGTCTGGCGCAAGCATCATCAAGTCGGCCAATTCATCGATCACCACTACCAGATAGGGCAGCTTGACCGCGCTTCCACTGCTGCCGACCATGCGCGTGTTGTAATCGACGATGTTACGTGCGCCCAATTGCGCGAACTTTTTGTAGCGTTCGTCCATTTCGCGCGTCACCCACTTGAGGACGCCCACGATCCGTTCCAGATCGACTACGACGGGCGCGACCAGATGCGGGATGCCATTGTAGCCCGTCAGTTCGACGCGCTTGGGGTCTACCATGATGAATTTCAGATCGTCGGGCGTGTTTTCGACCAGCAAACTGGCGATGATTGCGTTGACGCAGACCGATTTACCCGAACCGGTTGTTCCAGCGATGAGCAGGTGTGGCATGGCCGTCATGTCAGCGGCGATAGGCGCTCCATCGACGCTTTGGCCGAGGCCGATTCGCAGCTTGGACTTGACGTTGCGATACACATCCGAGTCCATAATGTCGCGCAAGCTAACCAGCGCCGTTTTCGAGTTCGGTACTTCAATACCGACAAAGCCCTTACCCGGTACAGGCGCTTCGATACGGATCGAACGAGCAGCCAGTGCCAGCGCCAGGTCTGCATCCAGCTTGGCAATCGAACTGACTTTGACACGCGTCTTTTTGCCCTGCCTGCTGACCAGATAATCCGGCTCAACACCGAACTGTGTGATGACCGGACCACTGTTGATCTCAACGACTTTGCCGGATGCGCCGAAACTTTGCAGCGTGTCCTCGATGATGCGTGCCTGCTGCATCAAGTAGCCCTGATCGACCTGCTGCTGTGAACCTTTTTCGAGTAGTTCAGTGTAGTTAGGCAGTTCCCAACCGCCGCCCTTGCTCCGCAAGATCACGCCTTCAAGCGACGGTGCTGGTTTTTCTTTGTCGCCGTCTACGGGTTTGGGCGTGCTGCTTGAGCTACTAAAAGCGGCGGGCTGTCGAATGATCGGCACGGCACGTTCGGGCGTTGGCGCAGCGGATGGAATCGGCGCTGGCGAAGAAGCCGCCACCGAAGGCCGAATGGTTGAGGGCGTACCCACCCCGGAGAATGGCCTCGGCGCAACAGGCGGCGCTGGGCGCGGCCCCGATAGCGACGGCGTCAGTGGCCGATTGGCAGCGGGGCGGCCTGGGATCGGTTCGGCTTCATCATCAAGCGGGATGTACTTCGGCTCATCATCGTCTTCAAGTTCGTCATCATCCAAATCGTCATCTTCAAGATCATTGACGGGCGGCTTGACAGGCTGAGGAGTCGGCGCGGGAACGCCCGGCTTTGACGAAGTTGTTGATACTGGACGTGCGCCAAACAAACTGGCCGAAGCTGGTACGGGTGATTTAGGCGTGGCGGGCGGCAGGTTTGCGACTTCGTCTTCGTCGTCCTCATCATCACTGTCGTCTTCGTCGTTCAGCGCGGCGGTTTTGGCCGGAATTGATGGCGTTGATGAAGGATTAGACGCCGGACGTATTCCGAACAGCCCCGCCGATGCACCGATGGGTGATTTAGGCGTGGCGGGTGGCAGGTTTGCGATTTCGTCTTCGTCGTCCTCATCATCAATATCATCAGGCACGGCAGGTTTCACGGGCGGCACGGCGGGTTTGGATGCGGCGCTGGATGTGCTGAATGTCGGGCGTGAACCAAACAATCCGGGTGTTGATGATCGGGGTGTGGCAGGTTTATCTTCTTCCGGCCTGCGATCAGGATTGACGGCGGGTTTTTCGGACGGTGCGGCGGCGGATGTACTGGATGCGTTGGCCGTCGGGCGCGCGCCAAACAAGCCCGGTGTCACTGGCCGGGGTGCTGCCGGAAGCGGTTTTTCAGAATTGGGTTTGCTATCCGATTTAACGTCTGCCTTCACTTCATCCTTCGGCGCAGTAGTAGCGGGTGATGTTGTACCAGGGCGCGAACCGAACAATCCGAATGTTGGTGATTTCGGCGCGGCGGGTTTAGCCTCTGCTGGTTTGCCTTCGTCCTTGACAGCGGTTGTATCAGGTGCTTTTACGTCGCTGCTTTTATCAGTGGTTGCTGACTTAGCGGCGGGCTGATCGCTCGTCTTGGTGGGTTCGGCGGCTTTTACAGGTTCAGCCTTTGCCGCATCCGGCGTTGCAGAAGGCGTTGAACGTGATCCAAATAAGCCTGCAATCGCAGATCGCGGCGCAGTGGGCGCGCTCTTACCGTCTTTATCATCCGGTTTGGCGGCATCGGTTGAAGCAGTGGAAGTACCGCGCGATCCGAACAATTTGAACGGCGCGGGTTTGGCCGCTTCTTCGGGTTTAGCTGTTACGGGCGCGGTTGAGGATAGCTTTCCGGTATTGCCGTCACTGTTGTTGCCATTAGCACCATTTGCTGCTTTATCCTCTGGTTTGGCTGTGCCGGGCGTCAGCGGGTTTTTGCTAGGCTCAAGCCCACCTGTTGCGGGGGCAGCCGGACGCGCACCGAACAAGCCAGGACGTGCCGCAGGTGGCGCGACGGACGGTGCTGCTGTGGCCGTCGCTGTACCAGTGGCGGCGGATGCAGTTGCAGGGGCGGGCGTGCTGCTTCCCCGACTGAATAGGCCACGTACAGGGGATGGTTTCGGCGCGGGCGCAGCGGTTAATGACCCAGGAACGGCTTCGGTGGTGATAGGCGCAGCGCCAACCGCCAATGGCAGTGGGGTAGCCGTTGGGACAGCAGTCGTAGGCGGCGGTGCTTTAGTTGTCGCGGGCAGGCCGAGCTTGAATAAGCCGCCCTGTCGGCCACCATCGGCCAGTGCAGGCGTGGGCGTGTTGGCAGTGGCGGCGGGTGCTTCAACGGTTAGCGGTGGCTGTTTCTGCGCGGACTCAGCAGCTAGTGCGGCAGCAGTGGCGGCCTGAGTCTTGCGCTCCACATAGCCATTGCGCGCGCGTCCAAAAAAGTGCGCGATAGACTTGGCATAGGACGTGATCTCGGCCAGTGTGATGCTGAAGGCCAACATGATCGCAATAATCCACCAACCGACAAGCAGCACAGGCGTTGCATAATCGCCAAGTGCCGTCGTGAGAAGCATGTAGATTTTATCGCCCAACCAGCCGCCGCCACGTAATTGGAGCGCAGCCAGCGACGAAATTCTGCCTAATGCGGCCAATGTTGGAACGGGTTTTTGCAATAATTCAAGCCACTGAAGGGTAGTGACAAAGCCGACGTACATCACTATCCAACCAATCAGGCGCATATATTCCAGCACGGGCGGCTCATCGCCAAAGTGCCGGACGATCAACCAGCCGCCGATAGCAAGACAGGGAATCGGCCAGATGATACGTCCGTAGCCGAACAACTGCCCCAACAGCTTGACTACTGCGCCCGTGATGCTGCCATCGCCGGGGGAAAGCAGCCCAAAGAAAATGACCGCGCCCAGGATCACCAACCCGATTCCCAACAGGTCAAGTTGATGATCCTGTGAAAAGGCGCGCTTGACGACGACGGGCTTGGGTTTGTTATCAAGCGGACGAGCCTGTTTATCACCACGCGCTGCCGGGATTTTCTTGCCGGGTGTGCTGCTAATGTTGCTGCCCGGCCTAACCCCTGCCGCGCCGGGTGCGCTGGAAGCGAATGTGCCTTTGGGTGCAGCGGGTCTGTTCGGGTCTTTAGCCGCGTCTTTTCCAGTATCGGCGGGTTTGTTGCCAAAGGGTAAGCGCCCGGTGATACTGTTGAGCGTGTTCCGCGCCGTGCTGGCCGCTGAAGTGAGCGGATTATTGATCTTAGGCGCATCACCCTTCGCATCTTTGCCAGCGGCTTTCGGTGCTGCGGCTGAACCCGGTTTTGGATCGGGCGGCTTCGCTCTATTGAAAAATCCACCACCGGCGGGCTTCGCATCGGCGGGTTTTGCGCCACTGCTTGCCGGGGTAGCCTTCGGATCGGGCGCTTTGCTGCCAAACATGCCGCCGCTGGATGAGGCGGGTTTTGGATCGGCGGGCTTGCTGGCAAATGGTGAGGAACTGCTCGGTTTGCTACCGCCAGGGCTGCCACTGCCCGACGAACTACCTGATCCGCCTGAACCGGACGATCCGAAGGGGCGATTGGCGGGCGAACCAGAGCCGCTCGAACCGCTCCCTGACCCACTCGATCCGCTGCCATAAGTAGAGCTACCAGCGGGACGGTTGCTGCCAAATGTCCCTGATCCGCCGCTGCCACTGGATGAACTACCCGATCCACTACTAGACGAACCAGTGGATGAGCCGCCCGGTTTATTGCCGCCAAACATCCCCGATCCACTGCTCGATCCACTTGATCCACCACTGCCCGATGAACCACTCGATGATGTGCCGCCCGGTTTGTTACCGCTGCCAAACGCTGAGGTTGAGGTGGGCGGTTTGCTGCTACCGGGAGTATACGGCGAGGGTGATTTGTTCGGTTCTTTAGGCGGCTCCTTACCTTTATTGTCTTTATCGTCAGGTTTGGCACGGTTAAACAGGCCGCCGACTGCCCCTATCGGATTAGGGCGTGTCGGAGTGCTGCCTGCATCCTTTTTATCTTTGTCTTTATCAGCGGGAGTCGGGTTAGCGCGGTTGAACAGGCCGCCGACTGCTCCTATCGGATTAGGGCGTGCCGGAGTGCTGCCTGCATCCTTTTTATCTTTGTCTTTATCGTTGGGATTGGACTTGTCATCTGGCTTGCGGCCAAAATTACCCAGACCACCAAGCGGCGACGAACGAGGCGGATCGTCTTTTTTTGGCGGATCGCTTTTGGTCAGCGCCGAGCTACCCGGTTTATCGGCGGGTTTGTCACGGTTGCCAAACATCGACGTGCGCGGCGGCGAACTGGACTTCTCGTCGTCCTTGTCGTCTTCATCGTCATCGTAATCATCACCCGAACGAGAAGGTCTATTGTTATAGTACGACATAGGGTTTTGCCTGTATTTTCAAACGAAAAAGGACGGCGCAACGTCCTGTTGCTCACGGTACAAAAGCGCGTTTGGGCAATCGAATCGCCCGGATAAAGGCAAAGATGCAGACCGATTAATTGGGGCTTATCATACCATATTTGAGCAGAAAAAACGATGAAGAGTGGCTGGGACTTGAGTCCCAGAAGTTCGTTTCAAAGTCGGAACGTTCAAAGCAGCCCATGCAGCCGCGCGTATTGCAACAGCATGATCGTTTTGCCGTCCATAATGTCGCCGCTTTCGATCATTCGCAGGGCATCCTCAAAGGGCAATTCAAGGACGCCAATGTCTTCACCGTCGTCGATCAGGCCGCCCCCATCACTCACTTTCGCTGACGTATCATACTCCGGGACGAAAAAGTACAGCTTTTCCGTCACGGAGCCGGGACTCATAAACGCCTCGAAGATTTTCTTCACGTCATGCAGCCGATAGCCCGTTTCTTCCTCAAGCTCAGCCTGAATCGCCGTCACCGGATCGCGCGCATCAAGCAGCCCGGCACAGGCTTCAATGAGCATCCCATTGTGGCTGTTGGCAAAGGCGGGGTAACGAAACTGTCGGGTAAGCAGCACCGTTTTGCGGAGCGTGTTATAAGGCAAAATAACCACGCCATTGCCCCGATCATACGTTTCGCGCGTCAGCGTTTGCCAGCTTCCATCGGCGCGTTGGTACTCGAAAGTGGTTTTCTTCAGGATATACCAGTTGTCGGAGAGCAGTTCAACCTTCAGCACGCGCACACGATCATTGATGCCCAATGTTTCTGTCAAGAGAATGTCCTTTCAAGCTAGTGAATTGTCACCGTGCCAAGCACCGCATACTCGTTTTGCAGTCCCACAATTAGCAGCGGTTTTGGATCAGCATACCAATACACCTTCAACCCAATACGATACTCACCCGGCGGCAAATTTGCCGGAATCGGAATCGCGGGGCGGTCAAAACGCAAATCGCCCGCCTGCCATTCGTGCATCGGTGATTTTCCATCGAGCGATGATCCGTCGTGCTGCGCGACCAATACCCCGTTTGAGTCGAGCAAAAACACGGATGTACTGTAATCCAAACCCAGATTTGCCTGTACCGACCACCACAACGCGACGGGCAGCCGTCCGCCACGCGCCACCGTTGAGTCGAATTGTGTTCGCATCAGTGCCAGCTTATCGGCAAAAATCGCAAGGGGCGAACTGGTGGGTACACGATCATAGCGATAGATACGGATCAAATTCGTTTCGAGGTGCGTTTCGATCTGCGTGGCCGTCCGCACGAAACCATGACTTTGCAATAGTTGGAGAACGCCATCTTCATCTTTGCTCCAATCAGCCATCCACACTGCATTTTTACTATTCACATAGTCGAGCAAGCGCACGTAGAACGCATCTTTGTACTTTTCGAGCCATTCCGGGATTGAGATGAGCGGCAGTGTGACCGGATCGATGCCCAGATCGCGCCCGATGTGATAACGCAGCGCGAAATCATCTACCCAAACGTCCATCAAAACAGGTTCATCGGCCAGGCGATAGTCGAGAATATCCTTTGCTACCTGTCGCCAGGGCGGTTTGATGAAATAGGCATCAACGGTGGTCAGGTTCACGACTACGATCACAATTACCAGAAAAGTGCGCGCGGTTCGATCCAGGTTGGTCAGGCCATGCCCGATCAGCAGCGCGATTACGGGTGTGATCAAGAGGAAATTGCGTGGCGTCAAAATTTCGTAGCGGGTGTTGATCAGGACGATCAACAGGATAGGCAGCGCGAACCATAGCAGCAAATAGATCGTTGGCGCAATCGGGCGTATCCGCACAATGGGGAAACCATCTCGATAGCGCACATACAACAGGCCAAGCAGCAGCAATCCGAACATCAACCCGAAATGCGCGCCGAATAGATCGCCGCGCACGGTGACAAACGTTTCGGGCGTATTGGGCAGTGATGACCGGAACAAAATTGGGCGTGTGTAGCGAACCAGGCTTTGATTAATGAACACCAATGCCCAGGGCAGCCAGCCGACGCCGATCAACACCCATCGAAACAGCAGATCGAGCAGGCGGCGCAACGGACGCGCACAGATCAAAATATGCAGCAGTTGTACAAGCAGGATGAACGCGCCTAGGTAATGGGTGTACATCAGCGCGATACTGCTCAGCAGCCAGCCAATACCATCAATACGCCGCGAATGGCGCAAATACCGGAAATAAAAAACAGCGGATAGAACTGCCAGTGTTGCCATTTGCGTATAATGGCGTGTTTCCTGCGCCATCATAATATCGTTATCAGCCAGTGCCAGGATCAGCGCGCCGAAAATGCCCGCCGCCGGGTTGAACAGATCGCGCCCCAAACGATAGATCAATGCCACACCGAGCAATGACCAGAATGCCGAAAACAAGCGCGCCACGAATTCGCTGTTGCCCGCAAGCAGCGTCCAGTAGTGGAACAGCGCGAAATACAAAGGCGGAGGTTGATCGTTTGCCATCGTCGTGACCACATCGGAGAGCGATGGCCCGCGCGATAAGACCATCGTCCAGCCTTCATCTGCCCAGAACGACTCTTTGTTGATGCTCCACACGCGCAAAATCATCGCGCCAAGGAGCAAAACAGCCATGAGCGCCAACGTGGCAAAGCGCCGATCCCGATCCGCAGCGAGGGAGTTTTGCAAACAGCATCCTTTCAGGGTGAGTGCGCCGATAACTGATTGTACACTTTGCCTAATGGGAAGCGACTAAAGTCTGGGCACAATCGCAGAAGATTTAGCACCAACGACATCATTATACTGATGCGTGTACTTAGAAATCCTTTACCATTTTTGAGGCGTCTTCTGTTTTCCTCTTATTGAAGGCTTGGGTTTGGCAGCTTGAGGGGGCTGCCCGGCTCAAGCCTTCAATATTTCTCCAAACCTCTACCCGAAATGTATTAAGATTGTGATCCAGCGAACCTACGCCAGCCACATCGCAGCTGATATAATAGAAAATAAATTATCCTGAATTGCACGGCCTCACAAATGACCAACCACCTGGAATCAAAAGAAGCTAAAGCCTTTTATGGTCGAGGCCTTGCGGCAAAGGCCAAAGGTGATCATCACAATGCGATTATCAATTTCAGTGAAGTGATTCGACTACATCCTAAGTTTGTGGATGCACACTATAACCGGGCATTATCTCATCAGCTCAAAGGCGATCACAAAAGCGCCATTGTTGATTTTGAGCAAGTGTTGCCCTTAAATCCAAAATCCGTAGAAGCCTATCAACATCGCGGATTTTCTTACCAAGCACAGCACGACTACGAAAACGCGCTTGCCGATTTCAATCGGGCGATCCGGCTTGACTCGAAACTTGCCGAACTCTACTTGCAGCGAGGGTTAGTTTACAAGGCTAAAGGTGATTACGATAAAGCCATTACCGATTTCACGAGGGCCGTCAAGATCGATGCAAAACTTACCGATGCGTATTATCAACGGGGTGTAGCGCACGCCAACAAAAAGAATATTCAAGATGCTATTGCCGATTTTACAATGGCGATTGGCCTTAAGCCAAAAGACAGTAAAGCCTATTACATGCGTGGCCTAGTCTTTAGCCAGACGGATAATTACAATCAGAGTATTGCCGATTTTACAATGGCTAGTCAGCTTGATCCGCGCGATGCAGAAGTTTATGCCGCACGCGGCAGTCTGCGTGGCAAAAGTGGCGATGTAAAGGGCGCTATTGCCGATTTCACTGCGGCAATCGGTGCCAACCCAAATGTAGCCCTTTATTATGTGAAGCGAGCTGCCATTCGCCAGGACGATCAAGACGCACAGCTAGCCGACTACAACATCGCCCTTCGACTTAACCCCGACCTGTTACATGCTTATCTGCTTCGGGCTGAACTCTATAAGAACAAGGGGCGTCATCCAGCCGCTATCAAAGATTATGAGCGTGTGCTGGAGCTAAACCCAAATCACCCAAAGGCACAAGAAATGTTGAACTACATTGCTCACTGGTCAAAAACACATAAATAAACCAGTGAGCGTTGAGCGAGTTCTACCAGTGAACTATGCGGTGGATTGGGTATCGGAGTGCGGCCACGCCAGCATAAAAGCTAACATCAAACCTACTGTTGCGGCCATGACGATTGACCCCGCCCAAAGGTGAATCGACCAGCCGAGGCGATAAGTAAGCTGCACCGTCAAAAAGTACAGTGAATAGACCGCAATCGGCACCAGCAAGCCAAACAGCACAAAACGCCCCATGCGATCCGCCGTCGGTTTGAGCCATAGATACAGCATTTCCGCGATCAGTCCGGCGGCGATTGCGCCCGGAATCAGTGCCATTCGATCCTGAAAGACCGTGACCATCGCGCTTGGCACAGCGATAAATAACGTCAATGCCCCGAACGGCAATCGCCAGCGGCGTACTGCCCATAACACCAATCCCATTGTTAAAGCAGATTGGATCAGGATCGCGCTGACGCCCAACGACTGGTAGATATTGCTATTGCCGCCCTTCATCGCCGCGATCTCATAGACAAATGGGTGCGTGAACTGGGTGAAGAAGGCGAATAACGCAAAAGTGAATGTCAGCGATGCAGTCAACGGGCCGAACTCACGCCAGTTAGGGCTGCTGTGTGCAGGAATACGCGCCACAAGCGAACGAACTGGCCCGGTCATCACCAGCACAAAGCCAAGTGCCAGCAGCAAATGTGCCGGACTGAGCAGCGCCTCTGTATCGATCTCGAAGCCGAATAAGCTGTGCCATGCAAAATCGAAAACGCCCGCGAAAGCAAAAATCAATATGCCCAACATGGAGAGCGAATAACCGCGTGGCAGCGCACGAGTCAGCATATAGCCGCGCGTCAGGTTACGGGTTAAAGTGAGTGTGAGAAATATCCCAAATACGCCGAACATCGAATACAAAATCGCGTGCCAGGGGGTGAAAAACGTGTTGTCAACTTTGTCGTGATTGTGCGCCCAACCGTCGATAAAGATGCCGATAAGCCACAACGCTCCTAAAACGGTGTTGATCCAGTCGAAACGCAAACTGCCTGGTGGAAAGGCCTCGCGCGTGGTTGGCCGAGCGGTACGCGGCGCAACACCCTGAATTGCGGTTGCCATAAGATAGAACCCTCTTGTGAATGTTTTTAGCCATTATACGGCATCCACAAGAGAAAAGATGGGATGAGAAGGGCTTCTCACCCCTGTTAAAGTCTACCGTCAGGTGGCGGGGCGTTCAGTTGCGTTGAGCTGACGCTGCGGCCACACCATCAAAAAGCTGATCAGCAGCCCGGCCACACCGGCCATGATGATCGATCCTGCCCAGACATGGATCACCCACGAAACGCCGCGCGTCAGTTGCAAGTTGAGGAAATAGGCGCTGTAGAACACAACAGGTGTCAGGAAGGCGAACAATGCAAATCGCCCCGGCTTCTCTGCGGTTGGCTTGAGCAGTGCGTACAACACTTCCGCGATCAGTGCCGCGACCACGATCCCCGGCAGCAGGAAGTAGCGATCCGAAAAGACACTTGCTAGCAGGTTAATCACGATGATGATCAACGCCACCGCGCCAACTGGCAAGCGCCAACGCCGCGTCAGCCACAACAACATGCCAATCACCAATCCGGACTGGAGCAAAATCGACGCGATGCCATACGCTTGCAGTGTCGATTCGCTTGCACTGGCGGTATGTCCACCGGCGGTAAAGATGATCTTGGCTCCGTCCGGTGTCCATATCGGCGAGTCACTGGACAGTGCGGTGTTGCGCGTCAGGTTTGCCGCACCGCTGCCATCGGCATTGATTACGAATACCTGATCAATACCGTCTACCGTCCCAAGATAGCTCAGTCGTTTACCATCCGGTGACCAGTGCGGCAAGCTGCCCGGCTTATCGCCTACCCGCGTCAGACCGCTGCCATCTGGTTTTATGGTAAACAAGTATTCCGCATCATCCTGAGAACCGGTAAACGCAATCAGCTTGCCATCCGGCGACCAACTTGGCCCATAGTTATCAGTGCTGCTCTGAGTGAGACGCACCGGGTTTGAGCCGTCAGCATTCATCGTGTAGATTGCCCAGTTACCAGTCTGATTGCTGCTGTAGGTGATTTGCTTGCCATCCGGCGACCAGCTTGTGCCCCAGCGCCAACCATTGGGGGTTGTGGTCAGGCGCGTCAGGTTGCTGCCATCTAAACTGGCGGTGTAAAGCTCGGTGTGGTCAGTCACTCCAGCACCACTGGCGATAAAAGCGATAGTTTTGCCGTCCGGGGAAAAGGACGGCGTGCGCTGCCAGCCCAGATCATGGGTAATTTGAGTAGGGGTACCGCTGCCGTCGGCATTCATCACGAATAAATCGCTGATATCCGCGTCGTGCTGACCCGCGCGATAGACGATCTTTTTGCCGTCGGGCGAAATCACCGGATCGATATAAGCTAACTGTGTATTAATCGTCAACCGCGTCTGACCACTGCCATCGGCATTCATCAGGTACAGATCACTGGCCGAGCCAAAATTGGATGCTTTTCCGGCGGCCATCACATTATCGACCGGGTGCGCGAACTGCGTAAAAAACGACAGCACGGCCAGCACACAAATTGCCGAACCGATCAGCGGCCCCGCTTCACGCCAGGTGGGGCGGCTGCCTGCCGGAATGCTTAACCAGCGTGAACGCAGCGGCCCGCTCATCACCAGCATGAAGCCAAGCGCCAGAAACAAATGCGCCGGGCTAAGCAACGCCGCTGTGTTTGCCTCAAAGCCAAATACACTGTGCCAGAAAAAATCGAATACGCCTGCAAAGGCGAACACCAACACGCCAAGCAGTGACAAGACATAACCTTCGGGCAGGGCGCGGCGCAGCTTGTACCCGCGTGTCAGGTTGCGGACTGCATTCAACGTCAGGAAGATGCCGATTAACCCAAATGTGGAGTAAAGAATTGCGTGCCAGGGGGTGAAAAACGTGTTATCGACTTTGCCGTGATTGTGCGCCCAGCCGTCGATATACAGGCCACCCAACCAGAGCAGCGCCAGAAGCATATTGATCCAATCGAAGCGGAGTCCGCCGGGGGGATATGTTTCACGCGATTCAGACGTTACGACGTTCGGTATTACGCCTTGTATTGCTGTTGCCATCAATTTCTCCCTGTTGATGAAACGAACTTGACAGCAGTATATACGTCCTTGTTTAAGAAACGTTGTGTTTTTGATAGAATCGCCACCTTGATCTTTCAGGAGGGCTGATTGCGACCCTGTTTTTGTGTCTTTTCAACCGGAATGAGTTCGCCATCATCCGATAGGGCAACGTCACCGATCTCTGTTTCGGCAAGGCGGCGCTTGGGCTTTTCAGCGTCCAGATCGGTCATGCCTTTACGCAGCAGTTCTTCGCCAATTTCGCGCATCACAAGCCGCTCTCTCATTGACTTATCCATCACGCCTAAATCCATCAAAATCGCCATCAGGTTAAAAAAGAGTCCCATCGCCCAGCCCAGTGTTGGCAGGATCAACATCAGCATCAAAGGCGAATCGGACTTGGAAACGGCCATTTGCCCAAACTCCGGGTTGGTGAGCGCAACGCCCCAACTGATCGCCATAAAAATGACGAACATGATCAGATTTGCAATGAAGAAACCGATGCGCGTATTGCGTTTTTGCTTTTTTAGACTCTGCTCAACATTTTGCCGGATCCGCGTGTAGTCCAGTTCGTTATCGGACACAGGTCATTCCCCTATTCTGATTCAACCCAGCCTTTGGATCGTTCGACTGCGCGCTGCCAGCCATGATACCCGCTATCGCGCTGATCAGCACTCATGTGCGGCTCGAAGGTGTGTTCAACCGCCCACTGCTGCGCGATCTGATCGGGCGAGTCCCAATAGCCACAGGCCAGCCCGGCCAGATACGCCGCGCCGAGTGCCGTTGTTTCGGTCACGGCGGGGCGCTGCACGGGCACCCCCAGAATATCCGCCTGGAACTGCATCAGCCAGTTGTTGCGAACTGCGCCGCCGTCCACACGCAAGGCAGGCAGTTGCAACCCCGCATCATGCAGCATCACTTCAACCACATCGCGCGTCTGGTAAGCAATTGATTCCAACGTAGCACGGACGATATGCGCCCGGTTGCTGCCCCGCGTCAGGCCGCTCATCGATCCGCGCGCAAAGCCATCCCAATGCGGCGCACCTAGCCCCACAAAGGCCGGGACAACATACACGCCATTCGTATCGGGTACGCTGGCGGCAAGCGTTTCCGACTCGGCAGCGGTGTGAATCAGGCCAAGTTCATCGCGCAGCCACTGCACCGCCGCACCCGCGATGAACACGCCGCCTTCCAGTGCATAGGTTGTTGCGCTGTGTTCGCCCAATCGCCAACCGATTGTGGTGAGCAGTCCGGCGTGCGACTCAACCGCTCGATCCCCGGTATTCATCAGCATAAAACAGCCCGTGCCGTAGGTGTTTTTGACCATGCCGGGTGTCAGGCAGCTTTGCCCAAAAGTTGCCGCCTGCTGATCGCCTGCCGCTCCTGCCAGCGGGATCGGCAAATCGAACAATTCCGGCGCGGTTTTGCCATAAATAGCACTCGATGGCATCACACTTGGCAGCAGCGATACCGGTATATTGAGCAGTTCGAGCAGTGTTTCGTCCCAGGCTTGGGCGTGAATGTTATAGAGCATGGTACGACTGGCGTTGCTCACGTCGGTGATGTGCAGTGCGCCGCCGCTCAATTTCCAGAGCAGCCAGGTATCCACCGTGCCGAAAGCCAGTTCGCCACGTTCCGCCCGTTCACGCACACCCGACACATTTTCAAGTATCCAGGCCACCTTCGTGCCACTGAAATAGGCGTCCAACACCAACCCGGTTCGCTGCCGAATGTCTTCCGCATAGCCTTCGATTTTCAGTTTGAGGCACATCTCGGCGGTTCGGCGGCACTGCCACACAATCGCGTTGTAGACAGGTTGCCCGGTAGCCCGATCCCAGATCAGAGTCGTTTCGCGTTGGTTGGTCACGCCAATGGCCGCGATCTGCCCCGCCGTGACTCCAGCACGAGTCAGTACGTCACGCGCGACCAGGTATTGACTCGACCAGATGTCATCCGGGTTGTGTTCGACCCAGCCCGGACGCGGATAAATTTGGGGAAACTCCTGCTGGGCGGCCATCACCGGACGGCCATCGTGATCGAACAGGATGGCGCGGGAACTGGTCGTACCCTGGTCAAGTGCAAGGATGTAAGTGTTCGGCATTTTTAATTCCTAAAGGCTTAGCGTAAGCACCGATACAAATCTTCTTTCCAGCGCGCGTTGTCAATTGCCCAGACAACTTCTATATTCGGCTCTTTTTTGAGGATATGCAGTTCATCTACGAGGGTATGACCACGCATCAATTCGCTGACGATCTCCACATCGACAAAATAGCGGCCTTTGCGCGTCACGATCTCTGGATCAAGCGCCACTGCCATCGCCACCGGATCGGCCAGCGTGACGCCCGCCGCCTTCTGAATGTCAAGGCAGATTTGCAAGGCCACGCGGTTACAATCCATCGCAAAGCGTGCCAACTCTGTTCCAAAGCCAACGACCTGCTCCATCTCAAACGGCGTCAGCGCGGCATCGAAACGACTGATCTCCCAACCAACCATCTCCATCGGCATTCCGCTCTGAAAAACAATCCTGGCCGCTTCGGGATCGACCCAGATATTATATTCGGCGGCAGGTGTCACATTGCCAACGACATTGGCCGCGCCGCCCATGATCACGCATCGCTGCACAAGTTGAGCGATCTCCGGGGCGCGAATCAGCGCCGCCGCGATATTGGTCAAGGGGGCAAGCGTCACCAATGTGATCTCACCTGGATTCGATTTGATCGTCTCAATGATCACATCGACGGCATGATCTTTTTCGGGCGGACGAATCGGATCGGGATAGTACATGTTACCCATCCCATCCTCGCCATGAAACCACATCGCATATTCAATCGGGCGGATCATCGGTTGGTGGCAGCCGATATAAACAGGTGTATTTGCGCCGCACATCTGTACCGTGTAAAGTGCATTTTTGACGCCTTGTTCCACCGGCACATTCCCGGCCACAAGTGTTATGGCTTCAACTTTTACATCCGGCCAACGATGCGCCATCAGGATAGCGACGGCGTCATCCGAGGCGGTATCGGTATCAATCAAAAACTTCCGCATTACATTCAGTCTCTTTCAAGAATTAGCAACCGCCTATTGTGCATCAACAACTGTCCATTGCAAAATCAGCGATGACTGAACTCGATAAAGAAATCGAGCGATTCAGGGTTACGCATTGAGCCGCGATTGGCTGAATGATCCACATCCATACCCAGTAGTATTTTGCGGATCGGCACTTCCAGCTTTTTGCCGCTCAGCGTGTACGGAACTTGCTTGATCTGCACGACTTCATCCGGCACATGGCGTGGTGACAGTTCTTGCCGCAACTTTTGTTTGATGGTTTGCTCAAGTGTTTTATCCAACACCATGTCGTTCTGTAAGACGACGAATAGAATTAAACGCGACTCACGCCCCAACATTTCCAAATCGATGATCAGACTATCGGCTACAGTATCGATCAACTCCACAACGCGGTAAATTTCGCTGGTGCCCATACGAATACCCTGACGGTTGATCGTTGAATCTGAGCGCCCATAAATGATGCACCCACCCCGTTTGTTGATCTTAATCCAGTCGCCGTGTCGCCAGACGCCCGGAAACATTTCAAAGTAGCTTTCCCGATAACGCTTCATATCTGGATCATTCCAAAAAAAGAGCGGCATGGAGGGCATTGGTTGGGTAATCACCAGTTCGCCCACTTCATCGAGAATCGGTTGACCCGTCTCATTGAATGACTGCACTTTAGCACCAAGTGATGCGCCCTGGATTTCGCCCGCATAAATCGGTTGAATCCGCACGCCACCCACGAAGGCAGTGCATAGATCAGTACCGCCGCTCAATGATTCCAGAGCAAGTTGTGGATTGATATTGTCGTAAACCCAGTGGAAACCTTCTGTGGTCAGCGGCGATCCAGTTGAACCAACGCCTCTAATCTTGCTGAGGTCATAGATTTGATTGGGGTGAATGCGTGCCTTTATGCAGGCGTTGATGAATGCAGCGGACGTTCCGAAATAGGTCATGCCACTTTTTTCGGCAAGTTCAAACAGCACGTTCATGTGTGGATAGGCCGGGCTGCCGTTATATTGAATGATCGAAGCGCCCGAAAGCAGGCTGCCGACCAGATAATTCCACATCATCCAGCCTGTGCTGGTGTACCAGAAGAATCGATCTTCCGGCTTCAAATCGTTATGAAAGACCGTCGCTTTGATGTGTTCCAACAGAATGCCGCCGTGACCCTGCACAATCGGTTTCGGTAAGCCGGTAGTGCCTGACGAATACACCACCCACAGCGGATGATCGAACGGCACTTGTTCAAAGCTCAGGGCAGGCTCAGGGATGGCTTGCGTGAGTACATCATTCCACAAGACAACATCGCGCAAATCGACTTGCGTCTGATAGGCGTCTGCGCTCAGTTGCGGCACAAGAATCGTTTTTTGCAGAGACATTATTGAGGCTTGAATCTCGTGGATCACAGAGCGGCGGTCAAACTGCTTACCGCCATATTGGTAGCCATCGACAGCGATCAAAACTTTGGGTTCAATCTGGCTGAATCGATCCAGGACGCTGTGCGTGCCAAAGTCCGGTGAGCAGCTTGACCAGATCGCTCCGATGCTGGCGACGGCCAAAAGAGCGACAATCGTTTCCGGGCTGTTGGGCATATAGGCAGCAACACGATCTCCCGACCTGACGCCCATCTTGCGAAGGGTAGATGCCAGGCGATTGGTTTGATCGTAGATTTGCTGCCAACTATATTCAACGAGACCCTGATCTTCGGCCATGTAGAACAGCATTGGGCGTTCGTCCGTCATGCGAGAGAAGATGTTCTCGGCATAGTTCAGCCGCGCGCCAACAAACCACTGCGCGCCGGGCATCGTGCACGTCACCAGTGGCACTGTCCAGCCCTGCGAATATTTCAGATCGAAATACACCCACAAACTTTCCCAGAAATCTTCGATCCGATCAACTGACCATGCCCACAGTTCAGCATAATGATTGAAATGCAGCCCTTTATTTTGTGCTAACCAGTGCATATAATGCGTCAAATTGGCGTCTGCGATCACATCGCTGGTTGGCTGCCATAATATAGGATTGGCACGCGCCGCGTCTGTATTTTCGCTCATGGTTGTAAAAGCCTTCAAAAAGCTGTAACCTGATCTTTACACATATTCCAACGTCTGCATCGTTGTTTGGGTCAAATCGGCATAGTCGCCGCGCAAATCCTCAGACACGAGCGGCGCGATCTGGTACATGATCTCCTGTGTCAGCAATCGGTAATCATCGCGTGTGACGCCCGCCCGCACCCGTACCGGGCGGCCATAATTGACTATGATCGGCGCACGATGCAAATGACGCAGGTTGGCACCCCAGGCCAACGTACCGCTCACCCCCGCCGGAACAATGGCCGCGTTTCCCTTATGTGCCAGATAGGCCACCCCTTCTTTGGGATCGGTCATGGCGCGGTTGCGATGGCCTTCCGGCGCGATCATCAGCATATCGGGCGATTTCAACACGCCCAATGCTTGGCGCAGTGCCGAACGATCAAACTCGAATCGCTTGATTGGGATCGCGCCCCAACCCACCACCAACCAGCGTGTCCACAGCGATTCGTATAGTTCGATCTTGCAGATGGGCGTCACATCCCGAAAAGTGACGCCCAATCCGACAGCTACCGGGTCAAGGTTGGAGACGTGGTTGAGCAGCAGCATCGTAGGGCCGCTGCGTGGGATATTCTCAAGGCCGTTCAACGTCAGCTTGAAGGTTGTTTTAGTGAACAGCACTTTGCCGAGCAGCCGAATCGCGCGCCGCGTGATCGCCAGCCGCCCCCGATTTTGCAGAAAATTGACTTCAGGCATCCGTCAGTCAGCGTGACTTGCGCCGGGCGAACTGAAGTGTTCGACACGGCCATCGCTGTATGTGAATGTCGCTTTGGGCATGATCTGCATCTGATAGTTTTGTGCCGCTGACCATTCGGCCAATGCCTGCAGCTTTTTGAGTCCCTGCTTGATGTGATCGGCACGCGCGTAACCCAGTCGATAGCCGATAAAGGCTGGCTTTTCATTGACAAAAACCTGTACCGTTTCGCGCAGCGCCGAAGCCAATACTGCCGCGTCACGTTCGGTGTCAAGGTGTCGCAACGCCTCTGCCGGGCGCTGCAAATTATCGGTAACGACGCTCATCAGCACCGGACGATGAAAGAACATTGACAGGTTTGCCCCATCGGTAATCGCCAGATCGGGCGGCACAGCAGCAGAATTTCCATTTTTGTCTGTCAACTGCACTTCAAAATCGAACGCTTCCTGTCGATCCCCCAGTTTGTTGATCTCATCATCGGGTGGCACCAGACGATAAATCGACTGCATGATGCGGTTACTGGCCTGCTGTGCGAGCGTCTTTCGTTCGCGGTAGCTTTCCGAAGTAGGCACCGGCGGAATCACCTGTCCGATATTGACCGTCAGGCGCGGGCGCTTCAACCGTACAATCTTTTCCGTCGCACCGAGCAACCCACCAAACCCTATCGGGAGAATCGGCGTGCGCGTTTGCTGTGAAAGATAGGCAACTCCCAACCGTGCATCCCCGATCTTGCGATCCCAGATGCCACCTTCGGGAAAGATGCCGATGGCGTTGCCCGACGCCAAAATTTCCGAGGCGGCTTTCAACCCGGAGCGGTCAATTTCACCGCGATTGATGGGCAGGTAGCCGTACCAGCGTTGGATGAAGCCAAACTTCTGACGCAGCGGAATATCGCCCGCGCCCATCAATTCAATCGGCCAGGGCATCACCAGTACCATCAACACCGCCTCGACAAAGGCCGAATGATTCCCAACGATGATCAAGGGGCCGGATTTTGGAATGTTTTCAGCACCGTTAACGGTAGTGCGTGATAGGATCGGCTGCAAGATGCGACCAACGGTCAGGATCAGTTGACGGCGGGTATAGTTTTTGACGGTCATATTTGGTTCGGCTCGTGCATAAAACAGATTTCGGCGTTATGTTTGCTACAACACTTTTCAGACCGAGAAGTAGCGCCTGAATTGTATTAAATTTTCACACCATTTTTGAAGGAATGCTCATTATGCTGCTAGCTCTGGATGTCGGCAACACGAATATTCACGTCGGACTCTGGAACGGCACGGAATGGGGCAATACATGGCGCGCGCGAACCATCGCCAACAAAATGCCCGATGAATACGCGGTTTTGTTGCACGATTTTTTAGGCGACTTTCGCGGGGTGAGCGGCGTCGTCATTGGCAGTGTCGTGCCGCCCCTGACCAGTGCCTTTATCGAACTGACCCATCGCTATCTGAAAGTCGAACCAGTAGTTGTCTCAGCCCGCATCAAAACCGAGATCGCAGTATCCGTCGATAATCCCGATCAGGTCGGTGCGGATCGGATCGTCAACGCAGTCGCCGTACACAAGTTGTATGGCGGTCCGGCTATTGTGGTTGACTTTGGCACGGCCACCACGTTCGATGTAATTGACCGCAAAGGCAGTTATATCGGCGGCAGCATCGCGCCCGGCATTGGCATCGCAATGGACGCACTGGCCGGGCGAACAGCGCAGCTTTACAAGGTCAACTTGGAGCCGCCGCCGTGTGTAATTGGCCGCAACACGACTCATGCTATCCAGAGCGGCTTGTTCTGGGGTTATGTTGGGCTGGTCGAAGGACTCGTCAACCGTATCAAAAGTGCCATGCCTGCCGACAGTCAGAACCCGAAAGTGATTGCGACGGGCGGCCTTGCGCCGCTGTTCAACACGCACACGTCCGTTATTGATGAGATCGCGCCCTTCCTGACGTTAGACGGTTTACGCCTGCTATATGAACTAAATCGCAACTGACGGACTATTTAGCGTAATCCGCGCCGAAAATTTGCGTCATCAACTCCTGAATGTTGACGCGGTTGTGTGTAACGATCACTTCACCGTTGCGCTGGAGTGCCTGCGCGTACTTATCTTCAATCGTGCCGTGTTTGATGCTGGCAAACGGAATATCGCGCGCGTAGACCGCCAGACGCAGAATTTGATCGAGGGGTATATCGGTTTGGAAGCCGCCCTGTAACTGTGTCCACATGCCCGGCGCTTGCTGCACCAACTGTGGCAGCATGTCCAACTTGACGACCTTTTCGCGCACAGCCAGGATCACCTGCTGCTGGCGATGGGTACGCTCAAAGTCGCTGGTTTGGTGGCGGGTGCGCGCATATTTGAGCGCCAGTGCGCCGTCCATGTGAATATGCCCGGCGGGAATGTGCAGCGGATCGAAGCCGTAGTTCATATCCGGGTATTCTTCATCGTCGATGGGGGCGGCTACATCAATATCGACGCCGCCAACCGCGTCGATCAACGCGATAACTGTTTGGAAGTTCATCACCACGTAATTGTTGACCCTGATCCCCAGGTTGTATTGAATCGTCTGCATCGCCATTTGCGGCCCGCTGCCCGGCTTTTTCAGTTCGCCGATGATGTATGCCGAATTGACGCGCTGCATCTCCGACTCGCCCGGAATGGGCATGAACAGATCGCGCGGGATGCTCAACATTCCGGCGCTCCTGGTGGCCGGATCAAGACTCAGCAGGATCATCAGGTCAGTACGCGCGCTGCCCACTGTTTCGTCCGGGCGCTGGTCGATGCCCATGATCAACACGGTCAGGCGGCCTTTACCATCCCACGCTTGCACGTTGAGCGGAATCGTCGCGGTTGGACCCACGGTTGGCAATATGGCGCTAATAAGGCGGGTCGGCGTCGCCATGACATTCCCTGAATTGGCGCGTGATGCAGCAAACAACGTAAACGTCACCATGCCCAAAATACCCAGGATCGCTGCGCCGATCACCAGGTGTTGAGAATGCACCTGTGGCGGCGCGACAGGGGATGTTCCGTTGCGACGGCGTTCCATCCGATCACGGGCGCTCCCCCGCCGCTCCGAAGGCTCATCTTCATTTAGCGTTGTCGGGCTGGTTGTACTGTACCAGTGCCCCGGCTCAACTGGAGTCACGCGGCGTTTTGGGCGCTGTGGGTCGCTCAACAGATCATCCTCAACCTATACGGTGTTGGTTGATTGTAGCGCAAATTGGCGGGCTGATTTAACGATAAATTGATAGACACAGCGGTGTCCGGTGCTAATCCTTTGAGGTGAACACCGGACGTTGCGGAGAGACAGGAGAGACAGACAGGCTAGCGCGGTCGGCTTAGGGCGAGCCAGATGATCCGCGCCACCAACCACGCGATGACCGCGTAAACAACCATTGCGATAACGGTTGTCAGCTCCAGCACCGCCGATGCACTGAGCATCGGGTTACTGAAAAGATTGGCAAACAGAGCGATAAACGGCTGTGACAGGCTGTTTATCGTATTGGCAAAAGCGTTGCTTTCATTGGCACCGAGCGCGTGCAACACGACGCGAACGGCCAGCAGAACTTCGACTACCCCGAACATAAACATGATGATCTGGATGAAGCGCAGCACCGCCGAGTTTTGGTTGGCAGCGGCGACACGGCGACGCGCTTCTTCAGCGGCGATCCGGGCACTGGGCTGCGTTTCCGGGCGGAGATTACTTACATCACGGTCGGTCATGGATTCCTCAAAAGCGTCTGGTTCTACAACTTTGTAGAGCAAAGCCTATGCCAATAACCAGCTTTTGGGAGTGTGAGCTTGCACCCGGTCAAGCCCAACGATAGCGTTTCGGCGGCGGGCGTGCTAGGATCGGTTTCCATGACAAAAATCACAATCCGATTACTCCTGTGCAGCCTGTTGCTGATGATCGCTGGCGCGTGTGGTACGAATGCGCCGATTATCATCATCGTTACGCCTACCCATGAAGTCGCAAGCCCAACAACCGACGTTCCACCTACCCGCCAAGTCGCACAAATACAAGCCAGCGGGACACCCATCCCGCCCAGTCCGACGATTGCACCGACGACCATTTCGCTCACTTTGACGCCAACGAATACGCCCAGCAACGCTACGCCTGCTATGACCTATGGCGCGATTATCGGGCCGGGCTACCAGTCACCAACGCCCATTGTTCCCACACCAACGATCCCCGGTACGATCTTTGTGCCAACGCCAATACCCACCACGCCCGGTCCCTCACCAACGCCGCTGCCTGTGCTGCAAAGCAAACTCATGGGCATTCAAATTCACGGTTATCTGACCGATGAACAGTGGAGTGGGATGCTGGCACATGCCAAAACGCTGGGTGTCGGTTGGGTGAAGGTGCAAATTCAATGGAAGGAATTTCAACCGACGCGAGATACGTACAATGATCTGTATGCGGCGATGCAGCTTCGGATTCAGCGTGCCCGCTTGCAGGGGTTCAAGACGTTGATCAGCCTCAGCAAAGCGCCCGATTGGGCACGCGGCCCCGGTCAACACAGCGAAGATGGCTCGCCCACTGATCCACAGGATTTCGCCAACTTCGTGACGCGCCTTGTCAAAGATTACAAGCCGGAGTTCATCGACGCGATTGAAATCTGGAATGAGCCGAACCTGAGCCGCGAATGGAATGGAGCGCCACTCAGTGCCGCCGCCTATTTGAAGGTGTTTGATGCGGCCTATCGCGCGATACGCTTACAGGAGCAAGCCAGTCCCAAGAATCTGTCTGAACCAGATCACCGGATCACGATCATCGCCGCCGCGCCCGCATCCGGTACACCTACCACGCCAACCAGTATCAATGATCGGGACTGGGTACGGCAGCTTTACGCTGCCGGGTTAGCACGCTACGGCACGGACATCGTGCTTGGCGCACACCCCTACGGTTGGGCGAATGCACCAGAGGCGACCTGCTGCACCGCTGCACCTGGAATAACGGGTTGGTACGATAGTCGCGGCTTCTTTTTCAAAGATACGCTGGATGATTACCGCGCGATTATGCTGCAAAACGGGCATTCCGCCGCACGATTGTGGGTGACGGAGTTCGGTTGGGCAACCTATGACGGCTTGCATCGGAGCGATGGAAATGCCGCCGGAGCGCCGAACGATGCTGGTTTCGGTTGGATACGCCTGCTCAATGCGCGCCAGCAGGCCGATTATACGGTGCGTGCCTTCAGTCTCGTTCAGCATCCACCCTATTCGGATTTTGTGGGGCCGATGATGCTCTGGAATCTGAACTTTGGCACGATCCCAGCCATGATTGATACTGGCCGCGAAGAAGCGGGCTTTTCATTGCTCGATTACAACGGCTCGGCACGACTGGTTTATCAGGCGGTTGCCAGCGCCGGAAAACAGTAAGCAGGCAATTCATTGACTCCTGATCGAATCATCATATAATACGATCAATCATTTCTCAATACTATATTGAGAATTGAAAGATTATGTTGTAAAGATCAGGAGTGGCTGCTATGTCTGATGAAGTAATACCCCGTTCCATTCCACCGGCTTCTCATTTTTTCCCCGAACAATGGATCGAATCAGCCTCAAACGAAGCATCGGATCGTTTGTATCAACAGTGCGTGGCGGCGCTCACCCGTTCACCAAACCGCGCCGATATTTTAATTCGGGTGGATAATCTGCCAGTAGAAACGCAACCCGTGCTCATCGAAAAACTGCTCACTCACTCCAAAGTTGGCACGCTTTCGATTTACGGGATGCCGCGTTCGGCGCGTATTCACATCGCTGCACAGGCCGTACTGCTTGGCGTCCATGTCCGGTTTGTCGAGAGTGAAGACGAAATGAATATCATCCTGGCAAAACGGCGGGCGGTGTTTATTGCAACCAGCATCCCCGACGTGCATCCTGGTTTATTAAATCCGTCTTCAGTCGATCACCTGCGCCGCGCAATTCATTAAAACTGTTCTCAAACCTGCTGTTTATCCTCATGTTGAAAACACGCTAACAAATGCTGTTGCCCGACCCAAATTGTCGGGCAAATATGCCGCCACTGTTAGCTTTTGATAGAACTCTGTAAAGGCCAGCCAAAAGTACCACTGATATGATGAAAAGTGATCCTATACTGGGATTAAGCATACGATCAGAACGGGAACGATTTTTATGGCTCAGCACCAGTTTATCCGAAGGCTATCTATCTCAGGCGCATTATTGATGCTGTTGTTGGTTTCGGCCATCGTGCAGCAGCCCGCCGCCGCATCAGGAAATAATCAGGCAAGTGATGGCTTGTTTTTGCCAGTGGCAAAGACGGCGGCCAGTGCAAGCAGTGTTGCCAGCATTCAGGCGCGCGACGGGGTGATCCGTTCACGTTTTGTCGGCATCAAGGCGAATGGTATTTCGAGCAGCACAACCAGCCTCAAGCTGAATTTATTTGATGATGTGGTACTGACGGCCATCCAAACGCGGGTTGAACGCATCGACGCGATTCCGGGCAGCTACACCTGGATCGGGTATGTCGATGGCAAAACCTACAGCGAAGTGATCCTGACCGTCAATGATGATATTGTTGCCGGGCATGTTTTGTTAGAAGATGGCCTGTACGAAGTGTCGTATGCCGGGAACAGTGTACACGCGGTCATTCAGCTTGATCCGCAGGCGACAAAGGACGAGCATATACATATTCAAGTGCCCATGTCCAGCGCCGCCATGCAGCCAATGGGTGATAGCGGCGCTGTGATTGATGTGATGATCCTGTACACGACTGCCGCACGCACAGCCGCAGGCAGCGCCAATGCCATGCTCACACAGATCGCGTCGGCAGTAGCATCTACCAATCAGGCTTACGCCAATACGCAAATGAACCAGCGTATCCGTTTGGTTTATGCAGGTGAGATCGCATACACCGAGTCGGGTACTCAGGTGACTGACCTCCAAAATCTGACGACACCCAACGACGGAAAACTCGATCTGGCGCAAAACCTGCGTAATATGTATCGTGCTGATCTTGTTACGCTGATCACGGCCAGCAATACGAATAGTGGGGTTGCCTGGATAATGCAAAACCTCAACGCAGGTTTTGCGCCTCATGGTTACAACGTGGTTGGTCGCAATGCGCTGTCCTATACGGTGCTGGCGCACGAGATGGGTCACAATATGGGCGAAGCGCACGATTACAATAACTCGTGCGGCGCGCTCCAATCGGGTTGCCCCGGTGTGTACCCATATTCATATGGCTATCAGGACCCGACTGGTGCGTTCCGGGACATTATGGCTTACCCGAACGGCTGCAAAAGCCCCTGCCCAACGGTCAACTACTTCTCGAATCAAACGATCCTGTACGGCGGCAAGCCAATGGGTCATGCTACCGCTGATAACCGCACGTCGATGAATAACACCGCGTCAACCGTCGCCAACTTCCGGCAAAGCCTGCGGGATTCGATAGGCGTCTATCACCCCAGCAACCGCACGTTCTATCTGCGTAACAGCAATTCGGGGGGTGCTGCGGATATTACGGTCACGCTGCCGTCGTATCTGCCGACTACGGGCATTTATCCGGTAGTGGGCGACTGGAACGGCGATGGTACGGATACTGTCGGCTTTTTCAATCAGGCGTTGGGCATTTTTGCACTCTACGACACCAACAGCACCGGTGCGCCAGTGACTCAGCAATTTGTGCTGGGTAATCCAGGGGATACGCCGCTGGCTGGCCGCTGGGTTAGCGATGCTGGACACGACGGTGTGGGTGTGTTCCGCCCTTCAAACGGGTTGATCTACCTTGCCAGCACATGGCCGCCGCTCAATACTGCCATCTATGCTGATTATGTCATTGTGCTGGGTAACCCGGGCTGGATGGGACTGGCCGGAAAATGGACAGTAGGCGCACTGGATACCGCCGCCGTTTACGATCCGAGTAACGGACATTTCTACATGACAAGCCTATCCTGCAATGGTACGCCGCCCGGCCCGAATGTCGTTTGTAATCAGTTCTCGAACAACGATACCTATTTTGGGACTCCCAATAGCATCCCAATTCGTGGCGACTGGGCAGACCTGAGTCAGGACGGGATCGGTTCATATGATCCATCGACGGGCGCTTTCACGCTCAAAAATGTGTTTCCCGCCGGCACAGGGACAACCAGTGCAGCCAACACAACTTTCGCATTTGGCAGCGCCGGGGATATTCCATTGTCCGGTCACTGGATACCCGGAAATGTGACCGGCAACTCCATCATCGAGCAAGCACCGATCACTCAGCCCGCGATCATTGTTGGCGGGACGGCTGAGCCGAAGCCGACTGAGCCAACGACGCCGGATGGACGATTCGATTAGCTGGGATTTCGCCGGGGACTGGAGTCCCCGGCTCAGGTAACAAAGTCTATGTGCTGGCATGAACACGTTGGCAACTAAAAAAGCGCATGATATTCTGGTATCATGCGCTTTCAGGTAGTCGAAATTATCACGGTATCCTGTTACCGTGAATGAGCAACCTATTTCTTGATGGCGGCGTAGCCAGGACCCTTCTGGAAGTAGTCGTAGTTTGGCTGAATGTCCGGCGTCAGGTCGATGATCGTACCGGGGCTGGCGTACTTCTCACCGCTCATTGGCTTGACTTCCTGAGCATCGGCCAGTTCATACGCGCCGGGGACTTCTTCTTCCGGGAAAATGGCCTCGAAGGGGCACTCAGGCACACACGCACCACAGTCGATACAGGTGTCCGGGTCGATGAAGTACCAGGGCCACTCGTTCTCCGGGATACCGGGAACAATACACTCTACCGGGCATACCTCGACGCAAGCGCCATCGCGCAAACAGAGGCTCGTGATAATGTGGGTCATTGGCTCATTACTCCTTTAGCTTGCGGCCAATCTTTTTCGATTGAGCATTTTTGAACTATAGACTTATAGAGTGAACTATACAGACTTCTGCAATGAAAGGCAATAGACAAACATCACATAGCGGAATGATCGGATGATCAGAGCAATCCGGCCTCCGCTATAGCAAAGCGGAGGCCGGGAGGTTCAAAACGGGGGTTATTTATTTGCCAGTGACTTTGAGGTAACGCTGAGCCGCGTCGTTCCAGTTGACGACATTCCAGAACGCCTTGATGTAATCGGGGCGCTTGTTCTGGTATTTCAGGTAGTAGGCGTGTTCCCACACATCCAACCCCAGGATTGGCGTCTTGCCTTCCATCAGCGGGTTATCCTGGTTGGCGGTACTCATGATGCTCAGCGCGCCGCTGGCATCGGCGATCAGCCACGCCCAACCCGAACCGAAACGTCCCGTCGCGGCTTTGGCAAACGCATCCTTGAAACCATCGTAGCTGCCGAACGTCGAGTTGATCGGATCAGCCAATGGGCCTTGCGAACCATCGCTGCCGCCGGGGATCAACTGCTGCCAGAACATCGTGTGGTTGACATGGCCGCCGCCGTTGTTGCGAACGGCGGGGCGGATGTCTTCAGGCAGGTCGTTCAGCGACTTGATCAGGTCTTCGGCACTGTGGTTTTGCAAGTCCGGGTATTTTTCGAGCGCGGCGTTCAGGTTCGTGACGTAGGTGTTGTGATGGCGATCATGATGAATTTCCATCGTCATCGCGTCGATGTGCGGTTCAAGGGCGTTAAAAGCATAGGGTAGGGGGGGTAGTTCAAACTTCGGCATCGGTAAACTCCTCAACATGCGTTGCTTAGACACATATACAATGGTAGGATAGCCAACGTCGACTGTCAAGGAAGCTGTCCCAAAGGACAGTTAAGAAAACAACCCAACATGCCCGTTTCAAAAAAATGGCGTCCGTACCTCATCCTTCTGATTGGAGTCGCCGCTGTTTCGACTGCATCCACCTTCATCCGGCTGGCGCAAAGTGATGGGATGCCTTCACTTGTGATCGCGTCGTGGCGGCTTGGGTTGGCGGTGCTGCTGCTAACGCCGCTTGTTCTGACGCGCTATCGCCCCGATCTGCGAACCCTGACACGTGGTCAGATCGGGTTAGCGATGCTTTCCGGGATGCTGCTTGGTATTCACTTCGCCACCTGGATCACGTCGCTGGAATACACCTCCGTGATTGGGAGCGTGGTGCTGGTTTCAACGAATCCGCTGTTCGTGGCGGTGGCCGCGCCTCTGCTGCTCAAAGAACGGATGGGGCGGCTCACCCTGATCGGGATTGTGTTGGCGATCATTGGTGGGGTGATCGTGAGCATTGGCGGCGACTCGGGCACCGCGCCGATTCAAAACGCGCCGCTGTTAGGCGATGTGCTGGCCTTGATCGGGGCGGTATCAGTCGCGGGCTGCTTCATCATCGGGCGACAGTTGCGGGCAAAGCTGGCTGTCGTGCCGTATATATGGATGACCTATGGCACAGCGGCCATTGTCCTGATCGTGGCCTCGCTATTGACAGGTAAAACGACGTTCGGCTTTCAACCGCTGACCTATGTGTGGGTAATTTTACTGGCGCTCGTGCCACAATTGATCGGCCATACATCGTATAATTATGCACTCGGCTTCCTATCAGCGGCGTATGTGAGCCTGACTGTTTTGGGCGAACCGATTGGCAGCACGATTCTGGCTACGCTTTTGCTAGGCGAACGCCCACAGCCGCTGCAACTGGTCGGCGGCGTTTTCATCCTGGGTGCGCTAATTCTTGCCAGCCAGGAAGAAAGCCGACGCACAGCCGATCAACCCATTGTTCAGCCCGTCGCAGTGGCGGGCGATTGAGAATTACAGGATTTTATAGATGGATGTGAAGACGCATTTGCTTCAAATGTCGGAAGCGCATGGCCCCTCTGGCTATGAAGCGCCCGTTCGAGAATTAATTCGTCAGGCGTGGCAGCCGCTCGTCGATTCGTTCGATGTGGGCAAACTGGGCAGCCTGATCGGTCTGAAAAAGGGTAGTGGCAGCGCGCCCCGCCCCACGATCATGCTGTGCGCGCACATGGACGAAAATGGACTGATCGTGCGCCAGATAGAAGACGGCTTTTTGCGAATCTCACGGCTCGGTGGCCCTGACGTTCGGCTGTATCCGGGCTTACCTGTGATGGTATATGGCCGTCGTGCGCTGCCCGGTGTGGTTGGTTTGCCACCGCCCTATGCCGTGCCAATCGAAAAGAAGCCGAATTATCCAGTTTACGGTGATCTGTTCATCGATCTGGGCTTGCCTACCGCCGAAGTCGCCGAACTGGTCAGCGTGGGCGATGTAATTACGATGGATACGCAGGTGATCGCGCTGCAAGGGGATCGCCTGGCCGGTAAAGCGATGGATGATCGGGCGTGTGTCGCGGCGGTCACTGCCTGTTTGGATGGTTTGAGCAGTCGCAAACACAGTTGGGACGTGTTGGCGGTTGCTTCTGTTCAGGAAGAAGTGGGCAGTTGGGGCGCACAAACCGAAGCCTTTCACCTCTCACCCGATTTGGCGATTGCGTTGGATGTGACCTTTGCCGATCAACCGGGCATGGATGGCAATACCTATCCACTCGGCGATGGGCCGGTGATTGGCCTGGGCGGGAATCTACACCCGGCGCTGCACGCTGCATTACACGCGGCGGCGGATCGGATCGAGATGAAGTTGGCCGATGAACCCTTCGCTGCCGATACGGGCACTGATGCCTGGCCGATCCAGATCAGCCGAAACGGGATACCGACGGCGCTGCTCCAGGTGCCGCTTCGCAATATGCACAGTTCCGTCGAAACAATTTCGGTGGCCGATATTGAGCGCACCGGACGTTTGATGGCGGAATTTATTGTTGGGCTTGACGCGGACTTTCTAACCAAAATGGTTTGGGATTCATGACCGATACTTTAGCGAATAATCAACTGGAAATGTTGAGGTTGCTCTCCCAAGCGGTAGGCGTCTCCGGTGCGGAAGGCGACGTTCGCAAACTGATCCGAGAAACGATCAAAGCTAACCTCTCCGATCTAAGCGTCGATACGATGGGCAATTTGAGCGCCGTTCTCAAGGGAACGGGTGGCTCGGTAATGCGGGTGCTGGTCAGCGCGCATATGGATGAGATCGGCTTCATGGTTGCCAGCATCAACGATAATGGCCTGATCAATATCGTGGATGTGGGCGTCCATGACAATCGTTACACACCAACACAACCGTTATTGGTCGGCAAAGATAAGACACCGGGTGTGTTTATCTGGAAGCCAATCCACCAATCTATTGAACAGCAGACCATTATCGAGAGCGAAGATATGCTGATCGATGTGGGTGCCAGCGACAAAGGCGGCGTTAAGGCGAAACCGGGCGAATATGTTGCCTTTGCCAGCCGCTTCACCGAATTGAGTCCGACAGTGGTACGTGGCAAAGCCTTCGACAGTCGCGCCGCCTGTATCGCCTTGATCGGGCTGTTGAGCGGTGATCCGTTCCCGCATGATCTACATGGTGTCTTTACCACACAAGCCTTGATCGGCGGGCGTGGTGCCGCAATTGCCGCTTATCGCGCTGAACCACAAGCCGCCTTTTCGCTGACTGGATTCGCCGCGAATGATCTGCCGGGTGATCCATCTCTGAGCGATTATGCACCGATCATTCGGTTAGGTGGTGGTCCCGTTTTGAGCGCGCTGGATGGCCGAACCGTCGGCAATCGCCGCTTGCTGGAACACGTTCGTAGCGTGGCTAAAGCGAAGGGTATTCCCATCCAACTTCACGCCTCGAATGATATTCAGCAGCCCGAAGGCAGCAGACTTAAACAGATAGCGGCGGGCATTCCTACCTTAATGATTGGCGTGCCGATACGTTACATGGGCAGCCCCAATAGTTTGATGAACCTGACCGATTTACAGTCCCTGATCGACTTGATGCGCGAGTCGCTGGCCGCGCTTACGCCTGACGTTTTGGAGACACACAATGCCTGACACAAAAACACTGGATAGAACGCTGATTAAAACACTCGTCGAGTCGTGGGGGCCGCCCGGCTATGAACACAAGGTTCGCGCCACGATCCACGAACTGGTCAAAGATTTGGCCGATGAAGTGCGTGTCGATGCTTCGGGCAGTTTGATTTGCCGAATGGGCAGCGGCGGGCCAAAGGTGATGATTGCCGCGCATATGGACGAGATCGGATTGATGATCAACCATATTGATCGGGATGGTTACGCGCGCTTCTCAACGATTGGCTTTTTGCTCAACCCGACATTATATGGCAGCCGTGTTCGATTCGAGAACGGCACAATTGGTACGATTGGCGTTGAAAACTCGTGGCACCTAACCACGATTCCCAAAACAACGGATTTCTACGTAGATTTTAGCACTGGTGCAAATAGCTACGCCCAGGTAGCTGTGGGTGATGTAGCGACGATGTGGCGCGACTATGCCGAACGCGGGGATCGACTGATCGCTAAGAGCATGGATGACCGGATCGGTTGCGTGGTGGCGATTGAAACGATGCGGCATGTTGCGAAAAGCAAGCCAGCCAATGAACTGTATTTCGTGTTCACCGTCCAGGAGGAAGTTGGCATTCAGGGCGCGCGAACTTCGGCACACGGTATTTCGCCTGATTTTGGAATCGCGCTGGATGTCACCCCCAGCGGTGATATGCCCAAAAACGAGAAAATGGCCGTGCGGCTCGGTGATGGAGCAGCGATCAAAGTTCGTGATGCCGGGCATATCGTCCCACCCGCCATTAAATCATTGATGATCAAGCGCGCACAGGAAGCCAAAATCCCGTACCAGCTTGAGGTACTTGACCTGGGTACAACCGATGCCGCCGCCATTCAAACGGTGGGGGCAGGTATACCCAGCGGCGCGATCTCGATCCCATGTCGCTACGTTCACAGCGCCAGCGAAACAGTGGATGCCAACGACGTGGTCGCCTGCATCGATCTGTTGATAGAAATGGTCACGAAGCCGTTTGAGGTGAGTTGATCTCACTTCCAGAAAGGTCTTATGCCGATTCGTACTGTCGTGATTGACGATCATCCGGTGTTTCGCAAGGGGGTACGCGCCTTGCTCGAAGGCAGCGCCGATATAACGGTTGTTGGTGAGGCCGGGACGGGCGCGGAAGCGATCCTTCTGACCGCCGAAACGCGCCCCGATGTGGTGATCATGGACTTGATGCTGCCAGATATGAGTGGCCTTGAAGCCACCGAAAAGATTCACGCGCAGCTACCAGAAGCGCGCATTCTGGTGCTGACCAGCCACGCCGAGTCGGATGCGCTTGTTCCGGCGCTCAAGGCGGGCGCGATTGGCTACGTGCTGAAAAGCGAAACACGCGTCGAACTGGTCAACGTCGTTCGCACGGTGACACAGGGTAAGCCGTTGGTACCGGTGGAGTTCACATCGAGTCTGGTTAACGCGATTGTCGAGAAAACCAGCGAATTGATAGCACTCACCAGCCGCGAACTCGACGTATTGAAGCTGATTGCGCGCGGCCTGAACAATACCGAGATCGCCTCACGACTCAACATCGGCGAAGGCACAGTCAAGACGCACGTCAGCAGTCTACTGAACAAGCTGCATCTGGGAGATCGAACACAAGCCGCGCTGTATGCTGTCAAGCACAACTTGATCAAACCGGATGACATCGAAATCTGATTTGCTACCCCGCTTTCGACTGCGACTGGTCACGCTGTTAATGTTGGCTGCGATTTTGCCTTTGACAGTGCTGGCAATCATCGCGGGCGTGCTGCTGTATAACGCCAGTGGAAAGCAAGCAGCGGATCGGCTGTATACGACGGCTAACTACCGACAGGCACAGTTGGATCACTGGATCGATGGCTTGACCTCCGCACTGATCAAACTGGCGACGACCCAGCCGAACCTGCCCGACAATTTGCAGCGCCGCGATCTGGACTCGCCCACGATTCTGACCCTGTTCAACAGCGCGCTTGGCAGCGATGGGCTAAGCGAACTGATACTGCTCAGCGAGGATGATCGAGTGCAGCTTTCCACTAATCGGGATCGGATCGCGCCGCCTGCGCGGGTGTGTCCATCGCGTATAATCTGTGCTTTCGAGTTCGCGGTTGAGAAGGATCGCACGCGCCTAATTGTGCAGTACCCTTTGATCGGTGAGCAGGGGCAACAGGTCGGACTGATCCTTGGGCTGGCTGATTTGAGTCAGCTTGAGGCCGCGTTAAGTAATCGTGCCGGGTTGGGCGTTTCCGGCGCGGCTTATCTGGTTAGCGGTGATAGCAGCTTACGCTGGCTGCCCGGCTATGGATTGATCCCTCAAAAACAAATCCCAATTCCAAATCTGGAACGTGCGATTCTGCCATCGGAGCCGATGACCTATTCGGGTGTTGCGGGTAAACCCGTGCTGGGCATTGCGACTTCGATCCTGCGCCTGAATGCGTGGTTGATCGTGGAACAATCGCTTGATGAGGTCTATCAACCGCTAAGTCCACTGCCGCTGTTGGCGCTGGCACTGATCGCACTGTCACTGGCGATGATCATCCTGGGTAGTCGGCTGTTGGCACGCGATGTATCTACACCGTTGACCGCACTTTCGGAGCGGGTGGCGCAACTGGACGCGGCACTGGACAACGCCCATAACGCCGATCAACTCAAAAGCCGCACTATCGCCAATATGGGGCACGAACTCCGCACGCCGATCAACTCGATCCTGAATTTCAGCGGCTTTTTGATGGATAACCTGTTTGGCGATCTGACGCCCGATCAGGCCGAACTGGTCAAGCAGATGCACGTCAGTTCTCAGCATTTGCTCGATCTGATCAACGATCTATTGGATATGTCAAAGATCGAAGCCGGGCAGATGCGCCTGTTCCTAACTGAGTTCGATCCTGCGCCTGTATTTGATCAGGCGATTGCCACACTCCGCAGTTTGACGCTCAAAAAGCCAGTTAAGATTCAGGTGGATTTGCCACAAACGTGGCCTACCCTGCGCGGGGATCGGCGGCGCATCCTGCAAATTTTGCTCAATCTGGTTTCGAATGCCGCTAAATTTACCGACGAAGGCACGATTACGCTGCGTGTTCATATCTACGCGACTCGGCTGGAAGTGCGGATCGAGGACAGCGGTATGGGCGTCGATCCGGCAGATGTGCCGAATATTTTTGAGCCGTTCCGTCAGGGCTATAATGCACTGCTGCTCGAAAAAGGCGGCACCGGGTTAGGGCTGCCACTCAGCCGCATCTTCGCCCGAATGCACGGCGGCGATCTGGATTATCAGCCGGGCGATCACGGCGGCGCGCTGTTCATCTTCTGGGCACCGCTGGACGCGATTGCTTATGAACAAAAGCACGATCCAAAAGCGCAAAGGATGCCATGAAAACCGTCATTTATCACAGCCCAACCGAAATCC
>JBBSEU010000008.1:0-47033 GCA_038239365.1 Aggregatilineales bacterium
CCATGCCTGCTATTCGGGAAGATGACCAGGTCATAATCTTTGTTAGCTTTTTCAAGTGCTTCTATTACAAGCATTGTATTTGAAGACGGCACATTATCGTCCATCATTCCATGCGCAAGCATCAATTTACCTTTTAGATTTTTTGCATAAGTAGCACAACAATCGGCATCCATTTCGTAACCCTGGGTAAGAAAACCCTGAGCTTCAAACCCTAGTGCCAAACCACCACAACCCGCAAACAGATCAATAATTGTTGCGTGATGTTGTTCGCTTGGTTGAAGTATAGAATTAAGTTCTGAAAGGTAGGTAGACATACCCCACAGTATAGCCTACTTACACCGTCACTGCAAACTGGAACCCGTATGTTGCGCCCGCGATGGCCGCCCTCATCTGTGGGTAGCGAACGTTTGCGGGGCGCTCATCCAGCGGAACGAGAAGGATTCGCATCAAAAAATGGCTAACTGTGGCTATTCCCCTGATTCAGGTTTTTTCTTGCCCGCTTTCAGTTGTTTTTCTGTTCGCGTTCCAACTTTTTGATGCTCTCAGCAGTTGGCAGGTCTTCAGGCATTTCTCCGCCAAAGCCTTTTATAGCCTCGCGTACCATTACGCCTGCTTCATAATGAACTTTATTGGCAGCGTCTTTGCCTCGGATATTTTCACGACGCAATTTACCTTCGGCTTGGGTACTACGAAACGAATTAGCTGATAACTCGGCACTTCCCATATGATCAAGAATGTGTTGACTCGGTTTGAGTCCTTTTCGCTTATGAATATCTTGAGCAGTTAATCCGTGATACAAGCCTTTGTAGCCATGATTCTGAAAAATACCGAAATCTTCACCCGTGATCACACCCGCAGTTTTAGCCGCTGATGCTAACTCCCTATTGTCTTTTGTTATGCGTTTACGTAGTACCAATCGCTGAGCGTTTTCGTCGTACTCAGTTTGCTCTTAATGTTCGTTCTCGTCTGCTAATTCTTGACGCCGCGTTTGAACTGCAAAATAGGTTTGGCCCAAAGCTACTACGCTTCTGCTCGGATCGGCGTTCTGAACGAGTAGATAACATGCGTAACGTGACAAGTGCATATCTTCAACTTCACGTTTGGCATCCGAGCCTATCATAACTATTTTTTTGCCGGGAAGAAATGAGCATCGACATCTTGACCACTGTTTTCACAAGCCATCTGAGCTTTTAGCAGAACATGCTTGAACTTGGAATAATTTGCGTATTCAAGAATCTGAAGTAAATCACGCGCTGACCAAAACTCGTTTCCTTCATTATCAAGGCGCATAGCCATTTCAAATAGAGATTTGCGAACATTATTTTCATTTGAAGGCAACATAATCTACTCCTATGGGTTATTATCAACCAACATCTCAAATATTAACCTAAGATTACCATCGAGACTTTCCGGTCAACATGGCTAACTTATACTAAATAGACTTACTAAAACAAATTGACAACTACGCCATGCCTCCTTAGTGAGAGACATGGCTAAATCACTTGTGAACTAATTACTGGCTTCGCGTTCCGGCTTGCGAACCGCGTACCGTGCGCGTCAACAAACCGACCAGCGTAAACGGAATGCTGATCAAGGCACCAACAACCGTCAGTGCGATATAACCCGCACCGTGCCGATTTTCCAGACTGATCGTTTCGACACGATCCCCATCGGTTGTGTTCGGTTTCGGGCGAAGCAAAACGAAGATCGTGATGATCGCCACGACTGCGAAAATGCCCGATAGCACAAAGTATGTCGCCGGACTTTGCAGCGCATCGCCAACGATAGCGGCCACACTTGTCCAACCGACGGCCAACAGTGCCAATGGCAGCATGACCTTCCAGCCGAACTGCATCAGGCGGTCATAACGCATACGCGGGATCGTGGCGCGTACCCAGATCATGAACAGCAGGAATAGCACTACCTTCACGGCCAGCACGATTGGCCCCAAAATCGGCACCTGATCGACTAGGATGAAATGGTAACCGCCCAAATACATCGAGACGAAGATGATCCCGACGGCGATCATGCTGATGTATTCAGCCATGAAGAACAGCGCGAACTTCATGCCGCTATATTCGGTCATGTAACCCGCCGTCAGTTCCGTATCGGCTTCGGGTAGGTCGAAGGGCGTGCGGTTCGTTTCTGCAAACAGGGCGATCAGCAGGATCGCCGCAGACAGCGGATTTTGGAACACGTACCAGCCCAGAATCGGTGGACTGGCTTGCGCGTTGATGATGTTCGCCAGACTCATCGTGCCCGCTAACAGGATCGGTACGGCCATCGTCAAGCCCATGCTCAACTCATAGCTAACCATTTGTGCCGAGGCACGTAGACTGCCCAGCATGGCGTACTTGTTATTGCTTGACCAGCCCGCCAGCGCGATTCCATAGGTGCCCAGACTCATAAAGGCCAGGATGTACAGCACGCCGACGTTCACATCGACCAGACCAAGCGGCACGCGATACCACAGGCCATCGAACCACGGGATGAGCAGCGGCGGGCCAAGCGGAATGACCGCCACGACCAGCAGCGCCGGGATCGTCTTGATCACCGGTGCCAGCCAGAACACGACTTTATCCGCTCCGGCAGGCACAATATCTTCCTTGAAGATCAGCTTGACACCTTCGGCGGCAGGTTGCAGCAATCCCCACGGGCCAACGCGGTTCGGGCCGATGCGCTGTTGCAGCCAGGCCAGTACCTTACGTTCCAGGAACGCGCCGTAGGCAAACGCCGTCAGCAGCGTGGCGAAAATGCCGAAACTGATGACCACTGCACGGATCAGGTTACAGCCGCCGTTTGTTGTACATTCGACGATCAGGTTTGGGTCAACGTTGAACATCGCCCACTACCTCAGCTTTCTTAAGTGCGCCCGCAACAGGGGAAGCAGGTGTCGGTTGAATCGTCAGGTGACGTGGGAACAGCAGCGCCCCGGCAGGTGCCGCCGCATCGACCCGCGCATCGACTTCGTAATGCGTATCGTTGATCGTGACGACCACTTTATCGCCGTGAACGACGCCCATCCGATTCGCGTCATTCGTGTTCAGAACGACATAAGGGAGATCGATGTGCGTGTGCATGAGTTCACGACTGGCGAAGAACTCCGGCTCACGATCATAAAGTTCTTTGACCGGGACTACCAGGAAATCACCGTCGGCGCGTTGCACCGGGATCGTTGTGCCGACAGGTTGCACGCTAAGTGCCGCGCCCTGACCTTCGGACTCGACTGCCCACTGTACGCCCAACCCGCCGTTATTGTCGTAGGCCGTGCCACCGTAGTACAGGTCTTGACCGCCCACGTCCGGTATCTGCTTTTCCGTGCGGGCAAGGTTCGGATAGCTCATTTGGGCATACAACGGAATGGCGCGGGTGATGTCCTGCATCACAGCGGCGGCGGAAAGTTTCGCCTTGCCACGTCCCAACTGCTGATTGATCTCTGCGAACAGCTTCCAATCGGCGCGCGCTTCACCGAGCGGCGCTTGTGCCGTGTAGAAACGCTGAACGCGATGTTCGCCGTTGGTGAATGAGCCGTCGCGTTCGGCGAAGCTCTGACGCGGCAAAACCACATCGGCGTTGGCGGCGGTCTCGGTCATGAACATTTCAACCGCGATCTTGAACGTTTCGCTGTGGACGGTGCTGAGCGAGTCATCACCCGTCACATCCGCATCAGCAAGGAACAAGACCGCCGGGTTTGACTTGAGGATTGCTTCGGTGGCTTCGCTGCTGAAGCCCATATCCCACGCACCTTGCGTGTTCGCGCCCGGCCATACCGCGATCAGGCCATTGTTCGGTTTGCCGACGTGCCCCGTTTCGATCAAGAGGTTCGCGGCGGCTTGCATCAACGCGCCATGCCCCGCCCGATCCAGGCCTTCGCCACCCACGAAAATCACAAGGTTCTGCGTATCGCCGATCAACTCACGGATACCGTTGAGCGCCTCAACTTCTTTGCCGTACTCGTAGCGAACGTGATTCTTGCCCCACGTCCAGCGATCCGTTTCGGTGGGGCGGGCGTTGGCGACGATCAACTTCGCGCCACGTCCGGCGGCCACTTTCGCGCGCAGGTACCAGACGGGCGCTTCTTCCTCAAGGTTTGAGGCGATCACAACGATGGTTGTTTCCTTGCCCATGTCCTTGAAGTTCGTGCCTGTCCCGACGCCGACCTTCTGGATCAATTCGCCGCCCGTCATGTTGGCAGGCCACACGCCCAATTGTGAACCGCCCGTGCCCTGTACCAATCGGCGCAGTTCAAACAGGTCTTCGTTGGAGAGCATTGGCCCGGCAATCGCGCCAACGCTGTTCCCGGCGGCGGTCATCTTCGTGGCGATCAGGGTTAGCGCCGCGTCCCATGTTGACGGGACGAGCTTACCATTCTGGCGAACCAGCGGCTGCATGATGCGTTCATCGCTGCGGCTGTGGTGATGACCAAAACGGCCTTTATCGCAAATCCAGATTTCGTTGACCGATTCATTCTGGCGCGGCATGATGCGCTTGATCATCACCTTGCCGTTGAAATCCCGATCTTGGCGAGTCGAGGCGCTGATATTGCAACCCACCGGGCAGTGTGGGCAAATGCTTGGCACTTCTGTCAGTTCCCAGGGGCGCGCGCCGAAGCGGAAATCTGCCGTTGTGAGCGCGCCTACTGGGCAAATGTCCGTTGTATTGCCGCTGAAATAGGTGTCGAATTCGGGATCACTGACCGTGACGATCTGTAGGCGGCGGCCACGTTCGTGGAAAGCCAGCACCGGATCGCCCACGTATTCTTCCTGAAAGCGGGTGCAGCGCGCACACTGAATGCAGCGTTCCCGATCCAGGTAAATCAAATCGCCCAACGGGTAATGTTTGGCAAGGTGAATTTTGTCGTTGTAGTCAAAGCGGGTTGTGCCCGGTCCGTGACGGAGCGTCAGGTTTTGCAGCGGGCATTCACCGCCCTTATCGCAAATCGGGCAGTCGAGCGGATGACTGGTCAGCAGGAACTCGATAATATCGTCACGCGCATCGGTAACTTGCTTGGTAGCCGTGCGAACCGTCATGCCGTCGGTGACGTTGGTCGTGCAGGCCGTCGCCAGTTTGGGCTGCCAGCGTACCATCGGCTTACCCGCCGCATCGAACTGCTGCTGCTTGGTTTGCGGGTCAACCTGTACCGCGCCCAGTTCGACCAGGCACATCCGGCACATGCCGACAGGGGCGAGTTTCGGGTGGTAACAGAACACCGGAATGTCGTTACCCAACTGCTTGGCGGCGTCTACCAGGTTCGCCCCTTTTTGCACCTGGTAAGCGACATCATCAACGTAAATCGTAACTGTATCGGCCATGTGTAACTTCCTGGGTTTATACCTGGATTTATGAACGCTGAGTTATGACTAATCGCGGTTCAACTGACGTAAGCCCGCCCGCGCCCGATCCACATAAGAAGCATTGATGTATCCCCAATCCAATGCCTGATCGCGTGCGTCGGCTAGTTCGATTGCCCGCCTGAAATCAGCAGCGGCCAGATCATCGTCGCCGCCTTCGGAGTATACCTCACCACGCAGCACATAGTTAACCGGGGCGTTAGGATATGCTTCGATCTTGCGGGTCAGGGCATCGAGCCGAGAGTTAACCTCACCCCCCCACCCCCTCTCCACAGGCAGAGAGGGGGAGTCGACTTCGGATGAGATCGATTCTTCCGTACTGGCTTCATCTTCGGCTGAAAGATCAGGGGAGTGAGGTTCGTCCTCTTCGGTGATAATCTCTACGTCGTCCGGCAAGTGTGCCGAATCAGTGTAGGCCAGTGTGTCCGGCTCGGCCTGAATGTGCGGTGTATGTACCGCGTCCGGTTCGTTGAAGTGAACCGACTCCGGGACTGCCCAGCCGCCCGCCGAATTGGAATCGTCGGGGAGTTCGGGCAGGGTTTCCGGCGCGTCGTGAAGCTCTTGATCGCTCAACGATCAATCTCCGCCAGCGGCGACAGGCGCAGCAGCACGCGCGGCGGGTTTGGCGGCGGGTGCTTTAGCGGCGGGTTTAGCAGGCGGCTCGACATACGCTTCATACTCGTTGCGGAATAGCTTCAACGAGCTGACAATCGGGCTGGTAGCGAAGTCGCCCAACGCACACAGGCTCTTGCCCTGCATCTGTACCGCTACATCTTCGAGAATTTTTATATCGGTGGCGGTGGCCTTCTTGTCGATAATCGAATTCATCTTCTTTTCGAGCCAGTATGTCCCTTCGCGGCATGGTGTGCATTTACCGCACGATTCGTGCCGGAAGAAATAGGCCATACGCTGAGTCGCCCAGACCATATCGGTATCTTCATCGAGCATGATCACCGACGCTGAACCCAGCACCGATCCAAGCGCGGCCACATCTTCATAGGTCAACGGCGTATCGAGTACCTTATCCGTCGCGGCCAGCAGCGGGCCACTTGCGCCTGACGGCAGAATCGCCTTAAGTTTCTTGCCGTTGGCGATACCGCCCGCGTGCGTATAAATCAAGTCGCGGAAGGTCGTACCCAGCGGGAGTTCATAGTTGCCGGGGTTAGCGACATGCCCGCTCATGCAGAAAACTTTGGTGCCAGGGCTTTTTTCCGTGCCGATTTTCTTGAACTCTGCCGCGCCGTTGACCATGATGAATGGCACGTTGGCGAGCGTCTCCACGTTGTTGATTACGGTGGGGCGCGCATACAACCCTGCCACTGCCGGGAATGGTGGGCGCACGCGCGGCTGGCCGAGTTTACCCTCAAGGCTGTTCAGCAGCGCCGATTCTTCGCCGCAAATATACGCGCCTGCACCCAGGTGAACGTATACTTCACATGACCAATCTTTGCCAGCGATCCGATTGCCAACCCAACCCGCAGTACGCGCTTTTTCGATCTCGGCTTCGATGTTGTGCGCCAAGTCCCAGAATTCGCCGCGACAGTAAATATAAACCGCCGTCGCCTGGATCGCATAGGCGCAGATCAATGCGCCCTCGATCAGAGCGTGCGGATTCTTTTCCAGAATTTCGCGGTCTTTGAAGGTGCCCGGCTCTGATTCGTCGGCGTTGACGGCCACATACTTGGGGCCTTCCACCTTCGGGACAAAGCTCCACTTCATACCCGTTGGGAAGCCAGCACCGCCGCGTCCGCGCAGGTTCGAGTCCTTCACCTGTCCGGTGACGGCATCGGGCGTCATGTCGAGCGCCTTGCGTAGCCCCTCATAGCCGCCGTTCTGAACATATACATCGAATTTGCCGATATCGGGGGTTTCCCGATTACGCAGGAGAATGTGTTGCATGATCGCCTATTCCATCTAGGATTACTGGTTCGGAAGTCTCTGAAGGATTATCGCTTTTGATGCTATGTGCTGGCAAACCGAACGACGCCGCCCAACCAACGACGCCACTAAACAAGATCAACGTGAAGCCACAGACGGCAAGCATTGGCCCCGTATAGAGCGCCATGCCTGCCACATACATCAAGCCCAGGAAGCCGATAACCACCAGCCCGCGCAGCACGCCGCGCGAACCGCGTATCCAACCTCCCAACAAGAAGACTGCGCCAACCAGCAGGATAATATACACCCCGACGTTGACCAGATCGCGCAAAATCAGTGTTAATGCAGGTTCATCACCATTTGGGGCAAAGCGCATCAGATGCGGACCAGTGCTGGTCGGTTGCGACGGATCGAGCGGCCAGCGCAGGGCTATCACGGCGATGAATGCGAACAGCCAGCCAAGCGTCGCCACCACCAACGATCCGGCGGGCGCGCGCTCAATGGGTAAATCGTCATTCAACGCCTGCTCGTCACTCACGGCAGCCCTTGTGCCTCGGTCAGCGTGCCACTGGACGCCTCAGCGCGCCAACTGTCGATGAGCGCCTTCATCTTTTCGAGGTCAAGGCTTTCGTGAAAATGGAAGTTGCATTGCAGCATCGGCGCTTTATCACAGGCGGCCAGACACGTCACATGCTCAACCGTGAACAGGCCATCCTCGGTAGTGTCGTGATGATGATCCAGTCCGACGAGTTTAAGTAATCCTTCGTAGAACTGATCGGCACCTTTGAGCGCACAGGGCAGATCGGTGCAGACTTGCAGCCAGAACTTACCCTTCGGCGTCTCGCGGAACATGGTGTAGAACCCGGCAATTGACGTGACCTGCGTCGGGTCCATTTCGCACACGTCGGCCACATCGGCAATTGCTTCGGGCGAAACCCAGCCGTATTGTTCCTGCGCCACGTACAGCATCGGCATCACCGCCGAACGCTTATCCGGGTAGCGGGCGAAAATTTGCCCGATTCGTTCGTTGTATTTTGGGTCAAGCACGAAAATCTAATCCCTTTCTCGTGAAGTCTGAGTTGCTTCGTTGGTTTAACACTAGGGTGTCCAGGCCACAAATTCTTTGCGAGAAGTGCTATTTGTTAAGCGTCTTAGCCCTGTACCATCCACTTTAATCAGGTAAACCTGCTGTCCCGCCGCTGGACCTTCATGATCGGAAATGAAGGCGATTGTTGTCCCATCGGGCGACCAGGAAGGTGCATATCCAAAACAATCTTTCGATACGATATGCCGTTGCCCAGTGGCTACCTCAACGATGCTCAAGCGATTATAGCCATCTTCCATCGACGTAAAAACAATCTGCTTGCCATCAGGCGACCATGCGGGAAAACCATCACGAACTGTATTATGGGTGAGTTGGCGCGTGCTGCCAGTACGAACATCCATCACGTAGAGTTCTTCTGTCTCCCAAGCCTGTGCGTCGTCTTTCGAATCATAGGCTGCGAATGCCAATTGCTTATTATCTGGTGACCAGACCAGTGTTCGATAAATAAGGTGGAACTCGCCCATCTTACGACGATCTTGTTCGTTTACCTTACTCGTCCATAATTCATAAACATTATTTTCGAGCGGTAGCCAAAAAGCTAACGATTTGCCATCTGGCGACACGACAGGGCGTTGCGGATCGAGTGAAACGTAAGAATAGGTTTCCTCACCTGTCGCCAAATTAAAAACTCGGCTGTCCGTGCCACTAAAGCCGCTATAGGTCAGTTGCATGGATGGAGCGATAGAACGGGTAGTTGACGTGCTGAGGTAGCCTAACACAAAACCGAAGACAATTAGCACAAGAACCACAGGCAAAAATCGCCAAGATTTCTGGCGGCGTTTACGCTTTTCATACCGAATGGCAGGCGCGGCGTCGGCGTTTTCTAACTCACCATCACTCGACAAACGAATTTGAGGTTTTTCGTTGATCTCATTTATTGAGTGTAATTCTGTCATAGGGTTATGCCGATCCTCATGCCTCTTGATTGATGTTGGCGTTTTGTTCAGTCGTTACCGAACTGGATGTTGGTGGTTCAGCCTCGGCAGAAGGTGACGCACCCATTTTGCGATAGGTTGCCAGCACTGCCGCGACAAACGCCTGACAGTTGTTTGACAAAAGGCTGTATTTGCCCGGCTGACCCAGCGCACTATTGGCATCGATGGCACTACGCATTTTGGCGTCATCCAGCCCGCTTTCAGCCTTAGCATATTCCCCTACGCGGGCCGTATCCTGCCCCAAACCCTGCTTACCCATGTGTCCAATATCGGGGGGAGCGCCGCCGTCCTCAAAGAAGATGTGTTCATGGTAGCCGCCCAGGTTAGCGACGTTTCCGCCCTTACGCCAAATCCAGGGCTTACCCAAAACACTGTTCAGGCCACCGCCGCCAAGCTGCCGCCGCCCTGTCCAAGCGCGTTGAACGAGGCCGTTATCCAGTTGACGCTGCACCACGCGCTTGGCACGTAATAATTTTTGTTCATCTTCCAGCGTCAGATCGGGCGTCTCAGCACCGGATTTGTCCGCGTCGTCGGGCGCTTGATCCTGATCATCTTCCGGGGCGCGCTGAATGGGCTTCGGTTTGCCTTTCGCCAGCATCCGCATCACCGACTGATTACCGACTGTTTTTTGCAGTCGCAGCACATCCTGACCGGAAAGTTTTCGGTTGGGCGTTACGGTCTGATAAGTGTCTGATGCTGCGCCGTCGAAGTCCGCAGCCGATGACTCCCGCGACGACACACGATTGATCGATTGCTTTAGCCGAACGGAATCATCTTGCGAAATGAGCATTTTTTTGGGCGCTAGCATAACCAGCCTCACCTTACTCAATCATCATCGTGATAATGAGCCAGCAAATCATCCAGAATAGTTTCTTCTTCAATTTGACCAGTGCTGACGAATCGCTCAACTTCAACATGGCCGTCTTCAAAAAATTCGATCTCCCAGCGTTGGCCGGGAATGGCGATTTCAACCATAAGTGCATCGCGTACTTTTTGGAGACGATACCATATCTTTTGCCTATCCAGTTGATCCAGATAGGCAAAAAACTTGTTACCGATCACAATCGCCTAACACAATATCGGTGCTGCCGATGATCGCCACCAGATCGGCCAGCATCGCGCCTTTGGACAGGTGACTCAAGGCGCTGATCAGGATGAAGGACGGCGTGCGGAAGTGAACGCGATGCGGATGTGTGCCGCCATCACTCGACAGGTAGCAGCCCAGTTCACCACGCGGCGACTCGATTGAAACGTACACTTCACCTTCAGGTACTTTGAAGCCTTCCGTCCACAGCTTGAAGTGGTGGATCACCGACTCCATGCTGGTACCCAGTTCGGCGCGGGGCGGCGGCACGAACTTGCGATTGTTCGAGATGTGCGCGCCCTTTGGCAGCCGCTTGAGTCCCTGCTGAATGATTCGCACCGACTCGCGCATCTCGTGCATCCGTACCAGGAAACGATCATACACATCGCCGTGATCGCCCGTCGGGATTGAGAAGTCGAATTCTTCATAGCAGCTATACGGCTGCACCTTCCGCATATCGAACGCAACGCCCGATCCGCGCAATGTCGGGCCGGAGCAGCCCATCGCAATCGCATCTTCCGGTGTCAGGACGCCGATACCCTGCGTGCGGTCAATCCAAATCGGGTTATTGTTGAGCAGTGCCTCGTAGTCGTCGATCTTCCTGGGGAAGCGGTTGATGAAGTCGGTCAGCGTCGGCACGAATTCATCCGGCAGATCGCGCCACAAGCCGCCCGGACGGAAGTAGCTGGTCATCATGCGCTGGCCGGAGATCATCTCGAAAATATCGAGGATTTCTTCACGTTCGCGGAAGCAGTAGAGCATCACGCTCATCGCGCCCAGATCGAGGCAGTGCGTGCCAAGCCATACCAAATGACTGTTGATGCGCGTCAGTTCGGCCAGGATCACGCGGGCGATCATGGCGCGTTCGGGCACATCGATCTCGGCCAGCTTTTCGACGGCCAGGCAGTAGACCAGATTGTTACCCATCGGGTTTAGGTAATCCATCCGGTCTGTCATGACCAACGCTTTGGAATAGGTCTTGGCTTCCATGTTCTTCTCGATGCCGGTGTGCAGGAAGCCCACATCGGGGATGCAGCTTACCACCGTTTCGCCATCGAGTTCGAGCAGCAGCCGCAAAACGCCGTGCGTGCTGGGGTGCTGCGGCCCCATGTTGAGCAGCATTGTTTCGCCGGTGAGCGCACGCGGCGAAACCAAACCTTTTAGTTCTTCGACTGAACCCTGCCAGGTTTCTTCAACCGGGCTGTCAATTTGAATATCCGCCATCGTGTACTCCCGTCGAGTTGCTAATTATTCTGTCGCGTGCGGTTTCTGACTCATGATCTCGTCGAAGTTGAACGAGAACTGCACCTGTTCGTAGCCGAGCGGGTAATCTTTCCGCAGCGGATAGCCTTCCCAATCGACAGGCATCAGGATACGGCGCAAGTCAGGATGACCGTCGAAGCGAATACCCATCATGTCAAACGCTTCGCGTTCCTGCCAATTCACCGCAGGCCATACGCCGGTAACGGTTGGCGCGTGCGGGTCTTCACCCGGCAAATACACCTTGAGCCGCAGCCGAGTGTTGTAGATCATCGAATATAGGTGATAGCACAGTGCGAAACGTGGCTCTTTCGGGTAATAATCCACACACGACATATCCGAAAGCAGGTTGAACTCCATGCCCTCGGTTTCGCGGCAGAACATCGCCACGTCCGCGATCTTTTCCGAGTCGACGACCACCGTCGTTTCGCCGCGAAAGTTGATCACATCAACCACCGAATCGGGAAATGCCGCCTTGATGGCTTCTACAGGATCGAGTGGCATAATGTCAGGTCCATTCCGAGATACGTTCGCCGCGAATCTTCTCGTGCAGTGTCATAATGCCGTGAATCAACTGCTCCGGGCGCGGCGGGCAGCCCGCGACATAAACATCCACCGGGACGATCTCATCGACGCCCTGAACCACCGCGTAGTTATTGAATACGCCGCTGCATGAGGCGCAGTCGCCCATCGCCAACACCCACTTCGGATTGGGCATCTGATCGTACAGTTGACGCAGGACGGGTGCCATCTTGCGCGTGACACGTCCGGCCACGATCATCAGATCGCTTTGACGTGGACTGGCGCGCATGAGTTCCATGCCGAAGCGCGACATATCATAGTTGGAGGTCTGCGAGGCCATCATTTCGATAGCGCAGCAAGCCAGACCAAACAGCATCGGCCACAGAGCGCCCGTGCGTCCCCAGTTGACCGCCGATTCGAGCGAGGTGGTGACGACGCCCAGGTTCCCCAGTTTGGAACTTACTCCCATTCCAATGCTCCTTTACGCCATGCGTAGGCGTATCCTAACAGCAAAATAGCGATAAACGTGCCCATCTCGGCCAGCGCGAACAGGCCAAGCTGACGGGCGACAACTGCCCAGGGCAGGAAAAACACGACTTCAATATCAAACAGGATGAACAGCACGGCCACCAGATAGAACTTGACGGGCAAGCGGCGCACGGCGGGGCCAATCGGCACCATGCCCGACTCGTAAGGTTCAAGTTTGCGATGCGTGGCGCGATGCGGCCCCATAAGGGTGGAAAGGGTCACGATGAGCAAACACATCACCGTGGTGAGGATCAGCAAAACACTGATTGGCGCGTACAGATCGAGCATCTTTTTTCCCCTGATATGCCCCGAGCAGAGGCCCGCAAAAGGGATTGAGAAAATCGGAGCAAACAAAACGATCATAGCACGCTGTAAAAGAAGTGTCAATCAGGTTGTGATTGTTTTTACAATCGCTTCCAAACAACCCCAGCCTGCATTTGATCTGCATAAATTAATTCATATTCTCAATATGCTCTTCAATATTCTGCAACCCAAGTTGATATACAGCGTACAGGATGAATATTGACTTTAATTTCGTCCGAAGGAGCAGGATTATGCAGCGTCAAAAATCAAGTGCGTTCTGGATTATGTTGATCACGCAAACGCTTTCACTGATCGGCAGCCGAATGAGTGCCTTTGCGGTGGGTATCTGGGTTTACAAACAGACGGGTAGTGCAACGCCTTTAGCCCTTGTCGCATTTTTTGAGATTGTGCCCGCCATTTTATTGAGCAACATCGCCGGGATGATCGCGGATCGGTTTGATCGGCGGCATGTGATGTTCTTCGCCAATGTGGGGCAAGCGATCAGCAGCGTCTTGTTGATCGCCAGTTTTCTATCGGGCAATTTTCAGATTTGGCATTTATACGCCGTCGCACTGGTTCAGGCAACCTTCGGCATTTTCCTGGGGCCAGCCTTCCAATCATCGCTGACCATGCTCACCGAAGATAGTCAGCGGGATCGCGCCAATGCCATCAACCAACTGACCGGACCCATGGCTGGCGTGCTTGCACCCGGAATTGCGGGGGCGTTGTACGCCATTGTCGGCGTCACGGGCGTGATTGTGATCGACTTGATCTCGTTTCTGGTTGCGGGGGCGGCGGTCATTTTCATCCATATTCCGCGCCCGGAACAATCCGCCGAAGGTAAGGCCTTGAGTGGTTCAGCCTGGAAAGAATTGCTCGGCGGCTTTCGCTATTTATGGTCACGCCGCATCCTGTTTTTCCTGGTGATCTACGCATCGGTGATTAATTTTGCGTTCAATGGGTGCTTCACGATTGTGACCCCGTACATTCTGGCCCGCACCAATAACGAAGCAACACTCGGTTTGATTTTGAGTGTGATGAATTTAGGCGCGATTACAGGCGGCGTGCTGATGAGCGTATGGGGTGGCACTCGTCCGCGTATGCACACGATTATGCCGGGTTTGATCGTCTCTGGCGTGTGTCTGGCTTTGTACGGCTTGAGTCAGAATCCCTGGGCAATTGGCTTATCACTACTGGTACTCATGTTCCCACTGCCAATGGTCAATGCCGCCTTTACATCGATCCTGCAATTGAAGGTCCCGCCAGATTTACAGGGGCGCGTATTCGCGGTGGTCGGTCAATTGTCGATGCTGCTTTCCCCCATCGCCTACCTGACCATTGCACCGCTGGCCGATAACATAGCCGAACCCGCTGTTAGCAAGCCGGGTTGGGAACTGATCGCGCCGCTGGTGGGCAGTGGCAAGGGATCGGGTATGGGGTTGATCATGGTAGTCTGTGGGGTGATTGTTGCACTGGTTTCGGTAGGCGTTTATCTGCTGCCATCGGTACGTCATATGGAAGCTGATTTGCCCGACTACGCGCCCAAAACAAAAGAACCAGTTCCGGCGGAGGAACTACCGGAACTGGCAACTGTGTAACAGCGCGTGCTGTCTTTAACCGTGCCGCCGCACGGTTCCTCAGGCCGACAAGGGGACTGTACCCCTTGTCCATTGCCGAGGAAAAACGATCCGAAAACCGAATTACTTGGCTTTTGTTGCGGCGGGGGTTGCGGCCATCGTTGCGGACATGGCAGCATCCTTCTTGGCAAAGGGGGCAATGGCCGTGTTGAACGGTGCGGGCAGCTTATCAACCAGGCCGCTCTTGGCACCAACAGCCTTCGCAACGGCGTCCTTACCTGGGTAGTCAATGGCGGTCTTTTCCATGTCGCCCAGCGCGCCCTTCTTACCGTCGAGCAGCGGCATGACCACTGGTACGGCGTCGGAGACGTTGTAGAACACTGGGGCGGCCAGCGCCACGTCGTTCGGGAATTGACCCGCAATTTCCTTGACGAGTGCCAGGTGCTGGCCTTCGACAACGGCAACCTGTGCGGCGATGGCGGCCAGTTCGTGCTGACCAAGTTCCGAGAAGCGGTGAGTGGCGGCAATGTACGCGCCGACGAACACGGTTTCCGCAATCGCGGTTACAGCGCCGAACGTCTTGGCGTCATCAAAGGTGCCCACCGGGAAGAAGAACTTGGTGGTCAACGGAGCCGCGCCATTGGCTTCCAGGAAGTCCAGGTGCGCCTGCTCAGAGGCGAGACCAGCCTTGAGGTAAGCGATTTGGGCGGGCGTGAACTTGGCTTTGGTGGTTTTGGTGTCGAGCGCGCGCAGGTAGTGCGTTACGGCGAATGCTTCGGCAGTCGCGGCGATGTCGATGATCTGCTTAATCGTGTCGCCGTCCGCGGCCTGAGCCGAGGCGCTGCGGAGACCGAACATACCACCGAAACCGACCACTGAGGCAGTGGCGAGCAAGGCACTTCCACCCAGGAAGTTACGACGGGAAAATTGATCGTTCATCTGTAAAAATCTCCTCTGAAAACCAATATGCTTTGTCCAGCACGTTTCAACACAGTGTTAAAGAGGCGTGCCGTACATTTACACCATACGGCACACAGGCTGCAAGTTGGATTTATTGTTTGGAAATTTTTAATCTTTTTTTACAAGTTGGTGAAACTTCGGTTACTTGTCACGTTATCGTGCAAGGCGCTGATCTGGGCACTGTGTTCCCGTTTATGACCATAAATCATGTAGACGATCAGATCGTCCACTGAATAATCCGCGCCATACCAGGGAATCGTGCCCACCTGCCGCAGCGTTTCGGGCGCAATCTGAGTGATGAGTGCCATGTTTTGCGTGTGCGCTTTGTTGTACTCGTCCAGCGTTTCAGTGTGTTGATACTCTTTACGCATGTCCACCTGAGAGTCGTTGAAGCCCTTTCCAAAGATACTCAGGTAAGGTTTTGGCGCACTCTTGTCCACAAAATCATTGAGGATGTCCGTCAAAACCAGTTCGTAGGACGCGATATGCGCCACAATGTTTTTGACTGACCACGTCCCACACGCGCCCGGAATCTCCCATTCGGCATCGGGCAGCCCTTCAAATGATCCACAAAATGTTAGATGACCGTACTTTAAAATATCCGAAGCGTTCATGTTACTGCTCCTTCTCAAACATAAATGAAACCAGTCGCGGCGGAAGCTGCACGTCTTCTGAATGCCACCACTCGCCCAGCCGTTTGAGCGTGAAGCCAGCATCTTGTCCTGCACTCAGAAAATCGGAAATGTGATGCACATACGCCTGAATTTCTGTCTGACCACCTTCACGCTGGAACGTCGCTTTTTTTCCCTGATACTGCTTGAAAGGGTGAAGTTCGCAAACGAAAAAGTGACCGCCAGGATGCAAGACGCGTTGTGCCTGCGCGAATATAAAGCCCAAATCAGCGATGTGTTCCAGCACCAGATTACAAACCACCAGATCAATACTCTGATCAGCACACGGCCAGGGCGCGGTTAGGTCTGCAACAGCGAACAGCACCGGAGCGCCGTTTAGCTTTGTTCTGGCCTGTGCGATCATGCCTTCAGAAAAATCCAAAGCAACCACACGCTCCGCAATCTGGCGGTAAAACGGCGTATTTTTGCCAGTACCGCAGCCGATTTCCAAAATCGAATGATAGTGACTCTCGCTGAGCGATTCTCGCGTCACAAGCGCATCCAGATCGCGCGTCAGATTACGATCCGAATCGTAAGTTACTGCCCATTCGCTGTAGGCTTGCCGAATACTCATTTCGCATCTGCACGTAAGCGCGCCGCTGCTGCCTGATCAACCATGAACGTCAATAAGCCATCTACCGGGCGGATGCGCTGTGAAGGGTGATCGTCCGGCTTATATGGCCCGCGTATCACCTCATACAGAATATCGGCCTTTTTGCTACCTGCTACCAAAAAGATCACATTCGCCGCATGGTTGATCACATCGGCGGTTAGCGTGAGACGAGTCGTGTTCAGTTGCGGCACAACATTCGAGACGAACAAATCTGTCTCTTTGGCCTTGAGCGCGCCCGTATGCGGGAACAACGACGCAGTATGACCATCATCGCCCAAACCAAGCAGGATCAGATCGAATTGTGGCAGTTCATCGTTGCTCACCTCGAAAAAGGCGCGCAGTTCGGCGGCGTAACGCGAAGCCGCATCGGAGGCACTCAATTGACCTGTCAGCAAGCCGTGAACGTTGGCAGGCGGGATCGGCACATGATCGATGAGTGCCTCGCGCGCCATCCGCTGATTGCTATCTGGATGATCAATGGGCACATCGCGTTCATCACCCCAAAACAAATGGGTTTGTGCCCAGGGAATCTGATCACGGTAGGGCGCTTGCGCCAATAACTCGAACAAGGCTTTGGGCGTCGAACCGCCCGATAGCGCAACAGCAAATCGCTTGTGCCACTTCAAAGACATACGTGCAATCTGGACGAATTCGCGCGCCGCCAGTCGCTTCAGTGCATCGGCATCTTCGGCCACAATCAACCCGGATCGCTCATGGAGGTTGTCCAGGCCGGAGCCAAGCGTCACAGCCTGACGAAGCGCCTGTTCATACAGCCGATCCGGTCCCGTCGAGTCGAGCGTCATATTCAGCAGCGCCCCGGCGTCCAGCGGCGCTTTGGCCTTGACCACGTTCTGCCCTGCCATCTGAACGATCAGGACGTTATCGGCAGACATATTCTCGATAGTATATGTGCGGCTCTGGGTGCCAATGACAACCCGCTCAATGCCTTGTGCCGAGTCGCCACCTTCTTTGAACCGCAGTGAGACGATCCCGCTGGCCGAACGTCCTACCCATTCATCGGGCTGCTTGCCCGGCGATAGTTTCCACCTGAGGCGATCTGCCAGCCAGCCGATCAACAGAATGGCGCGACCACGCGCGTTATGCTGTGTAATCTCCACACTGTTGATTGTTTTAAGCGCCGTCCGATCCGATGGTGGATCGAACTGCTGCGAAATCGCCTGACACCACGGAATCAGCCGCCGCCAATTCAAATCATATAAATGACCAATAAATGACGGCGCGCTGAGCAGCGCCAGCACTGAGCGGAACCCCTCCTCGACATTTTCGGTAGTCGCTGAGTCGATGATCACGCCGTTCAATACATCACAGATACCCTTGAAGATCGGATCAGCAGACGACGGATAGCCCTGCCAGAGGAGAAACGTCGGCTCATCAGTCAGGATCAGGCTTTGGATCGCGCCCGGCACACGATCCAACTGATTGCGACCTACCGAAAGTGTGATCTGTTCACCACATACCTGAGCGCGCATCTCCCTCCCAAATGACGGGCGGCACAGGATGGCGGGCGTGGCCGTCAATGGTTCGTCGGCATTCTCGCTCAGTACGATCAGAATCGTTCGGCATGGGTGACGATCCGGTACCTGGGCAGCGGCTTTCATGGCTGCGTCCAACGAGTCAGAATAGATAATCAGGTTCAGCGTCGTGGCACGCAGCAGCGCAGCATCGCCCTGAACGGCTTGCGACCACAAGTTGGTTAACTGACTTTCGACCTGAGCAACGCGCGTAGGCGCACCCGCCGTCGTGACAATTGCATCACTCATGATTGCCTCTCATATCCGCCGCCACTGACGCCCGTCACGCGCGATCCAGTCATCAGCCTCTTTGGGTCCCCATGTTCCCGCCGAATACTGTGGCAGTTTGGCCGTCCCGTGCTGCGCCCAACCTTTCAGGAAGTTGGTCATCAATGCCCAAGCCGTCTCGACTTCATCATCCCGCGCAAACAGTTTGCTATCACCCAGCATGGCATCCAGGATCAAACGCTCATAGGCTTCCGGTGTCGGCACGCCAAATGAAGTGCCGTAACGGAAATCCATATTCACATCGCGCAGTTTTTCGGCCTGCCCCGGAATCTTGGCATCGAAGCGGAGCGTGATTCCTTCGTCGGGTTGAATACGCAGAATCAGGCGATTTGAGTCGAGCCCTTCGGTATATTCGCGGAACAGTTGCGCGGGTGGTCGCTTGAACTCGATAGAAATTTCAGTAGCGCGCTTGGGGAGAGCTTTGCCCGTCCGAAGATAGAATGGCACATCTGCCCAGCGCCAGTTATCGATCAGCAGCTTGAAGGCGACATACGTTTCTGTCGTGCTGTTCGGCGCGACTTCATCCGTTTCGAGATAACCTTTGACGCCCTCACCCGCCACCGAACCCGCCGAATATTGAGCGCGCACGCTGTACTGATCGGCTTCCGAGGGCTTGATCGGACGAATTGAGCGCAGCACCTTTACCTTTTCGTCTCGGATGTCGTCCGCATCCCAGGCGATTGGCGGCTCCATCGCCACCAGTGTCAGGACTTGCATCACATGGTTCTGGATAATATCGCGCATTGCGCCGGAACTATCGTAATAGCCGCCGCGTGTGCCAACACCCACCGTTTCAGCCACTGCGATCTGCACATGATCGATATAGCGCCGATTCCAGAGTGGCTCAAAGATGCTGTTGGCAAAGCGAAACACCAAGATATTCTGAACTGTCTCTTTGCCCAGGTAGTGATCAATGCGGTAAATCTGGTTTTCCTGATAGACCTTGCGGAGATCGGCGTTCAGGGTGCGCGCCGTGTCCAAATCGATGCCAAACGGCTTTTCAACGATAATTCGGGTGTAACCCTTGCTTTTGTTCAGTTCGGCACTGCCCAGGTGCGCGGCCACTTCGCTGTACAAATCCGGTGGAATCGCCATATAGAACAGTCGATTGCCGCGTGTATCGCGTGATTTGTCCAGTTCATCGAGTCGCCCGGCCAATTTTTTATAATCGTCCACGTTATCGAAAGCGACTTTGGAATAGAACAGTGACTCCGAGAAACTTTTCCAGACTGTTTCGTTGATCGCAGTGCGGGAAAATTTCTCGACGTTTTTACGCATTTCACCGCGAAGCTGATCATCTGACCAGTCGCGGCGACCAACGCCCACAATCGTAAACGGCGTCGGCAGGAAACCATCAGCCGCCAGGTTATACAGCGCGGGGCCAAGTTTGCGCGCCGCCAGATCGCCTGTAATCCCGAAAATAACCACCGTCGCCGGATCGGGCGTGTGAACGTCCTCTAAGCCTTCACGCAGCGGATTTACATCTGCTAACTGAGTTTGTAGTTCCTGTACCGCTTCAACCATGCGTACCCCCGTCTGGACTCATCTTGGGCGCTTCGATTGCGCCACCCTCTTTCTTGACCGCATGGCCGCCGAATTCATTACGGATCGTGGCGATCACTTTGGCTGCATATGACTCATCCTGACGCGAAACGAACCGCTGCAATAGCGACAGCGTGATCACGGGAGCGGGCACATCCAGATCAATTGCTTCCTGTACCGTCCAACGCCCCTCGCCGCTATCGGCTACCCAACCCTTGATTTCATTCAGGTCACCGCCTTCTTTGGCAAAAGCGCGTTCGGCTAGTTCGAGCATCCACGAGCGGACGACGCTGCCGTTGTTCCAGAGTGCGGCCAGTTGATGCACATCAAAACCCAAACTTGATTTGTGCAAAATCTCGAAGCCTTCAGCATAGGCTTGCAACATGCCATACTCGATGCCGTTATGCACCATTTTCGAGTAGTGCCCCGCGCCCATCGGCCCAACATGCGCGTAGCCGTTGGCCGGACCAAGTGCCGCGAAGATCGGTTCACAAAAGGCGTAGGCTTCGGGATCACCACCGACCATCAGGCAAAAGCCGTTTTCCAATCCCCAGATGCCGCCGCTGGTGCCTGCATCCAGGAAGTAGATGCCCTTTTCTTTGAGCATCTCACCACGCCGAATCGACTCTTTGTAGTTGGAGTTGCCACCGTCAATGATCACATCGCCCGGTTGCAAATGTGCCATCACCTTCACGATTGAATCTTCGGTTGGCGTCCCGGCAGGTACCATGATCCATACGGCACGGCGTGGAGTGAGCTTGCCTGCCAGATCGTCAAGCCCGGTGGCGGGCGTCGCGCCTTGCTGAGCGATATGCCCGACGGCCTCCGCATTCAGATCGAAGGCGACCATTTTGTGACCCTTTTCCATCAGCCGCAGGGTCATGTTGTAGCCCATGCGTCCCAGCCCGACCATACCTAACTGCATTGTGGTTCTCTCCTTGTGCCCTGACTGTAGTATCTATAATTGCGGATAAATCTTACGAAACCGTTTGCTGACTGACAACTTCCGAGGGAACGGTTTCACCCTCGTAGGCCAGCACGATTTTTTCACGCGGGATATCCGCCTGTAATAGCGCATCAACGAGCGGTTTGTTAGTCGAATCGTATTCAACGATGACAGCATCACCAACAATTCGTGCCAGTACAATAAGGCCAGCTCGATCTAGCTCAGGCTCTTCAGGAGAAACTACAATTGCCGCGTAAACTTGATGTTCATCGTCAAGTGAAGCATACGTTTTGCAATTAAGGCAATGACCTGCTGCGTACAGATAGACTGCATGTCGCACAATCTGCGTTAATCCAACCATTGCACAATCTCCTCACGCTCAATATCAACAACAATCATTTTGATATGAACACGCTTTCGCACAATTTGGCCGACTTGTTCACTCAAAATACCAGCATAGGCTACCATTGGTACCGCCAGATAAAGCGTTGGCGCATTTTCCGTTTCTTCTAACAAAGCGCGATAAACAACATATTGTCCAACTGCTTCCTCCAGCCGACGAAGTGCTGATCCTCCCTCAAAACCTTTAACCTCAACAACGATAATGCTTTGTACAGCATTTTGATCAAATCTCTGGGCTTCTAAATCGATGTAAAGTTTTCGGTTGGCAACTTTTAGCAGGTAGTGTGGTGGATCATCCAAGTGCCATCCAGCCTTTTGAAGGGCATTGATAACATGACGTTCATAGAAGTCGATGGCGGGCATTGATGATCCTTTAGTGTGAACCCCTCTCCACCTGGAGAGGGGCAATAATGGAATATCCTACTTCCGCTTTTCTTCGGCAGCCTTAACCGCCTCCTCGACTTTTGCCAGCCCCGTCTTGACATCGCCTGTGATGTGCAGCCGAACCACGCGCCTTCCATGCTGTTGCAGAGCAGCCAAATCGCCTGCCGCCTGCGCCTGCTTGAGCGTCGAGAACCCGTAGTTCACGCCCGGAATTTGCGGATCAGCGTGATCGGCAACCGTGATCTGCACAAAAATGCCGTTGTTTGACCCGCCCTTGTGTAGCTGACCCGTCGAGTGCAGGAAGCGCGGCCCAAAGCCGAGTGTCACCGCCCTGTTGAAGGTATGACGCACGCGCCGACGGATGTTTTCCAGTTGTTCGGTATATTGTGGAGTCGGTGCCAGATACGCCGTAAGGCCGATGTATTCACCGGAGCGCGCCAATCCCATGAACGCGGCCAGTTCACCCGCCAGCCGTGACGAATTGTAGGCGTGCTGCGCGCTCAGTTCATCGAGCAGTTTAGCGGTTGTCGTATCTGCGTACAGGCTTACGCCGTCTTCGCTGAAAACAGGTTCAGTCTGTGTGAAGTGGCCTGCCTGATTGTATTCATCCAACAGCCGCTTCGTATTGCTCTTGCTCTCCACCACGTTTGGCTCATCGAACGGGTTGATCTTCGAAATCTGTCCAGCTACCGCTGTCGCAAATTCCCAGCGATAGAACTCACCCGCCAGATCGTATTTATCGCGCAGTTTGAAAGTCACAATCGGATGACCTGCCTCAACCAGCGCACGTACCGCCTCATCCGGGTTTTCAGGAGCAGTATCCAGCGTCAGATAGATCAGCAGCCGATCATCGTCATAATCATGTGGGTTGCCAATCGTCGCGCCGATCACCGGGATAAGTCCGCGCCCTTCTTTGCCCGTCGATTCGGCGATCAACTGCTCTGCCCAACTGCCAAACACTTCCAACGCCGGGTGCGTGAAGATCGTGACTTTATCCAGACCTTTCAGTCCCAACGCGCCCAGGATTGCGCCCAGCCACACGCCCGGATGATGCCGCGTAGCGACGTTTTCTTCGCACGCTTTTTGCATTTCTTCCGCCGCGCTCAGCAGCCGATCCAGATCAATTCCGATCAGAGCCGCAGGCACCAAACCAAAATAGCTTAACGCCGAGTCGCGTCCGCCAATATCTGCTGGATTCAGGAACACATCGGCAAAACCCAGGTCGTTCGACTGTGTTTCAAGTGGTGAACCTTGATCGGTAATCGTGATGAAGTGTTCGCCCGCATCACTGGCATACTTCGCGTAGAAAAAGCGTTGCAACGACAACGTTTCAAGCGTGCTGCCGGACTTTGAGGCTATGACGAACAGTGTCTTTTTTAGATCAACTGCCTGTTCAACTTGCTCAATCGCTTCGGGATCAGTGCTGTCCAAAACGATCAATTGCGGATAGCCTTTACCTGATCCAAACACCCGCGCCAATACTTCCGAGGCAAGACTGCTGCCACCCATCCCGATCAAAACAATGTGCTTCCAACCCTTTGCTTTGGAAGCTGCCTGTAAATCATGCAGCCGTTTGCGATCTACACGGCCATCCGAAAGCACCGTCAGCCAACCTAAGCGCGTGCTGATGTTCTGCATTCCTTCGACATCGGTCTTCCAGAATGACGCATCGCGCGCCCAAATACGTTTGACCGCTTTGTCCTCATCCAGCTTATTGAGCGCGGCATCTACGTCCGCCTGATACTGGCCGAGCATCACCGTTTGGCGCTCCATGACGCCACTTCGGAGCAGCTTCACCTTGCCTTCGACGCCCTCGATCAGCTTTTTGAACGAGTCAACAAACGATTCGACGCCATCTTCCTGCAACTGTTTGGTGATCAATTCCAGGTTGACGCCCACTTCGGCCAACTTATCGAGGATCACCTGAGCATCATCTAAGCCTTGTTCCAGCGTCGGCGCAACCGTGCCATGATCCTTGAAGGCCACCAACGTTGCGGGCGGAACGGTATTCACTGTGTCAGGCCCGATCAGCGCGTCCATATACATCACATCGGGGTAAGCTGGATTCTTGGTGCTGGTACTTGCCCACAGCGGACGCTGCACCATCGCCCCTGCCGCGCGCAGTTTGGCGAACCGCTCACCATAGAACAACTGCTTGAAGCGTTTGTAGGCGACTTTGGCATTGGAGATTGCCGCTTTGCCGAGCAGTTCACGATTGGCGGTCATACGATCAATATCGCGCCCTTGTGCAGCGCGGATGTTGTTTTCCAACTGCTTATCGACGATGTTATCAATGCGGCTCAGGAAGAAGCTGGCAACGCTGGCGATATGATCAATCGGTAACCCGGCTTCGTGGCGGCGCTCCAACGCACGCACATACCGTTCGGCCACCTGAACGTAATTCTCAACGGCAAACAGCAGCGTCACGTTGATGTTCACACCCGCAAACAGGGCTTCCTCGATGGCTGGCAACCCGGCGGGTGTCCCCGGAATTTTGACCATCAGGTTTGGCCGATCTACCAGCTTGAACAAACGTTTGGCTTCGTTGGTCGTCGAGTCGGTGTCGTTGGCATATAGCGGTGACACTTCCAGACTGATGTACCCGTCAATACCTTTTGTGCGATCAAAGATCGGGCGCAGCAGATCGGCGGCGTGACGAATATCATCTATCGCCAGTTGATCAAAGATTTCCGCTACAGGCAAATCTACGATCAGGCGGATCGACTCGTCATAGGCAGTGCCGCTGCCAATTGCTTTCTCAAAGATCGTCGGGTTGGAAGTCATGCCGACCACGCCGAATTCATCCAGCAGCTTTTGCAGTTCACCCGACTGAATCAACTGGCGACTGATATTGTCGTACCAAATGCTCTGACCATACTTTTGAACATCAACTGGTGGATTGCCCGTCATTTTATTTTCCTTCTGTGATCGAACTCTCTTTGGACGTACTTGTTAAATTATGTTCTTCAATGGCTTTCATTTTGCCAACGCGCCGAACGTGGCGTTCTTCTCCTGTGAAACGTGCGTTGAGAAACGATTTAACGATTTCACGCGCCAGTTCCACGCCGATGATCCGCGCGCCAACGCAGATCACGTTCATATTGTCATGCTCAACGCCCTGATGCGCCGAGTAAGTATCGTGGCATAATCCGGCATAAATGCCCTTGATCTTATTGGCGGCCACGCTCACGCCAACCCCACTGCCACATACCAATACACCGCGTTCAACCCGTCCACTTAAAATCGCCTCTCCCACAGCCTGAGCAAAATCCGGGTAATCGGACGGCACATCGGCGGTATCCGTACCCAGATCGATCATCTCAAAGCCGTTTTTGGTCAAAAAGGGCAGCAGTGCCTGTTTAAGGTCATAGCCTGCATGGTCTCCAGCGATTGCAACTTTCACGAAATTACTCCTTTTTTGGCGGGTGCCAGCCACCCCTTACCCAAAGCCGTCGTGCGCCTACGATGCTCGGCGAATTCATCTTCAACAATTCCACGGTGGCGCGTCCGACTGGCGTCAACCCGCTAATTCTTAATCCGCCGTCACTCCACTCAAAATGCTCAGACCAACGAATATCCTTGCCGTTTGGCAATATTCACAGCGTCGCCGTGCGCGATTAGCAACTTCCCGCCGCAGCGCCCTGGAAATATGCGCCATCAAAAATCTGATTCCAGCAGGCGCTCCACATCCTCACCCCGTTCTTTAAGCAGTACGAGTGCAGCCGAACGAAGCAACGTATACTCATCGACTTTGTCCAGTAACTTCTCGATTTCCTGCTGCTCATCCGCTGATAATTGACCAACCTCACCTTTGGTTTCCAGAGCGTCCATGCGCGCCTTTTCAGGCCAGGACATTTGTTGACCAACTACTGACCAAAGTTGAAGGTTTGAATAACCTCCCAGCAATGCCAGCACCGCGTCCGTGTCTTCTGGCGTTTGAATGAAAAACGCCGTTACGTGGTTGGCAATCAGTGATTCAGCGGTCTGATTGTTTTCGGTGGCTTCTTTCTGGATGCGTTCATACAGTACCGCTGGAATCTCAATCACCACCGATTTTTGTTCCATCACCGACTCCTCATATTCAGGTCGTAGCCTGCATGGTCTCCAGCGATTGCAACTTTCACGTAAATTTCTCCTTATTTTAGCGTATGCCAACCTGCTTGTACCCAGCGTCGGCGTGATATAACCTCATTTGGATTATTCATCCGCAGCCGTTCAACGGTTGCCCTGCCGATTGGCGCCAGTCCGATCATCTGAGTTCCATCCTCGCTCCACTTAAAATGCTCTGACCAAATTTGATGGCGCGGATTGAATAAAGCTAATGTCGTATCGGTTTCAGGATCGCGGCCTTCTTGAAAATCGGCCTTATAGCCATTGCAACTTGCACACGCTAAGCATAAGTTATCCAAACTTGTTTCGCCGCCCGCTACTTCGGGGACGACATGATCGATTTCTAATTTAACGACTATTTCCACTTGCGTTTGACAATACTCACAACATCCATTTGCGCGCTCGTGGATTTGCGTTCGCAATGCCTCCGAGATTGTAGGCCACACATCACACTTTCACCTTGTTCCGCAACTTGATCTCGTGACCGCGTTGTTGCAGCAGCACCAAAGCCTCCGTGCGTACCAACGTGTAAAAATTGACCCTTTCCAGCAGAGCTTCCAACTCCCGTTTTTCATTAATGGGGAGCGCGCCGCGTTTCGCTTTTTCAACCAGGCTATCCAAACGGGATGCTTCCGATGGTAACATTGGCTGTTCGCTCACCTGCTTGAGTTGATCGTCCGTGAAATGGCTGAATAATTCTGCCAACTCATCCGGGGCATTTGGATAGGCATGATGCCAAATGGTCAAATCGTGGCTGATCATTTCCTCAATCGTCAGCCCTGCTTCGCCAGCTTTTTTCTGGATTTTATCGTAAATAGCTAGCGGAAGATTGATTGCTACTGACTTGTATTTCATGCACTGCGTCCCCAATAAGGGCAGTTCAGCTAGATTGCTGAACTGCCCAATCACTATTTGCCGAGCAGTTTTTTGGCCGTTTCAACGACTGCCGCCGCTGTGATGCCGAACTCCTGATAGATTTTTTCGTAGGGTGCCGATGCGCCGAACCGATCCAACGCAATGATCTTGCCCTGCTCACCTACCCACTGATGCCAGCCGAACGGGGCAGCCGCTTCGATAGCCACACGCGCGGTAACGTTTGGCGGGAGAACTTCATCCAGATACGCCTGATCCTGCTTGCGAAACAGTTCCCAACTCGGCATACTGACCACCCGCGCCTTGATCCCGCTCTTTGCCAGTTCCTCGCGCGCTTCCATGATCAGGCTCACTTCCGATCCGGTACTCAGCAGCAAAACGTCGGGCGTGCCGCCTTCGGCTTCGGCCTTGATATATGCGCCGCGCTTGACGCCTTCCATTACACCCTCCGGCGCATAGACTGGCAGCTTTTGACGAGTGAAGACAAGCGCCACTGGTCCATCGTTTTCCATCGCCACTTTCCAGGCGGCCACCGTTTCGTTCGCGTCTGCCGGGCGGATCAGCGTCAACTGTGGGATCGCGCGTAATCCGGCCAACTGCTCAATCGGTTGATGCGTTGGGCCGTCTTCACCCAACCCAATCGAGTCGTGTGTAAACACGAATACGACATTCAGGCACATCAAGGCTGCCAATCGAATCGCGGGCTTCATATAATCCGAGAAGTTGAAGAACGTCGCCGTGAATGGTTTGGTAATGCCGCCGTGCGCGGCCATGCCGTTCGCTACCGCGCCCATCGCATGTTCACGGACTCCGTAGTGAATGTTGCGCCCGCCAAAGTTGCCCGGCGAAAAGTCACCCATATCTTTGAGCGTCGTCTTAGTTGAGCCGGACAGGTCAGCATCACCGCCGATCAAAGTGGGAATGTGTTTGGCAATCGCGTTGAGTGCTACACCGTTCGTATCGCGCGTCGCAACGGCTGCCGTACCCGCCGGATAGCTGGGCAAATCGGCATCCCAGCCGGACGGAAATTCGCCTTTCCAGGCCAGTTCCCAGGTTTGCGCCAGATCGGGATAAGCCTCTGACCATGCTTTGAAGCGCGCATTCCAATCGTCCTCTAGCTGCTGGCCGCGTTCAATCGCTTCACGGAAATGTTCGAGCGCCTCACCCGGCACATAGAAATCCTCGTCTTCCGGCCAGCCGAGGTTCTTCTTGGTAGCGGCAACTTCATCCTTACCAAGTGGTTCACCATGCGCGCGCGGCGTGCCCGCATATTTCGGGCTGCCAAAGCCAATTGTGGTACGCACCGCGATCAGTGAGGGGCGTGAGGTCTGGGCGCGTGCTTCTTCGAGCGCCGCGCCAATTGCCGCTATATCGTTGCCATTCTCAACCTTGAGCGTGTGCCAGCCATAGGCATCAAAGCGTTTAATCACATCTTCAGTGAAAGTCATGTTGGTAGGCGTGCTAAGCTGAACGTGATTATCATCGTACAGCACGATCAGCTTTTGCAAGGCCAGATGCCCGGCCAATGAAGCGGCTTCGCTGGCGACGCCTTCTTGCAAATCACCATCCCCCACGATCACATAGGTGTAGTGATTGACGATCTGATGATCGGGGCGGTTGAAATAAGCCCCCAGGTATGCTTCGGCCATCGCCATTCCCACTGCGTTGGCGATTCCCTGACCGAGTGGCCCCGTCGTTGTCTCAACACCGGGCGTCCAATGCCGTTCGGGGTGACCGGGTGTCTTACTATCCCACTGACGGAAGTTTTTCAGATCGTCCAGGCTCACATCGTAGCCTGTCAGGTATAGCAGCGAATAGAGCAGCATCGAACCGTGACCCGCCGATAGCACAAAACGATCCCGATCCGGCCACACCGGATTGCGCGGGTTAAAGTGCATATAGCGCGTCCAGAGCGTGTAGCCCATCGCCGCTGCGCCGAGCGGCAAACCGGGATGGCCGGAGTTAGCTTTCTGCACGGCATCTACCGACAGAAACCGTATGGTGTTGATCGACAACTCATCGAGGGTTTGTTCTTTGGCAGGTAGGTCTAGCGTCAAGACAACGTCTCCTTATTTGAGAGGCAGCTATTTAAATTCCAGATGATATACGCTCAATCTAGATGCTATAGATGAGTCCCCACTAGCAAATCATACGCCCGCTGTTGGCGGAGCATCGCGGCGTGGTAGCGTTCGGTGAAGGCCGGGCGAGGGGTGAACACGGCTTGAATTAGGGGCTTCCCCTGCAAACCCAGTGCCAGTAATGCTACACCCCGCGCGCTCGATTCCGGTTCGGCACTGATCGCTACTTCACGTCCCAGCGCATCGGCGGCCACCTGTGCCCAGGCAGGCGAGGCTGACAGCACACCGCCTGCCGCAATAAGCGTTGGCGGTTGTTCAAGCCAATGAGTTAGCGCCCGATCAATCCGTACCAAGCCGTAGATCACCGCTTCCAGGGAGGCGCGTGCAATGTCGGCGGGCGTTGTGTTCAGGGTCATACCCAGGATCGCGGCGCTGGCGTCAATATGCCAGCCGATACTGCGTTCGCCCGCCCAATAAGGTAATACCGTCAAACCATGATCATCCGGCTGGCACGCTAGATCAAACGGATCGTGATCAATGTGCAGCGTTTTTTGCAACCAGGCGAAAACATTACCCGCATTGCTGAGCGCCCCACCCACCAACGATTGCTCATGGTTCACCCGATAGCAAAACAGGCCGGGCGGCACTTGTGCGGGCATTCCAGTTAATAGAACGCGCATTGCGCCGCTGGTGCCAATCGTGATCGCTGCATGGTTCGGAGTCGCGCAGCCGCAGCCAACATTGGCTGTATAGCCGTCCGATAAAGCCGGATACCAGACCGCGTCTTTCAGTTTCGGCCAGCGCGAAGCAAACGGTTCGATCAACTTATCGAAAGGCTTATCGTTGACCTCAGACAGTCGCGCCGGATCGACGTGGGCGGCCTGGAGTGTCTCCACGTCCCACTGAGTCGTATAGCGATTGAGCATCCCCGTCCAGGCGGCAACCGATGTACTCACCCGCGCCACACCGAACAGTTTCAGATGCAGCCATTCGCCAATCGAGAGCCAGTGTGTCGCTTTCTGAAACACGTCTGGCTGCGTCGCCTCGATCCAACGCAAGCGCGACGGCCAGTAACTGACATGCAATTTTGTGCCGGTACGCTGGTAGGAGTCATCAGGATCAAGACCAAGTGCCGCCACGTATTCTCGGCTGCGCGTGTCGTTCCACATATAAATGGGGGTAATCGGTTCACCCTGTGCATCCAGGCCAAGCAGATTGGTGACGAATGTATCCGTGCCCACTGCGATTACAGGCTGATCGCTCAGCAGCGTATGGACTTCGTCAATGCACTTCAAAATCTGATCGAGCAGTTGAGTGGCGTCGAATTCCGCGCCGCCGTCGGGAGTCGTGACGGCGGCGTAAGGGTAATGAGCGCGCAGTTCGTGAATCGGCTGACCATTAGCATTGTAAGCAAGCACGCGCACCGATGAGGAGCCAATGTCGATTGCGAACGCCAACCTGGTCTGTGACACGCCATCATCCTTGGGCAAGTGCTAATTTAGCTGACCATTATAGCTCCGCGCTCTCAAAACCGGAAACATTCATTCGTCTGCTATATGTCATGCCGCCGATTCATGATCGGTGCCAATCGCGGGCACATCGCCCTGAGCATCCTGCGCGCTCTTGGCCGGGTCAACGATCCCATCGGTGCTGTAGTCGATCTTCATTTTATGGATGTATTCGCTAAATTCCTCAAGTCGCAAATGCTGTTTGGGACTGAGTGAGATGAAGGGGCGGCGCTTGACCAAAAAGTCAATCGCATCATGTGTCGTCAGGCCGCGCGTCATCATGTAGGCGATCACCTGTGTTGGTGAACGCCCTAACCCCGCCGCGCAGTGGATATAAACTGGACGGGCAGCCATCGTTTGCTCATGCACGAATTTCGCGCCTCTTGCCAACTGCTCAACCGTCGGCGGTGTGCCGTCAATCGTTGGCAGCCACAGGTAATAGGGCGTCTCGATGCCCGATTTGCGATCATCCCACTCGACTCGCATATTCACCAGCGATTGCACGCCCCAGCTTTGCAGCACCCGCCAACCACTTCGGCTGATCTGCCCACCCAGGAAAATATATTGTGTAATGTGCGTCAGCCGCCGAAAAGGATGCAGCCGCCCATGATCGCCCGCGCGCGAGGCCAGATACCAGATTGCTTGCAGCGGACGGCGCAGTGCCCAGGGCGGCAGTGGTTCGGGATCAGGCAGCGGTGGCGAGGGCGGGGTGTGTTGCGGCAGCTTTGCATTGGCAATGGCTTTATCCTGCACTTTTTGCATTTGATACAACCTCTTTTCTATTGTTGAGTAGTCATCAGAGACGAAATGACCGGGTTTTCCCCGGTCATCTTGAGTTGCCCTCTCCGCGTTAGCGAAAAGGGACTATTGGATAGAGTATACCGCCTTAACCATCAATCAAAGATGCCATCACCCGGCGTGGCCGTTGGATAGGTAGGTGGCTTGGGTGTTGAGGTTACACCGCGTGTCGGGGCACTGGATTGTGGTGGTGCGCCCGCCACTGGCAGCCAGTGTCCGGATAATGGGACGTCGCCGGGTGCCCCATAGGAAAACGCGCTGTTTGGCTGCGGGTGTCCGCCGCTGTTTGGATTAAACTGGAAAGTATTGAGGAGATAGAACGTACCGCTTGCGGCGCGGAACACCCCGATACCATCTCGTCGTGAACCAACCCAGTCGCCCTTGACAGGCAGATCGCCCGCCGCACCAAAGAAAGCGTCATAATCTGAAAACTGTAGGCAGAAGACATCCCTGCCGGGCGCTATACCATTACACGACAAGCTGGTGATCCAGAAGCGTGCGAAGGCTGGCTCAAACACGCCTGCTGTGTCCAGGCTGGTACCCAGCCACTTGCCCGCAATCCCTTGCCAGCCGGGGTTGCCCAATACGATGGTGTAGTCTGCATACACGGTCAGGCTGGGTGGGGTCGGCCAACCGCTGATCAGGTAGATCAACCCATTCGATGGGCGGAAGACGCCTACACCATCATGGAACCTGCCCGTTTGCCCAATCGGATCATTTTGCAACGCCGTGACCCAGCGCCCCGAAATTGGAACATCGCCCGGGTTGCCAAAGACGAACGCGCGGGTAAAGGCTGCACCCTGAGCATTGCTGTCATAAAGCGCAAATACACCGAGGTTCTGATAGTACAACCCGATAGTGTCAAAACCATCACCGTTCCAGTCGCCCACTACGGGGCGCGTCGTATTATCGCCTGCGGTCACAACGATGTCTGGATTACCGCCACCGTTGCTCATGCGTAGATAAAACGTGTGATTGGAAGTCCGGTACACGCCAATCGTATCAATCGGACCCGGAATGTCGGTGGCCGTTGGAGTTGGCGGCGGGATGGTGGGACCACCCGGGCTGGTTGCGCTCGGTATCGTTGCTGGCGATGTCGGTGTTCGGGGCACTGTCGGTGATGGGAGCGGTGTTACAGACCGGACAATATCCACCGGGCTGCCACCCATGAACGCGCGGCCATTCCCTACACCTGCGCCACTGGCGGCTGCGACATTCGTCTTGATGTACGTTTCAGTGTTTACCAGCGTGTCGCCTGGATTGAAGCCCCAGCGCAGCGCCGCTTCGCCTGCGATGTGTCCAACCGCTGCTTCGCTGCCCTGGAAGCCTGCACCACACGTCCCACCTGCGCCAAACGAGGTACTGACGCTCGATGGCCCAAGCACATCCGGCTTGATGGGGGTATTGCCCGGTTGAGGCGTACCGACATTATTGTTGTTGTTGATGGGGCCATAGCTGCTTGTGGGATCAACAGTAGTACCGGCTACGCAGTACGAACCGACGGAAAGCGCATTTTCTTCGCTTGGGATGCTGCTCGTCGGCGTCGAAAACTCCAGTGGCGAAAGACTCGACAAAACGAACAAGTCCAGGTTAACCGGTAGGGCTGGGGGAAGTTCGTTTTTGCGGTATATCTGAACATAACAGCTCTGGTCAGTCGTTGGCGGGTTTGGTGAGTTCGGATCCGGAAAGACCAGATACTCACGCGGATAGGGGTAGCTGCCTGCTGAACCATCATCAAGCTGCTGCAGGTTGGTACTTTTGACTACCGTGCTGCCACACGCCACGAATAGATCGAAATCGGTGATCTGCTTTTGCCCATCCCATGTACCTGTCCAGCGCAGTGTTACCGCAATCGGACCGCCTGCAGCGTGCCAGGTAAAATGGTTTTGCGTTGCAGCCCCCCCACCAATCACACCATTGAACGGCTCTAAGCCATTGCCGTTGAGGATATCATAGTTTGACCAGTGCGTCTGGCGATAATTGCCCGCCATGTTGACCCACAGAATACCCTGTGAACGCGCATATTGAATGGCGACGTTCGAGCCATCAGGTCCGGTGCCGTTGATGGTATCGTTAAGAGTTGGAAAGGTATTATCCCCTGCGCCCTGGGGACGTGTGGCATTCAGAGCCGAGACCATGATGATGTGTTCGGAGCCACGACCATCAGCCGCCAATGTGGCTTGCAGCCATTGTACGGCAGGCTTCATATCTTCAAAGTTCTTGATGCGAATGGCATACACTTTGGCATACGGTGCCACATCGCAGATCGTTTGTATGACTTGCGAACCACGATTGCTGTCTGTGCCAGTTCGTCCAATGTCCGTATACGGCGGGAAAAACTTCGAGCCTTTAACACAGGCATATTCGCCCAGACCCGCGAAGTTATCTTCGATTTGTGGGTAATCCGAGAAGCCTGTATCGATCACGCCGATATTGACGCCTGCGCCATTCCAGTTGTTATTTTGCCACAGGTTGGCATTGATGGCCGCTACACCTTCGCTGACAACAGTACCAGTGCCGCCCGCTGGTCGATTGATCGCTGGCAGTGCCGCTGTTGGCTCCTCGACGATCAGCGTTTCGGGGCGATTCGCAATCGCCGAAATAGCCGTCGGAACCAGGTTTGCCAGCAGCGATTTGGTGTATATTGTTTGAACCATTCCGCCTGACGCGGTAACGATTTGTGCCATCTGGTCAAGCGAAACGCCATTAATGGGCGTGATCACGACAGAGATAGGCTGCATCGCCTGCACGGCCTTCACGCCCCCTTGCACGATCATAGCTGTGCGTGCCTGGGTGGTTTCGGCCAGGTGAGATGACATGCGTCCATAGCTTTGACGCAGGCCGGGAATGCTGGTTGCCGCAAAATTCGGGGCGGCATTGACGCCCAGGTTTGCTGGCAGCACAGCCGATTTCGCTGGATAGGCGCTGATTGGTGACTGGCTCAGGAAAAGCAAAGCCACTCCCATCAGGGCAATAAGTCCAACAAAGCGCAATCGACTCATAAAAATTACTCCCTTCGGCATAAATACCGATCTATCTACGATCTGCTGACCGTTTGAAACAGCCCGATTTTTGAGCGATCCATCATGCGATAATAGCCGGAAAAGTGCGAGTTTGATAGATAGACAGGCAGCTAGTCGCGTTTGACGCCGCAAGCGGGCGACAGAATCACTCAGTTACGATTGTACGGGCAAAACCTTTGAAAAGTTGTCAATGTTTCGTTAAAGCCTCTATATCAATGCCATAACAACGCTGCTGGATCAGGTCAAAAAGCGCGGATTGTTCGTGCGGCTTTTCTCGAATGGCTATAATGACCGCCTTATTTGCGGGGAAAACTGCTTGAAGCTGCAAATGGATCGATCCACAGTAAATCTCCGCCTGAATTTACTGGTGCTGCTGGCCTTGCTTGTGATGTTGGCCGTGTTGTGGCAGCCCTTTGGCTTCAAAACATTGGGCTTGGTTGAAGAATGGAGCAACCTGACACAGGTCGAATCGGGTATTCCAATGCTGAATGCCGAGGCGCTGCTGGCCTTGCGCCCCTTTGCGCTATTGTCATTCGCATTGGGTTATGCCCTGACGCCCGGTTCATTCGTCGGGCTGAACTTCTTGCTGCTGCTGCTCTTTTTTCTGAAAGGAGCAGTCGTTTACCATTTAACCCGCTGTCTATTTTCATTGGAACGCAGTTTTGCGTTGTTAACTGCCGCCTTATTCATCCTCTATCCCGCCGATTCAGAATTGTTCGCGCTGCGTTCCATCTCAACGCATTTCGCGCTGTTGGCCTATTTATTGGCTGTCGAGTTACTCGTTCGCTTTTGGCGAAGGCCTAATCGGTTGACGCTGGTAGCGATGGGATTATGCCAGTGCCTTTCCCTGTTGAGTTATGAACTCGGTTTTCCATTGATCATCCTGACGCCTGTAATTCTATTCTGGTTAGCCCGAAAATCATCATATAAGCAGCGTACACTTCGAGTGACGGCATTTTGGTACGTTGTGCCCGTCGTATGCGCGATCTTTGATGTAAGTCAGCTTGCGCGCGTGCCAAATACTTATCAATCCGGCCTGCTCAGCAGCAGTGCAGCAGTCACTATCGGCCAAAATCTGACCGAAATATTCAGGAATTTGATCAGGGCTTACCAGCAAAACTTTTGGGGCGGCTGGGAAACAGCGATCAGCCAGCTTCCGGGTTCGCCCTATGTGCTGAACATCCTGCTCATCGGATTAATCATGGGAAGTGTGTGCGTGCTGTTGTTCCGTCACGAAGAACTCAGTCCGCCGCGCATTCGAATTCACCTGCTGCTGTTTTGCTCCGGTCTGGTCATTTTGGCAGTGGCCTTTGCGCCCTATCTGCTCAGTTCCGCGCATCGTGGACTCAACGCCCGCGTCTTTTATTATAGTTCGTTGGGAGCAGCCCTCAGCGTCGCCGCTGGCTTGTGGCTAATAACCCGGGTATTTCCCCATCTTATATGGCTGAGTATCATGTCTGGTCTCGTGATGGTCGCCGCCGTCTCCAGTTTCGGCCAGAAACAGGAACTTCAAGACTATGCCCATATTCAGCAGCGGTTGTTAGGCGGCATTGCGGAACAAGTTGGCAGTCTGGACAGCGAAACCGTTCTGCTCATCTTTGATCCGTCCTACACCTTTCGCGCGACACACTGGTTATATGCCTTTGGCGACTACATATTGGAAGATAGTCTGCGCTATCTATATCAACTGCCTGTAGCACATGCCGCCTTTTGCTTCCCCGATTCGTTGGCAAGCCGGGGCATCAAAGACGAGTGTGAGTTCAGCCCCGATTACGTCCGCATTTCATCGCCGCTGCGCCCTGTCCAAAGTTATCCTTATAGCCAGGTGATCGGGCTAAGCTGGGATAACTGGTCTGAGACGCTCTCTATTTTGCCCAGTATTCCGCCCGAATTTGTATTGCCATCCGGCAGCGTGAGCGGTTATGATCCTGAACGGTTGATCAGGAAGACCGAGCCGCCTACGTCACGCCTGTATACGCTCCTCACACATTGGCCGGATAGTCAACCTACCCCGCGCCCGCTGCAACATCGGCTGGTCTTTGAATTTAACCAATCGGTACCCGGCATCGGCTGGGCAGCACCCCAGGGCGAAAACACCTGGACAACTCAGAAAGACGCTGTGTTCTGGTGTCGATTAGTCCCGGACGCGGACTATACAATACAGTTTCGAGCATCGGCGCTGACCGAAGCCGTTCTCAACAGCCTGACGCTGCAAGTGAATGGCGTCCCGATCCCGCTGGCTTCCCATTGGGACAGTTACTTCCAAATTTTTACCGGAACGATTCCACACAGTGTCATCGCACGGAACACGAATCGTACCGAAATCGTTTTTCAGGTAGATCGCATCCTGAGTCCCAAACAATTGGGAACCAGCGATGACATCCGGCAGCTTGGATTGCTGTTAAACTGGCTGCACATCGAACCGCAATCGAACTGACGCCGCCGAACTGCTGTTTACGCCAATGTCAGATCAACGCCTACTGCCCGACGAGTTGGCTCCTCGCCCATTGGCTGCGCCATGACGGGAATATCAAAATACATCCCGCCCACAGGCTCCATTCGGTCAATATCAATCGTCTGGAAGGCATCGATCCGAATCCGCACAGCGCGCGCCGCCACCGCATCAAGCATCACCCGGATCGGATTCGCGGCCTTATCGGGCGGCACATCCAGCGCGACATTCGCATTCGATAGCTGTCCTCCCACTGCACTCAGCCGCAGTTCGAGCGTGATCGCCTGCCCAGGCCGTGAGTTTGTAGCAGTGGGCGGATTCACACCGATGTACAGCGCCGAAGATTGACCACTAATCAATGACTGAGGCAGCACGACGGTTAGACGGCGGTTGATCCGTGCGGCTTTCTGTTCAACGGGTTTCGTTTCAAGTGCCCCTTCGTTTTCGACCAGTTGTTGATAGGCGCGGCGGCCATCGCTGGTCAACTGGTACGCGCCATACATATCCATCTGAATCAAGCTGAAATTGACCAGACGGCGAATCGCTTTGCCAATCGAGCGCGGGCCTATATCCAGGCCATCTTCAAAGTCCTGAGTGCTGGCCGCGGCGTTGCGACGCCCCAGGAAACGCAAAACGCTGATCGCTTCGGGCGGCAATCTCTGGAGGTTAAAAGACAGCGACATACACATTCTCACAGGATAACAGATGAATAGAGATAGACTAAGTGTATCCGACACTGAGCAAAGGGCAAAACGTGATTTGTGCAGCACTACCAGACCGAGGCACGATTTTTGTACTATAATGCCAGAAAACGTTAAGCGGAGGCCAGTTAATTCTCATGTCCGAGTTGCTCTCCCTGGACGATGCACGACAAACACTCCGACAGTTGACCGTCACCGCCATAGAAGCCAATCGCACGCTGTCGGACGGTCTGCATCACCCCGAACGCTATCCATCCGCCGAACAAAGTGCCGTCCGTAACCGAATTTTGGAAGCATTGACCAAAATGCGCGAAGGTTTTATGCTTGCCCTGCGAATGGAGGATCTGACCATTGCCTCGGAATTGCGCGATCTGCTCACGACGCTGGTTGACTGGACATGGTTAGGTGAACTTGGTTTGCGCTGGAATACCGAAATGCCGTTGGAACATCTGGGCAGTCAGGTGATCCTGTATCAGCATTCGCTGATCGCGTTAGGGATGCTGCCCCGCCTGCCTGTCGAAGCGATCACATTCCCGACCAGGACTTATCGGGATATTGCGCCACCGGCATCACCTGGCGCAACCCTGACGCGCCTTGAGGAGATCGAGCGCACGATCTGGCGCTCTGCCAATGAGCCGTTGGGCGCATTGCCGAGCGGTTCAATACGGCGCACCTATGGCTTTTTTGAGGCAACAACCTGGCTAGCCGCTCATCATCTGCGAGGAGTAGTTTAAATGGTTTCACCAACAATCAATCCTTCTAACCAGTCGCCGAAGGGCGTAAAAGTGCTGGTGGTACAGGATAATCAGGAATTACTGCGTGAACTCGCAGTGATGCTGCATACAGGTGGCTTCGAAGTGTTAACTGCCAGCGATGGCGAAGAAGGCTGGGCAATATTCGTTGCCCATAATCCGCCCGCCGTGATTAGCGCCGTCCGAATGCCAAATCTGGACGGCGTAAACTTACTACGGCGTATCCGTGCCAAAACGCCCGACGCCAAAGTGATTCTCGTGACGACCATCGTCAACCCCGACACCGAACAGGAAGCGCATTCACTGGGCGTGACGGCTTTTCTGCCATTACCCATTCCAGACCCGGCGGCGTTGCTCACGTTGATCGAGCCGACACGCTAGTGTGACCACCTCACGTAACCTGACGACGCGCGTCCTGACCGGGTTAGTCGCGGGTCCACTCGTGTTGGTGTGCATCTACCTGGGTGGTCTGCTCCTAAGCGGGTTGATCGGATTAGCGGCGCTAATCGGGACTGCTGAGTTTTACGCGATGTTCAACCGTCAGGCTGGCAAACCCCGTGCGCCGCTGCTGATTGGCTTAACAGCGGCAGCGGCATTGATCGTCGCAGGCTACATCCCTTCACCGCCGCTCTACCTTGCAATATTCCTCATGCTGGCACTGAGCGGCATCGTTTTTGATCTACATAGTCAATCAGCGGGACAAAGTATCCTGTTGATCATCAGTGCGGCGCTCTATATCGCTGTGCCACTCAGTTTGTGCATTGTTGTGCGCGGTCAGCCTGACGGCTTGTGGTGGTCATTTACCGTGATCCTGACCAATTGGGGCACGGATAGCTTCGCCTATATTTGCGGGCGATTATTTGGCCGCCGCAAATTAGCGCCAAGCCTTTCGCCCAACAAAACGGTTGAAGGCGCAATCGGCGGGGGGCTGTTGGGCGCGGCCATAGGTATTGGCTTCAACATCCTGTTTAATCATTTCACGACAGCGGTTGTGATTGTCTCTGTACTGGTTGCAGTGAGTACCCTCATCGGGGATTTACTCGAATCGGCCATCAAACGCCGTTTTGACACCAAAGACGCGGGCAGCATCCTGCCCGGTCATGGCGGCATCCTGGATCGGATCGATGGCCTGCTCGTCGCCTGTGTGGTAGTCTGGCTCTACTTGTTGGTCACGAACGTTGCAACTGCTTCGATGTGATAGGTTTGCGGAAACATATCAATCGGTTGCACATCCTGCACACGATAGCCCTTTGCGACTAAGCGTTTGGCGTCGCGTGCCAACGTCGCCGGATCGCAGCTTACGTACACAATCGTGCGCGGCCTGTGGGCGATCAACGCATCAAGCGCAGTTCCTTCCAAACCCTGTCGCGGCGGATCGACAACCGCCGCATCGAACGCCCCTTCAAGCGCGGGCAAAACATCCTCAACCGTGCCTTCGATCAACTCGATATTTTCAAACTCAGCCAGATTTTCATCGGCATCGGTGACCGCTGGTGGATAGCTCTCAACCGATGTGACCAGTGCGGCGCGTTCAGCCAGAAACGCCGTGAACAGTCCTACGCCGGAGTACAAATCAAGCACCGACTCATCCCCTTGCAGGTTCAACCGATTCAGCACCAGTTCAACCAGCTTCTCAGCTTGCGGCAAATTGACCTGAAAGAAGCCGCCCGCCGTCACTCGAAAAGTGCGCCCACGAATCGTGTAGCGAACGTGTGTCGCCCCGATCAGATTGACGGGTGCATTATCTGATGGCAAAAAATTCACCGATGCCGCGAAGTCGATCTCGATTTCGGGCGGTTCATCATCTCGCGTGCCGATCACCACCAGCCGATCATCACCATCTGTGCCAACTTGCAGCCGCACGCGATCCAGTTCCGGCACGTCTTCCGGCGCGATTTGTTCAAATAGTTCGAGCAGTTCCGGGCGGATGATATGGCATTCACTGATCGGGATCACCGTTCGATCATCGGTACTCACAAAGCCAAGTTTGCCATCATCCGTGACCGAAAACGTCACATGCGAACGATATTGCCAGGGATCGGGGCTTGGAATCATCGGCTGAATCGGCACATCCGGCAGGCCGCCAATACGCTGAAACTGATCGCGCACGATCCCCGTTTTGAAGCGAAGCTGCGCCTCGTAATCAATGTGCTGCCATTGGCAGCCGCCACAGCGCCCCGGCCCAAAGTGTGGGCAGCGCGGGCGTACCCGATCTGGCGATGGTTCAAATAAAGTGATTCCTTCAGCGTAGGCAAAACGTTCCTTATTCTGGGTGATGCGCGCCGTAATATGTTCGCCGGGCAGCGCATACGGGACAAAGATGGTGCGCCCCTGGTAACGGCCTAGCGCACTGCCGCCGTGCGCCATGCCCGTCAGGTCTAGCTCGATTTCTTGCTGTTCGTGTGGAGTCGTCATGAAGTTCTTTCTAATTTGCGGCGACGCATCGTTGGATCATCGCTGCCGATCAAGCGGCGGTAGGCTTCTCGTACCAGATCGGCGCTGCGATCCCAACTGTGTTTGGTAGCAACCCAGGCACGTCCCTGTTGTCCCAACCGTTCCGCATAAGCCGCATCTTTCAGGATATGCAGCACCGCGTCGGCAAAGGCGCGCGGCGTATCGGCCAGCAGCATATGTTCGCCATGAACCGCTTCCAGCCCTTCCGCGCCAAGCGTTGTTGAGACCACCGGGCAGCCGCAGGCCAGCGACTCCAGCAGTTTGAAGCGCGTGCCGCTGCCACTTCGCAGCGGGCAGATAAACACCGCACTCTGACCCAGATACGGGCGCGTATCATCAACCAGCCCGGCAATTTTGATGCCGTTCTTTGAATCAGCACCCAACGCGGTCAGTTCCGGCGGCGGCTCTTTGCCGAGCAGCGTCAATGTGAAGTTTGGGCGTTTGGCGCGGATCATTGGCATGATCTCATGGACAAAGTACAGTACCGCATCTGTATTCGGGAAATACTTGTAATCGCCCATGTAAATCGCGCTGTCGGGCTGGCGCGGCGCGGCATTTCGCAAATAGTCGCCAAAGTATTCCACATCAACACCATTAGGCGCTTGCACTGTCGGTACACCGGGCGTCGCCCGTTTGACGATTCCAGCATCAATCGGCGACATGACCCCGACCAGTGTAGATTGACCCCATGCTTGCGGCTCAAAAATGCGCGTTTTGGCTGCTTCTAATGCAATGGCTGGGCGCTGATAGATCGGCTGCGCTACCTGGGCATGTCGCCACCACGCCACATACTCGATAGCGGGTTCGGCCAACAGCGTCGGCACTTTCAGATCGGTGGGCAGATTTTGCAACATATAAAACGACTCGACATGCACCGCGCCGAAATCTCGTTCGTGCAGCAGCCGCGAGACCGTTTCGCGCATGGCCGTATTGGTATATAGCCGCATTGTGACCGGGCGAATCGAGCTGAGGCTGAGCAGCGCCGCCTTGAGCGTGCCGGGGCTTGGCGCGCGGTCAATCACGATCAGTTCACAGAATTGACGCAGCGGTTCCAGGTCAAAAGCGCGTTCTTCGGGGCGACCAAAACACACCAGCGTAATCGTATATTCCGCGCATAGTCGTTTAACTAAATTGTAGGTACGGGTACGCCCGCCGCTCACAGGTGGATACGGCAAATAAGGCGTCAACATGAGGATTGCGTTTGAGGTCATGCCGGGGATTGTGGCTCAGCCCTCACGAAGCGTCAAATTATGGCCCTTTATAACTTTCGATTAGCTCAATAATCTGCAACAACACCTGTCGAATGCTTGATTTTTGAGTCGCCACGCACGGCATAACCGTAATTTCCGGTCCGGCACTGGTGCCGCGCCGCACTTCACCCAGCGACGCGGCGTTCGGCAGATCGCTTTTATTGGCGGCCACCAGGTACGGCACAGCATGAAAACCCGAAAACAACGAGATCAGTTCGGCGGCATCCGGGAAAGACGGGCGATCCGAACTATCGACCAGCACAATGAAGCTGTCCATCTCGCTTGCCAGGATTTCCCACATGAAATCGAAACGGGCTTGCCCTGGCGTGCCGTACAAATGCAGCGTTTTGCCGTCGATCTCGACTTTGCCGTAGTCCATCGCAACAGTCGTTTCAGCCTTGATGCCACGATCTTCCGTCGTGATCTTTTTTTCTGTCGTGACAACGGCAATATCGGAGATGGTGCCGATGAACGCTGTTTTGCCGGAATTGAACGGCCCGGTGACAATGACCTTATACGTGTTCGAGTAGGTGCTGGGCATCGTGCCGTCTCCTTACGCCTTTTCTCGTTTGAAGTCCAGAAAGCGATAGCCAACCCCGCGTTCGGTCAGGATGTATTTGGGGTTCGAGGGGTCTTCTTCGATCTTTTCACGCAGGTAGTTCACGTACAACCGGACATAGTGCGTCTCATCGCGGTATTCATAGCCCCACACCTTCGCCAACAACTGTTCATGTGAGACTGTCCAGCCCGCATTTTCGATCAGGTGATACAGCAGCCGATATTCCGTCGGGCGCAGCTTGACGTGTTCCCCGGCGACGATCACTTCCCGGCGGTTGAAATCCACGCTCAGCCGATCATCAATTTGCAGGACGGCACGCTCTGGCGCGTTGGGCATTTCAGCGCGGCGCAGCACCGCCCGCACCCGGCTCGAAAGTTCACGCGGGCCAAACGGCTTGGTCACATAGTCATCCGCGCCCAGTTCCAGGCCATAGACCTTATCATCTTCTTCGCCTTTGGCCGTCAGCATGACCACCGGAATCGACGAGAATTCGCGCAGCATTCGCAGCGTCTCGAAGCCGTCTAGTTCGGGCATCATCACATCCAGCAGGATCGCATCTGGTAGCTGTGTCCGTACCGCGTCGAGCGCCTTCAGGCCATCGTGTGCTTCGATCACCTGATAGCCTTCCAGTTCCAGGTTCATACGGATGAAGCCGATCATACGCGGCTCATCATCCACCACCAGGATACGTTTCGCATCACGCGGCAGCGCACGCGGCACTTTTGAAGACGAAGCCATAGCCATAAATCCTAATAATCCCGCGAACGATCTCCACGCACGATGGTTGCGATTTCCTCATCATCCTTGCCGGGGATCACTTCGATGAAATTGATGCGCCACGTCGGGTAAATGACCGTCGTTACATCTGCCATCAGGTAATGCAGGTCTTTGTTATCTTTGCGGCGTGGGTTGGTGCCCTTGATCCATTGATCCGTCGGGCTGGGCATGTCGTCAACTTCCATGACTACCGGGTCTTCATTAGCGATATGTAACATAAGCGTGTATGGCATAGCTAATCCTGTTTGACTAGAGCTTACTTGAAATAGACATGAAGTACCAGCTTGCCCAGCCGCACTTCATCACCATCGCGCAAGATGCGCGGTTGATTTGGGATCAACCGCTGGCCGTTCAAATGCGTGCCGTTGACGCTGCCCAGGTCAACCAGCGTCAGGGTATCATCGCCGCGCCGGATAGCGGCATGAACGCGCGAGACGCCCTTTTCCTGCGCGCCATACTGTGTCAAATCCAGATCGGGCATCTGGTTAACGTCAGTGCGCCCCATCACCAACTGCGCTTCGGGCTGCATCACAATCGGCTCTGCCACGTCGCGGATATGGATGATGATCGACGACTTACTGTTGAAACGAGCCGTACCCCAACCGCTGCTTTTAAGATTAAGCTGTCCGGTGTCGCCCTTTTTCAGTTCGCGGGTCAGCGTCGAAACCGTGCCGATCAGCGACTGACCGCAGTCTTCACAAAATAAAATGCCTTCTCGATTGCTGTACTGACAGTTGGGACAGATCTTCATTTTATCACTTGCGTGCCCTCACCCGGAGATGCCTTTGGCTCGGTAGTATTGGTTGCGTCGGTGGCGTCTGTATTAGCCTCAAGCAGCAGGCGCGTTCCATATTTAAGGGCCTTCTGACCTTCGCTGGAAAGTAAGTTTGTATTGGCGACGCGCTTGGCCTCTGCCAGTGCAGCATTCGCCAGTTCTGCCTGACCCGATGAAAGCAGCCGTGTTGCCAGGTTTTCCAGGTGGCGTGTGGCTTCGCGCACATCGCCACGCGCCAACGCCTGTTCCGCTTTTTCCTGGATTCGGTACAGCGTCAGTTTGCTGAGTGCGTCCATGATCGCCAGCGGTGGCTCCTCCATCGTGGCCGTTTCACTCACCTCGACGGATGTATCGGCGATCACTTTGTAGCCGATTTTCTGTTCGCGCAGAATATCGCCCGTCACATCGACGCGCAAGAGAGAGCGAAAGCCCGGTGTTTCCATCGGCCCGATTTGCAACTGAAACAGGATCGAGGTGGTGCCGCCGATTTGCAGCGCGCCCAACTGAATCGGGTCCACTTCAGCGTTGACAGGTTGGGCGCTGGGCATCAACCGAAAGGCCGATTCGACTTTTATATCGGCGTCCGGCGCAATTGAGACTGTGACCCGCTCCGCATACGACTGGCCGAGCGTTCGCACGCGCTCATTCAGAAAGCGAACAACCGCCATCGGCGAATTGATGTACTCCGAAGTACCACCCGTGCGCCCGGCCAACTGGTCAAGGAACGTATCATTCCACTCATCGCCAATGCCCATCGCGCTGATACCGATTCCATCTTTGGCGGCTTTATCGGCCAGTTCGAGTGTTTGCTGCTCATCCATGAAGGTACGGCCATCGGTCAGCAAAATGATGTGATTAACATAGCCCGGGTTGGCGTGCCGCTGATTTTCGATCAGTCCTTTGGAAAGTCCCTGGTGAATCTCCGTGCCGCCGAACGCCTGCATCATTGTGATCCGCGACTTCGCACCGGGTCTATCGGTCATTGGCGCGGCTTTCAGAATGACTTCGGCATGATCACTGAACGTGACCACCGAGAAAATATCCTTATCGCTCAACTGCTCGATGATCTGGTGTGCGGCCACCTTGACGCGCTCCAGGCGCGGCCCCTTCATCGACGTGCTTTGATCCAGCACCAGCGTCAGGTTCAGATGTGTTTCTGCGTGCTGAATGCTGCGTGACCGTTCAGGCAGCAGTTCCACCAGCAGATACAACACCTGGGGTTCACCTAGGACAGGCAGCACTCTTTGGCTAGGTGTCACCCGCAGCGTAAAATAACTGCCTGCCGTTTCTCGTTTGCGCGCCATATCATATTTCTGGCGCTCCATCGAGTCGTTGAGTGTAGCATAGGCAGCGGCGATGTCTCGAAACTGGGTAGCAGCTCCTGGATTCGAGTTCACGTCCGGGTGCAGCCGCCGCGCCAATGCTCGGTAAGCCGCCCGAATATCCTCTGTCGATCCCTGGGGTTGAACCCCTAACACCGCGTACAAGTCTTGCGCGTTGCTCATAGTTTGATCGATCCTAGCCTGGAATCTGGATCAGAATGGCCGTGATGTTATCAGGGCCGCCGCGTTCATTGGCCGCCGCGATCAACCGATCACAGGCTTCCTGGGGCGACTTGGACGAACGAACAATATCCAGCAGCATATCTTCCGGGACCTGATTCCACAAGCCATCGCTGCACATCAGCAGCCGCGAACCGGGCGGCATACGGCGCGTTACTGCATCCACTTCAAGGTTTTCGCTCTGACCAATCGCCCGGTACAAAACATTACGCTGCGGGTGAATGGCCGCTTCTTCGGGCGTCAGTTGGTCAAGTTCAATCAACCTCTGTACCAGCGAATGATCGCGCGTGATCTGCTCGATGCTGTCACCTGTGATCAGATAGGCACGGCTGTCGCCCACATGCGCGATATAGGCCAGATCGCCCATCACCACTGCCGATGTCACCGTTGTGCCGCCTTCGGGGATTTGTTCAGCGACAGCATCATTGGCACGCTGCACCGCATCGCTCAGCACCTCGGAGATCATAGGCCGATCCGAGTCGGGCTTACTGGTTAATAGATTCAGGTACAGCTTATCGGCGATGTATTGTGCCACAATGCGCGTTGTAATCGCGGACGCTTTTTCGCCGTCGTGGTGCCCGCCCATGCCATCCGCCACGACGAACAGACCAAAATCGGGCTGATCGTCGGCGCTCACGTTTACCGTGAAAAAGCTCAGCATCGAGTCCTGATTGTTGGTACGCTGCATTCCAACATCGCTGTTCAACCCATACGTCAAATGCTTGCCGGGCTTGCTGACATACGTTTCGAGCGGCGGCAGCGGACGCGTACTGCCATAGGCAGCCATCATCGGCGTTGGCGTTGGGTCAATCTCAACGGGTGTACTACCGGTTGGTGGCGTGATCGTGTTGGGTGGTGGCTGAATGGTGATCGGTGCAGGGGCTGCCGCTGCTTTTTCATCGATCTTTTCGTCAGGCGCAGTGATGATAGGTGCTGGTGCCGCCCCCATCGCCGATTCGTTCTTGTTTGGAAGCGTTTTGACGGCAGACTCATCAGGGCGCTGACCGATTAAACGACGCAGGAAATCCATGCTTTTATCTCCGATGCCTACGTATTCAGCGCGTAAAGATACTGATCTGTCGAGCCGATATACACGATATTATCCACCACACAGGCCGATGAAATGACCGGTCCGCCCGTTTCATATTCCCAGCGCAGCAAGCCCTTCTTGGCATCGACACTATATATCTTATTATCGGTGCTGCCAAAATAGAGCGCACCATTGGCAAAAGCCGGGCTGGACACGACCTGTCCTTCGGTTTGGAACTTCCACAATTCTTTACCGTTCAAGTCTACCGCGTACAGGAAGCCATCCGCCGAACCGATGTAGATCACCTTGTTCACGACGACGGGCGACGAAATGATCGGTTTGCCCGTGCGGAAGCGCCAGATAGAGTATCCCATTTTGATGTCTACCGCGTAAATATGGTTATCCTGCGAACCGACGTAGGCGACACCATCATAGATGAACGGTGACGAA
>JBBSEU010000009.1:0-46949 GCA_038239365.1 Aggregatilineales bacterium
CAACCGTCGCTCGCTGCCTTTCAGCGATTGAGCCGTTTCGATATACACCTGTTTTGTAGCTTCATCCAATGGCACGGCTAATTGCTCCTTACTTCCTCTTTATTATAGCATCTTGGAGCTTTCTTTTCTCTGGAATGGCCTTAGTTCGTCCTAAATTCAAACTTTATTGGCGTGCTGGAGACACTAACAATTTCGTTTAATGTAAGTGATGAAGACTCAGTGTGATTCGTATTATACACCTAACTTTAAAATTGCGATTAAAGTTTAGAAGTAAAGGCAGCAAGTGTTAGCTATGTTGTGTAAACTTTGATGAAGACTCATCCATAGTGTACATATGCTGATATTCGCATGAGGCAGAGTGCTTCCATTTTTTTGATATATTTTGCCTGTTGACACTTGTCAACTCTACAGCAAGTCGTTATACTGCACTGCATGTTGAACAAAAGCGTTTGCGCCCGGTCTCAAAACTGCATGTGTTGTGCGATGTGTACATCCTGCTCAGCTTGCCTGATGCCGGAACGCGCCCTTGTCCAGTGAACAACACGCCTGAACACTACAAGCGCAGAGCCAACCGGATCAAGGTTGGCTCTTTTTTTTGGCAATAAATGTCTACCAAAAGGGAATGAAGGTCTTGACAGCACTCGTGAATGTTCAGATTAGCGCGGAGTTACAACAGCGCATCTACGATCAGTTGCAGACGACTTATCCAAACGAGGGCGGCGGCTTTTTGCTTGGCGCACGCGATTCAGCGGGGATCGTCGTCCGTGATGTGCGTCCTATCACGAATATATTCCCGACAGAAGAACAGTTTCATCGCTACGCCATGACGCCTTCGGACTGGATCAAACTTGAAGATGAAGCCGACGCTGCCGGATTGACGCTGGTTGGCTACTATCATTCGCACCCCGATTGGCCGGCTATCCCATCCGACTATGACCGCGATCATGCGCTCCCCAATTTTTGTTATATCATCACGTCCGTTCAAAAAGGTACTGCCGCCGACTTTCGCGCCTGGCAGCTTGTCGATGATCGGACGAAATTCGACGAATTGGCACTCACCGTTAATTAGACACTCAAGAAGGAAAAGACTATGTCAGACATACTCGTTTCAACCACCTGGGCAATCGAACACCTGAAAGACACCGACAAGCGTTTCATCGAAGTGGACGTAGACACAACACAATATGAAGCCGGACACCTGCCCGGCGCGATTGCCTTTAACTGGCAGTCACAGCTTCAAGACCCCATCGCGCGCGACATTATCAGCCAGGAAGGTTTCGAGAAGTTAGCCAGCGAAGCCGGAATTACGCCGCAAACAACCGTCGTACTGTACGGCGACAACAATAACTGGTTCGCCGCTTATGCGTTCTGGTTGTTCAAGTATTACGGCCACGCAGATGTGCGGCTGATCGATGGCGGGCGCAAGAAGCTGGCCGCCGAAAACCGCGAATTCGTGACCGATGTGCCGCACTACACTAAAACTGACTACAAAGTGGCGCACGTTAACGCCGATTTGCGCGCGGATCGGGATTACATCCGGCAGCGGCTTGGAAAGGCCGATTTTAGTATGGTTGATGTCCGCTCGCCCGCCGAATACGTGGGCGATATTATCGCGCCGCCCGGCATGAGCGAAACGGCACAACGCCCCGGCCATATCCCCGGCGCAAAGTCGGTTCCATGGGGCACAGCGGTTGCCGAAGACGGGACGTTCAAGCCTGTTGAAGAACTCCGTAAGATTTACGGCGCGAAGGGCATCAATGAAGATAAGGACGTTGTGGCGTATTGCCGCATCGGAGAGCGTTCGTCGCATACCTGGTTCGCGCTAAAATACCTGCTTGGCCTCAAAAATGTCCGCAACTATGATGGTTCGTGGACGGAGTGGGGCAATCTGGTGGCCGCACCGATTGCCAAGGGCGCAGAAGTTTAGCCATAATTCACGGGGCAGGTTTTGAAAACCCGCCCTTACTTCACCATCTACTGAGCAGGAGACACAATGACCACGATCAAAATTCCGACGCCACTTCGCGCCTATACCAATGGCAGCGCCGAGATCAGCGTGAACGGTGATACGGTTGGCGAAGCATTGACCGATTTGCTGAACCAGCATCCCGATCTCAAAAAACACATCTACGAAGGTGATCAACTCCGCAACTTCGTGAACGTATTCATCGGCGAAGAAGACATTCGCTACCGTGATGGCTTAGACACTGATATTTCGGCGGCGGATAATCTGCGGATCATCCCCAGTATTGCAGGCGGCACACACTAACCTGACTATGACTGCCAACCCGTCCGACAAGCGCCGCACGCAACAACAATCACCCGCTGAGCCACAGATTGATTACAGTGCGCTGCGCGTCAATGCGGCCCTGACCGCACTGCTCCTCAGCGTCGCTCTGACGAGTGGTATCTGGGCGTTTGTGGCTTACGTTAGCGCGGTGCTGCTGATCAGTGCCCTCTATCCGCCGATGGCACAGTTCACATTGTTCTACTTTCGCTTTCTCAAAAGCGCAGGGATCGTCAAGCCGGATGTACGAACAAGCCGCCCTGAACCGCACTTGTTCGCGCAGCTATTGGGTGGCATCCTGACGCTGCTGGCGACGCTTGCGTTATTGGCGCATGTTCAGGCGGCGGGTGTGCTGCTAGTATGGGTGGTGCTTGGCTTGGCGCTGCTCCAGCTTTTGACGGGTATATGTGTTGGTTGCCAGCTTTACGCAATGTTTCAGCGGTTGGGAATCCCCGGCTTTAACCCTCCGAGCGATCCCGCCCGGTAAGTATCGACAAGGAGCATTTTATGTCTGCTATTGAGCGGATTGCGCCCGAAGACGTGGCGCTTTCACACGATGAGATCATGCGCTACAGCCGCCACTTGATCATGCCCGAAGTGGGGATCGAAGGCCAGCGCAAGTTAAAGGCGGCCAGCGTGCTGCTGATCGGGACAGGTGGGTTGGGCAGTCCATTGGCGCTGTACCTGACGGCGGCGGGCATTGGCCGGATTGGTCTGGTCGATTACGATGTGGTTGATGAAACGAATTTACAGCGGCAGGTGATCCACTATTCAAGCGATGTGGGCAAACTCAAGCTGGACAGTGCCGCCGCCAAAATGTCCGACATTAACCCCTATCTGGTCATCGAAAAGCACAACACGCCGCTCACCTCGGCTAACGCGCTCGATATACTCAAGGATTATGACGTCATCATCGACGGCACAGACAATTTCCCGACCCGCTATCTGGTCAATGATGCGTGCGTGATCCTGGGTAAGCCGAATGTATACGGCTCGATCTTCCGTTTTGAAGGTCAGTTGAGCGTTTTCGATGCCAAACAGGGGCCGTGCTATCGCTGTATGTTCCCCGAACCACCGCCGCCCGGACTCGTGCCAAGCTGCGCCGAAGGTGGTGTGCTGGGCATTTTACCGGGCACCATCGGCACGTTGCAAGCAACGGAAGCGATCAAGCTGATTTTGGGAATCGGTAGGCCCATGATCGGGCGCATGATGCTGTACGATGCGCTGGAAATGTCGTTCGACTTCATTAAGGTTCGGAAGAATCCGAACTGCCCGGTTTGCGGTGAACACCCGACGATTCATGAACTGATCGACTATGAGCAGTTTTGCGGCGTTCCGGCGCATGATCGCAGCGACTACAAGGTTAAAGCGGTTGAGCGGAAGATCAAGGGTATCACCGTCGCTGATTTGAAGGCGCGCATCGACGCAGGTAACACGCCCATTTTGCTGGATGTACGCGACCCGCACGAACTGGCGATCAGCGCCCTTCCGGGCAGCCTGAACATCCCGAAGGGTCGTGTCGTGGATCGGGCGGCGGAAATCCCGCGCGATCAGGAAGTGGTTGTCTTGTGCAGGACGGGTGTTCGCAGTACGGACGCGATTGCTATGCTGCAAGACCAGGGCTTCACCAATCTGGTGAATTTGAAGGGCGGCATCAACGCCTGGGCACGCGAAATCGATCACAGCTTACCAACGTACTAAAGGGGTTTCTCATGGCTGAAAACAGTATCACACCGAAAGCACTCAAGGCGCGTCTGGATGCGGGCGAAAAAATCCGCGTGATCGATGTGCGCGATGATTGGGAACTGGCGATCACCAAACTCGATTTTGCCGATCACATTCCGATGGATGAGATCGCATCGCGCGCCGATGAAATCTCCGAAGATGAGCCTATTGTGCTGATGTGCCGCACAGGTCATCGCAGTGAGCGTGTCCTCGATTATTTTACGTCGATGGGCTATGACAATGTGCTCAACCTGGAAGGCGGCATCCTCCAATGGGCTGCCGAAGTTGATCCGACGCTTCCCCGCTTCTATGAGTAGAGACGTTGGGCGTGACAACTAACTGCCACGCCCATTTTATCTCATTTTTATACGCGCTTCCTACCTTGCTCTAACTGACTTGTCCACTTAAAATGGATAAACTGTTGTGAACGGCACTTTGCCGAAAATGAGCAGGTACACCACGCCATGGGAGAACTCAATCGGCAAAAGCGCCAGGTGCTGCGCCGCATCCAGGAATACATCAACAAAGCACGCCAGCGGCACGGCTTGACCTTTGAGCAGCACGGCGTTGTCGATATTTACTATCACCCGACAGATATTCTGGACGCCTATAACTATGTCACGCCGCGCCGGGGAGTCGCCTGGGTGCCGGGCACAGATACCCTGGCCGCGCTGGAGCAGCTTCGCAAGCACCACGAGCCACACCTTGAACTGATTGAAGGGCTGTTCCCGCCTGCCTTTCACACACAGCTCCAAAATTTGGGACTTGTGCAGGATCAATGGCAGTATCCGATCCTCACCTATGGCATGATCCCCGATTGCGATCAACAACCTTTGACGATTGCGCCGGTGCCCGCTACATCGCCACGGATCGCCACCTTTGAAGCTGCCGATCCGAACGCGATTGGGCTGTGGCTGCGTCTGCATCAGCGGACGGTAGACGCTTCTGAGGTTATCCGTTGCTGGTCAAATATTGCTGCCGGGAACGAGGTCTATGTGCTGGCAAGCGACGATTTTGTGATCGCGGGTGGTGTGGCAATAAGCCTTGAGCCACCGATTGCTGAGATTCACAGTTTGAGAACGGCGGAACTGTACCGAAAACGCGGTATTGGCTCGGCCTTGATTCGTACCGCGCTGATGTATGCTCAGAAACGGGGCTGCACAATGATCTTTTCTGTCGCCGAAGATGAATATCAGGCACGCTTGGAACGGCGGTTGGGCTTCGTCGATCTGGATCGGGTGATCATGTATCGGTATGGGGCAGACCTGAAGGAGAAGTCAAGCGCGCATGAGCAATCCCTGGCACAGTCTGCTACTTAAAACAGATGATTCGGAAGCCGTCTCTGAGGCGTTACTGACAGCGTTTAGCGCGAGTAGCTATACGCGCTACAATCCGTTTCCTGGCGGAAGCGGCACACCTCCTAAACTGAAAATGTTCATCAAGCATTTTGTTGCGCCTGCTCAGGATGGATGGACGCGCATTCTGGGCGATCCTGATCCGGCGGTATTGCTCACACTCAATCAATCGATCCCGCTGCTGCATGGCTGGTTGGATGATTCAGGTGGTAGTTGGCAACTGATCGCCGACGGTACTGTAACTGATGATCCACTTGCTTTTTCGCCCTACTTGAAGCCTGGCAAAACCCTGGATGATTTACGCCGCGCGCAGCTTGGTCATGCGCCTGTCGCAACAGTTGAAACGGACGGTCTGTTGCCGCCAGATGTTCAACAACTGGCGAATGCGCGCAACGTGAACCCAAAACAAGCCGATAAACTGATGGAGCGTGTGACCTCACGGCTATTTGGCAGACTCGATAAGACCAGCGAAGGCGAAGCCAGTTCGATGAAGAATCAGGCACGCGCGATGATTAGCGGAAGTGGCGGTCCCGATTGGAACAGCACGACAGGTCGCGCCGTGCGCGCAGCAGCCGATATGATGGCCTTGCCTGCCAACTGGCGCGAACCCGCCTGGTCTGATGTACGCGATGCTTATCAGGCCGCACGAATGCTGGCACGCAATCCGAAAGCCTCACTGCTGCCCAATGAACGCGACGCGCTTAAGACGATCCCGGATGCGGGTCAATACATTGCCGTTTATGTTGGCAAACCCTAGCCTCGATTACCCGCGTCGGGAGAGCGTCGCCCACAATCGGCGCGGGCGCACTGAAGACGGTAATTGCGAACCGCGTTGATAGGCATACCATTCGATTACCAGAATGATCAGCGCGGCTAATGCTACCCAAGGCCAGTATTCACGCTGCCCGGTTTCGCGCGTTTGGGCGGATTGCGCGGCCAAACTGCCAATTTGTACGGCTGCGGCAGGCGCAATTTTGCTTTCGAGCGAGTCGAATAAGTTAACCGCGAACGCTTCCTGCTGAATAACGTCACGACCCTTATAGACCTCAACCGTATAAACGCCCGGTTGCTCAGTATCCGCATAAATCAGGCTGTTACCATTGGGCGTTAACGTCGTGGCTGAGCCGTCGGGGTGACGCACTCGCACGCGATCCGATTCGGGCGCGGGTTGAATAACAAGCGTTTGTGCCGGGTGTATGCCATTCGGCGCATCAATCGCGTGGGGCGTCTTGTACCAGCCGCTCAAGTTTGCGAGCAGGATCGGCCATGCGATCTGTAACGGCAAATCTGAATCATGTAGATCGAAGGTCAGAATGGCGACGCGATGACCATTATATTCACCAGCCAGCAGCAATGCCCCTTCCGGTGCAGTGATGAGCGGCGTCGACCATGTTGCACCGGCGATCATTTTATATTCGCGGATGTTCACGTTATCGAAGCGTACCGAGGCCACGCGCGGATCGTCGCGCTGAACCGTTGCGCCGCGTACGGCCTGCGCCGATTTGCCCGTCACCTGGAATAAAGGCGTGATCGAGGCGGCGGGCGGATTAATGATGAACATATTCGCATCTGGCAGGGTAGACGGCAGAAAACCATCGAACACGTACAGATCGTAGCGATCCGTTGGTACGCCCTTGTCCGGCTGACCGCGAAAGGCTTGCCAATCGGGCAGGCTGGCAAAACCCTGTTCAAGAAACTTGTTTTGCTGTGTCATCAACAAGGCGCGTCCGGCGCTGGCCGGGTTGTAAACTGTCCAGGCCGAGTCATCGAGCGTCAGGTAATCGGGCGATGCAAAGTCCGTTGGGCGGCTCAGATCGGCTTCAACACGGCGAAAAGTATTTGGCAGGTTAGGTACAACCACATCAACAGCACTGTTCGCCGGAACGGTGTATTTCTGCGCGTTGAATAAGGTGTCATCCAGCTTGATACTCAGGATCACATTGGCGGGCAGTGCGCCGTAGTTAGTTAGTTTGGTGTAAAGCTGCGGTCCTCCGCCCGGATTACTGGCCGCCGCTAACGCACTGATCGCCACGTTCGCATCGGATTTACCAACCGGAATGTAGTTCACATCGCCCGGAACGGCGGGCAAATTCGGCGGCAACCCACCGTCGCTGATGATCACCGTGCTGAATTTTTCCGCGCCCGCGAAACCCGCCGCTGCCAATGTGAGCGCCGCGCCCCAATCGGCGCTGGTCGTACCGGGGCGTGCATTCTGGATCGCCGCACGAAGCTGCGCCTGATCGTTGGTGTAGGGGGCCAGCACTTCCGGTCCTGCCGAGACACGGATCACGGACAACGTATCACGCGAACCGAGCGTATCCACAATGTTAAGCGCCTGCTGACGTGCCGCTTCAAAACGCGATGGCTGTTCATCGGTGGCGTTCATGCTGGCCGAAGCGTCGAGCAACAGCGCAATTCTCCCGGCGGTGATCGTCGGCACTTCGGTATAGGGACGTGCCAGTGCGAAAATGAGCGCCGCCAAAATCAACAGTTGGAGCAGCAGGAGCAGGTTACGCCGCAATCGCTGCCAGGGCGCATTGGCTTCGCGGTCACGCAAAATTTGCTGCCAGAGCAGCGTACTCGAAACAGGCACTTCGCGGCGGCGCAAACGAAGCATATACATTAACAGGATCGGCCCGGCGATTGCGCCAAGTGCCAGTGCCAGCGGGGTTAGAAAGGACATAGTGTTATCTCAAGATGATTTACAGCTAACATTACAAGAGTTCAAGAAATTATTCGCCGATAAAACGTTCGCCGTGTTCCTGGGCATCTTCGATCCAAAGTTCAATCGCTTCACGGATGTTGACAAGGGCTTCTTCCTGAGTTTTACCCTGACTACTGCAACCGGGCAAACTAGGACACTCCACAACCCAATAACCATCTTCACCGGGATACATAATGACTTGCCGCATCGTTAAATAACTCCATCTACTTCACGATAATTGTAACAGGCAAAACCACACGATCCGTACCATCGGTGAGCTTGATACGTTCGCCAGTTTCGGGGTTGTATAGGCCAACTTCGAGCGTGGCCGCGCCCATATAATCTTCTCGATGCCAGGTGAGCGTATGCAGATCGGTGATATATTCGCCAGCTAGCCAACTTGTCGTCGGGCGTTCGCCACTCACAGGTTGCGAGTCGCTCTGTGCAATGACCTGACCGTTGGAGTCGAGAAGGTGAACGAAAACTACGTAGTCGCTTGTCCAACGACTGAGAGCTTTCCACAACAACGTAACGGTAAATGGTTGCCCTCGTGTCAATGCCGTTGGCGAGTCTACTCCGATCAGCAAATCACCCGCCCCAAACGATGTTTCCGTTTGTGTTGTCAGATTTATCGCGGGTTCGGTAAATACACGATTTACTATTTGAATTGGGGCGTTTATCAGTTTGATCGGATTATTGACATCGGGCGCTTCGCCATTTGGTATCACCGCAGCACCAACCCACACACTTATATCCCCCGTCGCATCGACTGGCACGCACACATCAAGGCTAACCAATGCCTTTTGCTGGTTCGGCACGAGCAGAGGCCGCCATGCAATGGGTTTTCTCAACATTTGCACGCCAATCGCAACATCCAGGCGTTGCGATATGTCTTTCAAACGCCAAACTTCAACACTAATCGGATCACATTTTCCCTGAGCGAATTGGTCAGCAGATGGCAAATATGAACGGTGTAAGTACACGCCGTCTTTCATTTGTATATCCGTTTCGGCGGGTTGAAGCTGAAAAATGGTGGGATCGGGCTGGTGAAAAGCCTGACCCACCGGGGCACGCTTGCTAACTGCATAGGTAGCGCAAGCGCCATCCGACTGAAATTCACAGGCCGTTGCGCCAAGTCCGAATGGTGATTGCGAACTGTACAGGCTAATTGTGAGGGGATAACTGTCTGTCTCCCCGGAGGGTAAACCTTCGGGCACTTTGAGCAAGCTGAATTGAGAGTCGGAACTCTCCACACTCCATAACGAGGTAGGAAGCTGTTGATCATTCAATAGTTGAACGTCGGTCTTGCTGAATTCACGGTGTTCACCAAAATCGAAATCAAAGCGGTACAAGCGCGTCACCAGATGCCAGTTTTCATCCGTGCGCGCGAGTAATTTGGGGCGGGTAATCACGCAAAGGCGATTGACACCCCAGATCGCTTTCAGAGTATGCCCAACACGGATGTTATCGAGTCGGAACGTACCAAAATCCAGTGCGTCGGGCTGAATATAAAATCGAGCAAAATCGCGCACCAAAAACGAGTCATAGCCCTCTGTTTTCACACCCTGCACGGTCAGTGAATCTTCGCGTGCTTGTCCGGTGGCACTTAAAATGCACGGATACGCGCCGCGCACATCGGCGGGCATTTGATACCATGTCAGGAACTCCGCACGGTTGACGTTCAATAATTCGGAGCGCAACGTATCAAGAATCGTGTTGCCGCTGGCGTGCAGTGGCATATTAATGAAACGCGCCTTGAAGTTCATTTTGCGGCTGTAATAATCGAGCGTTGGCTCCCATCCATAAGGGATAATGATCGCGTCGTTCGCGCCGAGTGTTGCGTAGCGTTCTGCAATGGTGCGGAAATCGTCGTGCTGATAAACCGAACTGCTAAAGGTGAGCCACGTCATGCGAAATGTGATCGCAGCGGCAAGGATGGCCGTACCCAACATCAGCACACGGAACACAGCACGCCACCGCGACAATGCTTCAAAGCCAAATGCGATCATTATCAACATCGCGGCTGTGCCGACTATGAAGTAGCGCGGATGAAAGTCGATATGCGCCGCCAGGATGATCGCCAGTTCAAAGATCGGGATAAGCACCGCCTGTGACAGGATCAACAGCGTTCGCCGCGAACGATTAAAAACAATCGCCGCCAGCAACGCCACCAATGCCACAAGGCCAAATGCCGCTGTTAGCACCATTAACTGCGAATCGGCGCTAACCATCGTTCGGATACCCGTAAAGTACGATTGCCAGATGTTCCAGAAGGTGGCCGGGTCGAGCGATGGCGGCGTGTTGAGCGGCGTTCCAGTCGGGCGCTGAGTGAGCAACCAGGGCAAATACAGCAAGCCAGCGATAGCTTGCACCACCAACCACCGAATCAGATTGCGAACATCACGCCGCCACGCAAAAACCGCCATTACCGTCACATTTAGCCACGCGATCAGCGGCACGGACAGGTTGTGCGTGTAGAGCGTGATCAATTCGACGACGAATAGCCAGCGCCAGGGACGGCTCGATTGTGGTGACTTAAGCAGATTATCGACCAGCGCCAGAAGAATCAAGGCAAGCAGCGGCATGGCGATGTAGGCACGTATTTCCTGCGAAAAGACCCACAAGATCGGCGAAATGGCAACCAAAAAAGAGGCTAGCAGCGCCGCCCGATCTTCAAACCATTGGCGCACCATTCGCGCCGTGACCGCTACCGTGACTAAGCCGATAAGCAGCGACCAGTAACGCATTGCCCAGACGCCATCGCCTGCAAGATGCTGCCATACACTGAGCGTCAGGTAAAAGATCGGCGGCGAGTTCGGATCAGTACCCTGTGCGCCCCACGCCAAGGGGTGATAGGCGCTGAATACCGACCATGCCTCATCATGCCACAGACTTTGTGTGCCAAGATTCCAGAGTCGCAGCGTAAAAGCCGCAAACAACACGAGCGTCAGCAAAAACAGACTTGATTTGTGACGCTCTGCTCTCTGAATCAATGCACGACACCCAGCCGCCGCAGTTCAAACAAGATCAGTTCTTCCCACGGTATGCCCGTCTCCACCGTCGCGTAGTGAATGTTGCGGCGCGCACAATAGTTGCTGATTTCTTCTCGCCAAGCCAGCAACCGCCGCGTGTACAAGTCGCGCATCGCCGCATCAACCGTCACGTCCTGAGCCTGCCCGGTTTCCGAGTCAATCAAACGCAAGTCGCCTGCTAATGGCGGATTGACTTCATCGGGCGCTAACACATGAATCAACGCCACTTCGTAGCCGCGCCCCTGTAACGCGCTCAGGCCATCCTGATAGCCGCCCGGCGACATCAGATCGGAGACGATCAAACACAGCCCTGGCCGCGATGATCGGGCGGCATAGTCCCGTAAGGCGGCATTTAGATCGGTAGTGCCAGTTGTTTCAAGGTTCACCAGAAAGTTGAGCAGATCGAGCGTCCTGCCACGCCCCCGATGCGGTCCCCAGGTCACGTTGCCCGTGCTGCGAAGCGCCGTCAGTGCCAGCCGATCCCCACCGCCTAACGAGATATGCGCCAAGCCCGCCGTGACACGTCGCGCAAAAGTGAATTTATGTTCATCGGAAGCGGCTTCCATCGGCCAATTCATGCTGGTGGAGGCATCAAGCAGCAGATGAACCGATAGGTCTTCTTCTTCCTCAAGCAGTTTGATGAATGGCCGCTCAAGACGCGCGAACACGTTCCAGTCGATGCGCCGCAAATCGTCGCCGCGCGCATAGTTTCGATAATCGGCAAACTCGATGCTGGTACCCCGTTTCACAGAACGGCGTTCGCCCTTGATTGCACCCGCACGAACTCGACTGGCGATCAGTGTCAGGCGTTCAAGTTTGCGGAGGACTTTCTCATCGAAAAGTTTATCAGGCATCGAACTATCGGGCTTGTTCAGGGAGCTTGGTGCTCAATTCCTGAATTACGTCATCAGAACTAACGCCTTCAGCTTGACCTTCAAAGTTGAGCAGCAAACGGTGACGCAGCGCAGACGGTGCAATGGCACGCACATCATCGAACGAGACGTTGTACCGACCCGATAACAGCGCATTGATCTTGCTGCCCAGGACGAGCGACTGCGCGCCGCGCGGACTTGATCCGTAGCGCACATACTTTTTGACCAGCTCGGTAGCGGCGGCGTTTTGAGGATGCGTGGCGACGATCAAGCGTGCCACGTAATCACTGACGTGGGTGGCGACGGGTACTTTACGCGCCAGTTCGCCCATTTCCAGGATGCGTTTGCCGTCGGCGGCGTGATTGGCGTGTGCGGCGTCAAGACCTGTGGTGCGCCCCAAAATCTCGACCAGTTCCGCCGCCGATGGGAAAGCGACGTTGATCTTGAACATAAAGCGATCCAACTGGGCTTCGGGGAGTGGATACGTCCCTTCCATTTCGAGCGGATTTTGCGTTGCCAGCACGAAAAACGGCGCTTCGAGTCGATAAGTTTTGTTGGCCGATGTGACCGTCTTTTCCTGCATGGCTTCGAGCAGTGCCGATTGTGTCTTCGGCGTGGCGCGGTTAATTTCATCCGCCAGCAGCAAATTGGCGAAAACCGGCCCTTGCTGGAAACGGAATTCGCGCCGTCCCTCATCATTTTCTTCCATGATGTTTGTGCCAGTGATGTCGGCGGGCATCAGGTCGGGTGTGAACTGCACGCGCGAAAACGACAGATTCAGCACATCGCCAATAGTGCGAATCAACATTGTTTTACCGAGTCCGGGGACACCTTCTAGCAAGACATGGCCGCCCGCGATCACGGCGATCAACACATGGCGCATCACGTCCTGTTGCCCGACGATTACTTTGTTGATCTCGTTGATGATCGCGTTGGCGGTATTACGGAATTCTTCGACGCTCAAGGCATCGCTAACGGCTGGATTATCCATTTAGGGTTTTCCTACTTGCGGCTCACGGGTTTCGAGTGTTTCAAACTGTAAACGGAAAGCGCCGGGCTGACTGGCAAACGATAATTTTTCAATGCCAATAGGCCGACCGCTTTTATCTTTCATAACGATCAGACCATCTTCCACCTGGGTACTCACATCTTCATCAGCCGGATCGCCAAACCAAATCGTGAGTGTGTTCCCCACTGCGTCACAGTAAATTTTCACCGGCTCCATAATAGATTCCAGTTATTCTAAAGGGCAGATTGCGACCCCACCAAGTTACCAAACTGATCGACAGGGACGAGTACCGTTGCTTTCTGTACTCCTTCTAATACGGCAATGAAGCCTCTGTCGTTCACTTCAATCGGGATGCTTGTGCCGTCCTGCATCTGCACCGAAACAACCGTGATCCTATCATCCAGAATGAAGCCAGTGATGATCGTGTACATCTTGTTATTGGCGGCCTGTTCCGACCCGGTAACACCGATGACTGTTTGCCCTGGTGCGGCGCAGCGCGGCACGATCTTTGACCGAAAAATGTAGCGTACACAGCGCGCGCCCGACGCATCCGGGAAAAACATCACCACCACACTTTCCGGTCCGACAGGTGCGGTTCGCCACACACGCAAACCCGTTTCCGGCGGGCGAGTAGTCGCATTGTTCGAGACAGGCGGTGCAGGCACGGTTGGATTCGCTATGCCAGTTACCGGAATCGCCGCCGTTGGCAGAATTTGAGCAGGCACAGTCGGCGGCAGATCGGGATCGGGCGCGTCCGGTTGGATGCAGCCCGCCAGAATGACAGCCAGAACGATCAACAATAGGCTATTTCGCAGGCTGTAAGCCGCTGAAATAGTCATGAATTACCCCCCGTAAGCCAATCGGGACGTGTTCCGCGTCCATCGCCGTCGCCGCTTGAGCGGAGGCCGCACCCGCCACGTCATTGAGGGGCACTGTTGCCGATCCGCCCGTCGGATCGGTATAGCTGCCGGGTTGTGAGGGGGTGTTGCCGGGGTCGCCATTACCTTTCGGGTTAAGGGTTGTGCCACCCTGCCCGCCTACGAAAGAAGGTGCAAATACATGCTCGTTCGTGATCAGTGAGCCGTCGCTATGGCCGTTGTTGGGGTCGGTCTGACCCGTTTGCCCGCTGGATTGACCGGAAGTTGTATTATTGCCGCTGCCACCTGTGCCCTGACCCGCGCCGCCACTGTTTTGTTGACCCGTACCTTGCTGTGGCGATGTGCCCTGACCGCTGCCATCTGCCTGACCGCCAGTGGTTGCGCCGCCACTTTTGCCAGCACCGGGCTGATTACCTTGTCCGTTACCGTCCTGGCCTTGCTGTTCCTGTTGACCTTGACCTTGTTGTTGGCTGTTCTGGCCTTGTTGACCCTGCTGTTGACCGTTTTGCTGGCCGCCGCTGCCTTGTTGGCCTTGCTGCTGACCATTTTGCTGGCCGTTTTGTTGTCCCTGTTGTTGACCATTCTGTTGGCCGTTTTGTTGATTACCTTGCTGACCCTGTTGGCCTTGCTGATTCTGCTGACCATTTTGCTGGCCGTTCTGTTGATTATCTTGATTCCCTTGCTGGCCTTGTTGACCCTGCTGACCATTTTGCTGCTGTCCCGATTGCCCGTTGGATTGCTGTGGGTTGAGCTGCTGCGGGTTCGTTTGCTGCCCGGCCTGCGCGACCTGCTGTTGAGCCTGTGTCATTTGCTGCGCGGCATTCTGGGCGGCCTGCGAAAGGGGCGATTGTGCCATTTGCTGCTGCTGCTGATTCAGGGCATTCGCCGCGTTTTGAAGTGCCTGTTGCGCGGCGGCCTTGTCACCTTTACGCAGTGCATCGGCGGCCTGGTGCATGGCTTGTGCAGCGGCGGGATTCGTCTGAGCCAGTGCATCAGCGGCCTTATCGAGCGCATCGGCAGCGGCGCTCATTTGCGCTTGCGACATTTGCCCGATCTGTTGCGAAAGTGATTGCATCGACTGTGCCGCCTGTGACAAATTGCCGTTCTGCAAGTTATTGCCGATGGGTTGCGTTTGCGGCGACTGATTCAGGGCTTGTCCGGCCTTTTGGAGATCGGCAAGTTGCTGTTGGGTAAGCTGCGTTTGCGCCTGATTAAGTGCCTGTTGTGCGCCCGATAACGCCGCAACCGCTTCGGGGCGCGTGATGCCCGGCTGTTGTAGCTGCTTGATCGCGTCGTCGATGATCTTGGTCAGCCTGGCTTTTTCGGCTTCGCTCAACGAGGAGTTGTTCTGAATCGCTTGCTCCACCTGTTGAAGCTGCTGCGTTTGCTGCGCGATAGCCGCATTGATCGCGTTCTGCTGAGCAACGACTGCTGTTTGCGGATTCGCCAGCCCGATTGCCAGCGCGCACACGATTATTAAGATGACGTCTCCGCCTATTTCGCGGCGATTCCACTGGATCGGCAAAAAGTCGCGGGCGCTCACGTCGTTGGCGCGCCTCACCGCATCGCGCACTTGCAACGTGCCGATCATTCCCAGGTCCCGCCCCTCAATTTCAAGCGCGGTGCTGACACGCTCGCGCAAGCCGAACTGACGATCAAAATAGCGTGCCGATTGAATCGTCGTGCGCGGCCACAACCACACGCCCACCGCCGCGATCACCACCGCAAGCAGCGCCAATGCCGCGCCGATAGCGATCAACTGCGGAGGCAGCAGCCACGGGCGCAGCCGCGAAATGAGCGCCAGAATCAGCGTCAGCGCCAGCCCGATCATCAGGCCGCGCGGCACCCAAACGGCGCTGTGAGTGAGCCGCAAACGGCGCTCCCAACGTTCGATCAAACGGGTAAGCTGCGTCGTTTCGTTACCCGGCTCATTGTGTGGCGTCATAATGGTTCGCCTTCAATACGGCTGACGCGCCGGATCGTGATCACGATCAGCACCGCCGAAACGATCAGATAAAAAATCGAGAACACGATCCAGGGCGAAACGAGTGGCAAAGTTAGGTTTGCACCAGCGCCCGATACCTGAACCGTGAAGTAACCCATATCATGCCGATCTATCAACAAATACTGTGTCAGACAGGCCGTTGCCAGCGGATTGGTACTCACCAGTGCCCCGAAACCATAGGTGAGTGCCGCCTTGACCCCGGCAGACATATTATTACCCAGAATCGTGTAGAAAAACGGCCCTAGCACCGAGACCACCACCAACATGATCAATGGCAAGCCAATCGTCACCAGCAGCGCAAAGCCATAGGTGGCAATGCTGGCAGGTAACGTTCGCTGCATCCTGGACGAAAAATAGATGCCAATGGTTCCCAATGTGATCGCCGTGACCAGTAAAATCACGAATGACAGCGCGATCTCAGACTCGCTGACGCCGCCGAACAAAAACGCCAGACTTTGCAGCGGAATCGCGGCCAACAGCAGCAAGAAGATATACGATAGCGCCGAAAGTAGCTTGCCCACTACCAGAGCGCGCGAACTGAGCAGCGTCGTTCGCAGCAAATCGTAAGTCTGGCGTTCGCGCTCACCTGTGATTGCGCCGGAAGTAAAGGCCGGGACGATGAATGTCACCAAAAACAGCTCGATCCCGACGATTCCGGTAAAGAGCGTGCGTCCGATCTGGCCGCCCTGGGCATAACCTACGCCCGCCGTGATTGATGCCGAGTACAGCACGTACAGCGTCACCGCGAAGCCGGACATGAGCATCAGGTAGACGGTCAGCACGGCAAAAGCACGAGTGCCTCGCATTCGCCCCCGTAGTTCCTTGAGCGCGACAGGATTCCCGATCAGTCCGCGCCGACTGGCAGCTTCGTTGCCCATTTAAGTTACAACACCTTTTGTGACACGCATGAAAACTTGCTCCAGATCGTGTGACTGTTCAGCCAGATTGACAATCGGGATACCCTTGCTGGTGAGGGTAGACATCATCTCCGTCATCATCGCGTCTTCGCCCAGAAAGTCCACGCGGATACGCTTTTTACCCGATTCATCGGACAGATCAACGATCTTCTGAATGCCGGGGATCACGCCCAATGCCGAGCGCGCTTCATCAACTTTATCCAAGAGGGTTATGATCACTTCACGGTTGGGCATCAGTTGGCGGCGCACATCGTCCATTTTGCCCTGCATGACCATCTGCCCTGCTTCGATAATCCCGATATGGGTACAAATTTCGGCCACATCCGCCAGAATGTGCGATGAGAAAAAGATCGTTTTGCCCATGCGTGCCAGTTCGAGCATCAACTCGCGGATTTCGACGCGGGCACGCGGATCAAGCCCGGAAGCGGGTTCATCGAGGATCAGCACTTGCGGATCATGTACCAGCGTGCGCGCCAGACACAACCGCTGCTTCATACCGCGACTCAGCTTATCGACCATGTCATCCCGACGGTGATTCAGATCGACCAGTTGCAGCAGATCGTTGATCAGTGACGGGCGATCTCGTTCCGGGATGTCGTAGCAAGCCGCGAAAAAGTCCAGGTATTCCCAGACTTTCATATCATCATAGACGCCAAAAAAGTCGGGCATATAGCCAATGGCGCGGCGTACATCGCGGGCGTTTTTGGTCACTTCGTGCCCGGCCACAAACGCCTGTCCGCTGGTGGGCAGCATCAGCGTCGTCAGAATTCGCATGGTGCTGGTCTTGCCCGCGCCGTTCGGCCCCACAAAGCCATAAATCGCGCCACGCGGCACGGATAGCGATAAATTATTGACGGCGGTCAGCTTCCGCTCGTAACGCATCACCAGATCGCGTGTCTCGATGATGGGGGAGTCCTGGTCTTGTGCCTGCATAATCGTTCCTTCTATCATGGTTAACCCTGGAGTCGACCTTCCAATATCACATCGACGCGATCCAAATTGGCCGTGCTGTTTGAGGGCTGCACCTGTACCCGTACCGCGTTTTGCGGTCCGATAAAGCGTGCCAGATCATTCACATCGTTGATCGTATACGTCGTTCGGGTGCTGTTGTCCTGCTCCGGCAGGTCGACCCACTGCGCCGCTTTCCAATCCCACACGGACATTACGGCGTTGGTGCTGATCGAACTGCGGCGTGTTTCTAATATCAGCGCCGAGACATTAGCAAGCTGTGCCTCTGCTATCGGATTGTATTGAAAGGCGGCCTGTTCATTGTTGCTCAGATACAGGTTGTAGGGCGTGTAGGCGCGCTGTCCTGTCGTGCCGAGTGGCGACCAGATCATGTAACCGGGCGTCAAACGCACTATATTGCCATTCCCGCCATTTTGAACCGCGCTGACCACTGACTTCAGCTTGAACAGGTACAGCGTCGTGTCTTCCGAAACGAATGGCGAATCCCTGAGGCTGATGCCAACCGGTGAGCTGGCATTCCAAGCCGCCAGATAAACATCGACGCCACGCCCTGTCCCCAGATCGCCGTCAGTGGTCATGCCCGCCAGGAACTTCGCCCGGCGATTGACTTCCTGACTATCATTTTGGGTCACGCCGCCGCGTGTGGGTGCGGCCACATAGCCGCTGTTGAGCAGTTCGCGCAATGTTTTATTGCGCTCATTGTTATTTGATGAGGCCGTATAGGAGCGACCATACACCGGCGAGTTCACATCGTTGAAGGCAGGCGAAGCGTTATCGAGCGGCTTCACTGGAAACTCGAAAGCACGCTCCTCACCCGGATTCAACGCGCCGATAGGAAATGTCGTGCCCATGACCAGCACCAGCGCATCAGTAAATGCCAGATTGGTGGTATTTTGTACCCGACCTTTGACTGCCAGGCGACCATCATCCAGAATTTGTACCGTCGCGCTGCTGTCAATGGCGGGCGCAGGGATATAACCACTTGTTGCAAAGGCCGCAGAAAGCCCGGCATCAACGGGCACGCTGTCCGAGCCGTAGGTCAAGCCTTCGTTCACTTTGATGCTGCTCAGTGCATCCGTGTTGAACGGATCGCTGGATAGCGTGCGGAGTGTCAAGCCCTGAGCCGCCGCGACACTGTAGATCGCACGGCGTGGCGCTAAGACACCCACTACGCCATCGACTCGCGCCTGATCCGACCCCGGCCAGACCTGCACCAGACTCATGCGATTGATCGTGGCCTGCGTGCCGCGCAAGCTAAAGCCTGTCACGTAGGCGGCGATACTGGTCAGCAGAATAATAATCGGGATGCTGAACCACGCCCATTCCAGACGGCGAATGGCGCGCAACACCACATAGTTGACCGGGCCGATCAGCAGGATATACACGCCCAGGAAAGCGGCCAGTTGGAAAATATCGGGCAGTCGTAAGCCTTTCACGAAATTGGCAGCCTGCGCGGCTTCACCGACGTTCACGACTTCCTGAGACCAACCGGGACTGCGCGCCGCCGAACCTAACACGTTTTGCCAAACTGCCGCGCGATGTGTCCAGGAGCGGAACGGCTCAAGGCCGGGATCGGCGGTCAGATAATCGACTGTCCCCTGGCCGTATCGTCCCCGTACCAACAGTGGGACGTTATCCTGCTGTACCAACACTTTGGCGTCGGCGGTGGGCAGGCCTTGTGCCACGATCACCGATCCGGCGGTTAGCTGATCGGACGGTATGCCCGCGTAGTCGATGAATGCGTTCACCGAATTAAGCGTGACCGTACCGTTCGCCGTGAACGGGATCAGATTATCAACGCCGGAGCGTGTTTTCTGCCAGTTGGGGCCGCCCGTGACGATCAAATGTCCGCCGCTGAGCACCCACTCTGCAATCGCGCGGCGTTGTTCCGTCGTGAATTTACCGGTATCTACGTCTGTCAGCAGCAGTGCATCAAGCGTATTGAGCGCCGAAGCCAACGGCGGCAAATTTTCGATCCGCCAATCGGACTGGTAAGCATCACCGCTGCCGCGCGCCGTTGTCAGGTCAATCGACCCGGTAGGCGACTCGGTGATCACGGCATATTGCATCGCGGTTTTATCAATGCGCGTCATCGGCGCTGTGACCGATTGCAGGACGGTGCCGCCCAGCGTCGCCAGTTCAACCTGCACCTGCTGCGTATACACTTCAAAGGCGACGTACAGAAATAATTGCTTGCTCGACTGTGTGGGCAGATCAACTGGCGTCGCGTATCCGCCTGCCGTCAGGCCAAGCGTATTACCGGAGACGACGCGCAGTTCGCCACTTACGTCGGGGCCATCATTGCTGACGCTGATCAGAAGCGGCGTCCAGCGGTTTTCACGGAAACGATTCTGGAAGCCCGCTTCGACGCTCAGGTGAATAGCACCCGATTGTGCGGCGGCACGCACACGGAACACACCCAGAACGCCGCCGATTACGGATACCAGGACGATAACACTCAGTAAACGTCTCACACCCGGTTCCAGTCACTCATTTAACACTACAACAATACAGTCTACAAACGCTTAAACCTCAATTTTAGCGCGAGACGCCGATTTTTGCAGTGGAATCATCGAAACGTGCGATAAGCGTCTGCTTAACGTTCAGTGTTGGTAAGGTTGTCAGGTAGGAAGTTTGGCGAACGATTAGCACGCGCCACACGCTTCGCAGAACCGTTCCGCATCGCCATCCCGCCAGAAGCCAAGCGCCCGGCGAGTATCAAGTAGTGCCGCAACCTGTGCCGGGTCGAGCGGCGTGAGCGGGCTAAGCTGCATCGCGTGATGGATGATCGTCGCAGTATGTTCCAGCGTTTCGAGCCGCAAATACGCCTGCCATACATCGGAACCAACGGTCAGCGATCCATGTGCGGCGATCAACATAGCGTCGTGTTGAGCGATCAAAAGCCGAATCGCGTGCAAGGCTTCGGGGCTGTTTGGCGGCGCGTATGGGGTCGTCGGCACAAGTCCAAGCGTGACCACTGCTTCGGGCACAAGACACCTTCGCAAGCTGACTCCGGCCATTGTGAGTGCTACCGATAGCGGCGGATGAGCATGGACAACGCCTTCAACATCGGGACGCTGACGATAGCATTCGAGGTGCATCGCCAGTTCGTCATCAAGCCGAAGTGCGCGACTGGTGTCCGTTTCGGGGCCAATCCGTGCGCCGTCGCTGTCAACGATGATCAACTGATCGGGCTGCAGCAAACTTTTTGCTAACCCGAACGGGGTACACAGGATGCGACCACCACTCAGCCGTGTGCTGATCCCACCGGAAGCACCGTCGACCAGCCGAAATTGGTGCAGCAGCCGCGCCACGTGGCAGATCAGGTTGCGTAGGCTGGGTTCATCACGCGGCGCATGAGGCACGCCGACAGGCCAACTCCGATCCGATAAATACGGGATTGGCGCAAGCGTCAATGCGTATCCCAAACCTGATCGGGCGCGAACACACGGCAGGTCATCGCCATGAGGGGATATTTCATGCCATCCAGGATAAATTGATTACCTTTTACGTCGGCGCGATTGTAGTGTTTATCGGCGTGATAGTTGAATACATCAGTCACACGCTCAGCGATGGTTTCGGCGGTGTTATGGTGACACAGCACAATGTATTGATTGTCATCCACGTAACCGATGAAATCATCATCCCGCCCAAATTCGTGAACCGTCTGAGTGATCAAATTGGCGACATAAATTGATACTTCACCGCTGGCGAACGCGCCATAGGCATCCCGGAAAGGGCTGGCGTGTTCAAGCGAAAATTCAAGCATGGCGATAGAGGGATTGGCGCGCGCCTTTTCGATCAAAGAGGAGAGCGAACGCGCCGAAGGCAGCCCGGTACGTGGGTCCGTCTGCATGTCGCGGGCCGCCCGCAAAACGCTGTTGCGAATCCGCAGCATCAGTTCTTCAATATCGAACGGCTTGGAAATGAAGTCGTCTGCGCCCAGTTCCAGACCGGCCAGACGATCATCTCGGCTGCCACGTTTAGTCAGGAAGATGATCGGGATATGCGAAGTGCGCGGCTGCTGGCGTAACTGTCGACAAATGGCGTAGCCGTCTAGATCAGGCAGGGTGATGTCCATCAGGATTACATGTGGAAGTACAACGGGTGCTTTGGCAAGGGCTTCTTCGCCGTCGAAGGCGTGGTACAGCATATAGCCTCGCCCCTCGAAAAAGAGCGCCAGCATATCCGCGATTTCGGGTTCATCCTCGACCAGTAAAACTCGATAATCTCCGTTTGCCATGTTTTTGTCCTGCTCAATATGCTCAAAGTAAGCGTGTAAGTCCCTGCAAGGCCAGTGCGTAAGGCGAGTCCGGCACCATGACGACACTTGGCACGCCCCGCCGAAGTGCCTGCAACTGATTGATGTCGTAGGGCAGTTCGGCACTGACCGCGCCACCAATCGCTTTGGCAATGACCGGAATCGGCGTGCCGGGTTCAGGGCGCGTGTGATTGACCACCACCCGCACATTTTTCATGTCAACATTCATGGAGGTTAGCATCGAGACCAGATTGCTGTTGCTATGAATAGCGGCGACGTCATCGGACAGGACAACCACCACCGTTCGGGCAACGACTAAGGCGGCCATCGAAGCCACATTCAAACTGCTCACATCGACTACCAGCGATTGAAAGCCCGCTGCCAGCGTCGTGAACATCATTACCGCGGCTTCAGCAGTGAGCGATTGGGGCGGGGGTGAGGCGGGCGCACCGATCACGCCGATGCCCTGCTGCGGGTGCGGCGTGATCTTTGAGCCAACATCGCGCGCATCGAACCGATCTCCAAGTGGCAGCAGATCAGCCCAGGTGCCGCGCAAATTGAGGTGTAAATACAACCCCACCTGCCCGCCAACCATGCTCATATCGACAATACACACCCGTTCGATCAGGCGGCGAATGGTGAACGCCAGATTGATCGCCAGTGTTGTGCCACCAGAGCCACCGCGCAGTGCCAGCACCGCAATTACTGGCAACTGTTTTTCTGGCAATTTGACTCTGGGGACGGCCCCCTGTGGAATTGCGGTGGGTACGGCGTCGGCGGTTACATCTGCGCCAATCGGCAAGCGGCGATTCGTCGGTGCGGGCGCATTGCTAACCGTTGGATTGGTCGCCGGACGGACCGGCGCGGCAGCAGTCGGCGGTGCTTGAGTGGTCTGTGCTGGGCGATGTTCCTGGTTTTCGAGCATCTCTGCCAGGCGCGCGATCAGATCGCGTGAGGAAACTGGCTTGCTCATGTAGGCTGTCGCGCCCGCGTTGAGCGCCATTTGCTTATCCATTGGCTGGCTGCGCGCGGTCAGGATCATGATCGGCATTCGCGCAGTTTGTGGATTGCCGCGAAGCTGCCGCGTCACATCATAGCCGCTGATGCCCGGCATCATCAAGTCGATAATCGCCACGTCCGGCGTTTGAGAGAGCGCGGCGCGAATGCCTGCTTCGCCGCCTTCGGCCAGGATCGACTGGTGACCTTCACGCTCCAGCATGAGCTTGACCATTTGCAGCAAGCCCGTATCGTCATCAATGACTAAAACTCGTGCCATGTATTCCGCCCATGCGATTGCCTACTGAACTGCTTTGTCCACGCACACAATATTGACCGATTCTCGGTTGAGCAAGATCGCGCCGCCGCTAAACTCGATTGCCTGATTTTCGGCAGCGCGCGCAGTTGCCCGGTAGATCGTGATGAAACGATCCACGCTTTGCATCAAGAGGTTATCCACATCGGTCAATGAATTAATCTTAAGCCCACCACGCACTTCAAAACCAGACACTGTCGCAAATAAACTGAAGATGATCGGCTGATTAGGCTGAGTATGATAAATCGAGTGACGACTCGCGCCGTCTTCTTCCCGATTTATCACGACCATGCTGATATTTTCCTTGCGAAGCTGCCCAAACGTGTAATGTGCCTTCAAAACTGCCGGATCAGAGATCGGAGAAACGTAAATATTTTCAGCACGAATAAAATTACTCATTTTATCGTTCATCGAATCTACAACGGGTTGTCCCTTGAGTACCACTTCCCCCGAAATGCGATAGCTGCTTGAGAGGAATTCGGCGGCCACGACACCCTTGCGCGCGATGACCTTATCGATTTTGTCGCTCATCGTCGTTTAACCCCTGTGTGCGTCTTAGTATAGCAGGATGTACACGTTTGGCGATCATTCTAGCACAACTATCGCTCAGTACAGCCTGTCCAGCCTGAACCGTGTGCAGTAAAATGAACGTGACGATCAAAAGGGATGAGGGCAATGACAACTTTACAACTCACTGGACGGATCACGGATAAAGGCGAATTAGAAGTTAAGCTGCCAGACGGCGTGCAGGCAGGCGAAGTCGAAGTAACAATCAAACTGCCCGTCGAAGAACGCCCCTGGACAGAAGAAGAAATCGCGGAAATGCTAAAACCCGGCACGCCAAAAACGGGCGCAGAAATCGCCGCCAAATTGGAAGCGGGCGAATATGGGGACGGCTGGGAAAGTGTAGGGGACGGCGCAACCTGGGTCGAAGAACAACGGCGCAAAGAGCAAGTACGTAACAAATGGTAGCTTCTTTGCTCGATACGTCCATTATAGTTGATCTGTTACGCAATTACAAGCCAGCGGAAGTATGGATCAAGCAGCAATCAGATGCTGCGGTGAGTGCAATTGTTTGGATTGAGGTTCTCAATGGCGCACAAAACCGCCGTGACCAGCAAAAAGCGATTAAATTACTCCAAGATTTCGGACGGATCGATCTGGTTAGTATCGATTACGATTGGGCGATTGCCCAGACGGTTCGATTCAAGCTGAGCCATAATATCGGCGCGAATGATTGCCTGATCGCAGCGGTCAGTAATCGGCTGCAAGTGCCACTTTTCACACGCAATCTGAAACACTTTGCGCCGATGTTGGGCGCGTTGGCGCAGAAACCATACTAAATCGTGTTCTGTGGGCGGGAACTTTCGTGCGCTCGATTTCGTCATCAGGTTGTTGATCCAGATTCAGATGAGGAACAGCCGATGAGCCGCTTAAAAATTCTGTCGTTCTTTGTGATCGTTTCAATTTTGGCACTTGCCTTCCCACCGAGTGCTTCGGCTTGCGGAGGCTTATTCTGCCGCAACACACCCGTTGACCAGACCGCCGAACGAATCGTATTTGCCGTAGATAAAGCCGCTGGTACGGTGACTGCAGTTGTTGGCATTCAATATACCGGCAGCGCGCCGGAATTTAGCTGGGTAGTACCCGTCGCTAACCCGCCCAAACTCGATGTGGCCGAAACCAAGTCATTGGACGCGCTCAGTGCCCTGACCAATGTGCAGTTCGTCACCCCCAATAATCCGTGTATAGTTGCCATGTCTACGGGGGGTGTAAGAGCAGCCCAGGACGGCATAGCGGTACAGGTGACAGCGACACAGTTCCTCAAAATTGGGCAGGTTGGCCCATATGATTACGCGATCATTCGCAACGAGAATCCGACAGACATGATCGAATGGTTACGCAAGAACGATTTCCGCGTCACCAAAGAGATGGAGCCGCTCATCAACGTTTACGTCAAGGAAGGCATGTACTTTCTGGCGATGAAATTACAGCGCGGTCAGGATGCCAGCGCCATCAAGCCCATTGTGATGACCTACAACGGTAATTACCCGTCAATCCCACTCCGCCTGACAGCCGTTGCCGCTGTGCCGAACATGCAGATACTGACCTGGGTGTTGGCCGATGTGCAGTACGAGCCGCTCAATTACGCTCACCCGCAAATCGACTTCGAGCGGATGCGTGCCAGCTTTTTACAAGTTCAGGAAATGGGCGTGACGTATACGACACTGGGCACTTACCAGAATGAGCGGAAGTTCCTTCAGGATAAGTACAAAGGGCGGGCGTTCATCACCGAATATGCCGAGCCACTCAACAGTTTAACATCCATGCCGGATATTGGCGGTGAGGGTAAACTTGACCCGGTGATGAGCGGTCTGCTCAAGAAATACACCTACATCACACGGCTGCGCGCTCAAATGTCGCCGGAACAGATGACCGATGATCCAGTCTTTCAGGCAAATGGCAACGCGGCGAACGTCTCAAACATCGTTGATGTATCCAAATTCGTCGATGCAAACACGTTTTGGGGCTGCCCAAAGCAATAATCTAACAGGGATTCTATGACAACCATTCTCCACATCGTCAATCGGCAAAAATGGGAAGCGGCCAAAGCGGTTGGCCCCTATCGCGGCGATACGCTGGACAGCGAAGGGTTTATCCACTGCTGCGCGACGGCTCTGCAAATGGATCGCGTCGCCAACAAGTATTACCGCGATCAGGCGAATATGGTATTGCTGCACATCGACACTGACAGGCTGACCTCGAAACTGGTTTACGAATCGCCCAAGTCGGGCGCGACGGTGCAAGGTCAGGATGCCAGTGCCGCGATGGATTACCGCAGCGAACAGTTCCCGCACATTTACGGCCCGTTGAACATCGACGCGGTGAACGATGTGGAGAGCATTGCACAAGGGACCGACGGCCTTTACCATCTCGGATGAAGGCCGTCAAGTGTAGGTCAGTCTCGTGCTGCTTCGACAAGTTGACGCAGCGCCACCCGCTCGGCTTCGCGCTGGTGCAAGGCAATGTCATAAGCCTTCACGATGTCACGGCGGCGCAGCAGTCCGGCGATCCGTTTCGGGTCGTCGGGCGCAACTACCGGGATTCGCCCCAGGTCGCGTGGGCTGATCAGTTGCAAGGCCTTGCCCACTGAGTCATCGGAAGTGACGGTGATCACCTCACGAGTGCATATATCACCCGTTGTGGCTGTGTCCAGCGTTTGGTTTTCGCGGGCGCGTACTACATCTTGCGGTGTCACGATCCCGGCCAGCTTGCCCGCTGTATCGACCACTAACAGTCCGCGTGTATTGTGTTGTGTGAACAGCGCGTCAAGTTGAGCGGCGGGCGTCGTTTCCGTAACAGTTGGGGCACTGGTGGTCATCACTTCGCGTACCTTGACGGTATTCATCAGGTAAATTTCCCGGCCACCTTGCAACCGTACCCCTTTACGCGCCAACCCCAATTGATAAATCCCATCGGGCGCGAGTCGTTCGACCAACAATAGACAGACCACCGTTGCCAGCATGAGCGGCAAGATCAACCGATAATCGTTGGTCAGTTCAAACATGAGCAGCACCGCCGTGATCGGGGCACGAATCACCCCGGTCATCATAGCGGCCATACCAGCCATCGCATAGGCCGCCGGGTTCGCGCCAAAAGTGCCCGGCAGCAGCCGTTCCATGACTTGCCCGAAAGCGTGCCCCACTGTTGCGCCGACAAAAAGCGACGGCGCGAATACGCCGCCCACAAACCCGCCACCCAAACTGATCACCGTAGCGATGATCTTGGCCGCCGCCAGCAACAGCAGCATCCCGACGGCGTATTCGGCTGCGCCACTGTTCAACAGGCCGTTGATCGTCTCGACGCCGGTACTCATGATTTGTGGGAAGAAGATCGCAATAATACCCACGAGAACACCAGCCAACCCGGTTTTGAGCGCGGGTGGCAGGTGAACGTGATGCCACAAATCGTGCTGCCAGTAGTAGGCGCGAATGAACACAGCCGAGAGCGGCGCAGCGATCAATCCCAGCAGCGCGTATAAAGGCAATTCTTGCAAACCGCCAAGCGCATAATTCCGAATGCCCAGTTCGGGTCCGCCTGCGACGTTGAGCGCCTGAGTAAACGCCGCCGAGATCACCGCCGCCAGCACCACCGCGCCGAAAGCGCCAGTAGAAAAATCGCCCAGGACAATTTCGAGCGCGAAGAATACTCCCGCAATCGGAGCGCGAAAAGCCGCTGCGATGCCGCTGGCCGCACCCGCCGCCACCAGCAGTCGCCCGCGCTCATCGGAAACGCGCAGCCATTGTGCCAGCATCGAGCCAAGATTGCTGCCGATCTGCACACTGGGGTCTTCGGGGCCGCCCGACGCGCCCGCCCCCAATGAAAAGGCGGCCATCAGCACTTTGAGCGGCATTCGTCTGTAGCGCAGCCGTCCGCCAGCCAGCGCGCACGCTTCCATCACGCCCGCTACGCCGTGATGCCGTTCTTTGCCGATGAAGCGCCCCATCAATCCGCCAACGATCAATCCACCGACACCCAGTACCAGCACAATTCCGAAAGGGCCAACATTGAGCAACGCCAGCGCCCGTTCGCGGTAATTCACGGTGAAAAAATCAATCCCGGCGCGAAACACCCCGACACCCGCACTCACGATTACACCCAGCAGCACCGCCAGCACAAGCAGCACTGCATTTTCCGAAGGCAAGCGCCGCACGGCTGCCACGATCCGATTCAACATAATCCTTTTTGACGCTTTCTGTTGGATAACTCAGGTCTAATCAGAGACGCAACAAACTCCGTGCCAATGGTTGCCGACTCTCCGCGCCGTGATTATGCTCTTAGTGCCAGATCGAGCAAGTACACGAAAGGTCAGTTGATGATGCGTGAACAGAATGTCGAGTATCCAAGCAACGGCGAACACGGCACGGGTTTCTTTGTGCGCCCTGATGGCGATCAGTCTGTGCCGGGCGTGGTCGTGATCCAGGAGTGGTGGGGACTGAACGAGCATATGAAGGACATCGCACGGCGTTTTGCGGCAGCAGGTTTTGCGGCCATCGCGCCCGATTTGTATCACGGTGTCATCGTAATGGAGCCGAACGAGGCGCAAAAAGAAGCTATGGCGCTGGATCGTCCCCGCGCGCTCAAAGAGATCAGCGGCGCGGTGGAATTTCTCCGCGAACAGGCATACGTCAGCCCGAAAAAGATCGGTGTAGTTGGTTTCTGCATGGGCGGTGGACTGGCATTGCACGCCACCGCTCACAATGCAAACGTTGGCGCAGTGGCCGCGTTTTATGGCGGCGGTGCACCTGCCGCTGAAGCCTTTGCGGGGAATCAGGCCGCGATCCTGAACATTATCGGCGAAAAAGATACGTGGGTTGCCACCAACATTCAAAAATTAGATGCCGATTTTAGCCAGTATTCGTTTCCGCATGAAGTGGCCTTATATGACGGCGCTGAACATGCGTTTTTCAATGATACACGACCTGAAGTTCACGATCCGAAAGCGTCGGCTGATGCCTGGCAGCGCACTTTGAACTGGTTTCACAAGTATTTGCCCGCCTGAGAAAGCCACTCCAGATCGGGTAAACTGGGGCAATGATAACTCAGAGGTATTCGGCCATGTCCGATGTATTACCCGATCTGGAAGCTACTACCGAACCGTCGGCACTGCTGCGAATGCTCAACCTGAGCGGGGCACGGCAAGTGCTGGCACAACCTGCTCAGGACTCAGGATTGGCGGAGAATCTGCCTTTTCCGTTCCTGGCGTTGGTTGGGCAGATGGAAATGCGGGTGGCGCTGCTGCTCTCCGTCATCAACCCGGCCATTGGCGGCGTGCTGCTCATCGGTCCGCGCGGGATCGGCAAAACGACGGCGGTTCGCAGCCTGTCCAGCATCCTGCCCGAAAACGTGGTGAGCGATTGCCCGGAAGGCTGCCTGCCCGAAGATTATGAAGCGAATGGCGTGGACGGCGTTTGTGCCGATTGTGCCGCTAAGATCGCGCGCGGGGAGCCAATCACCCGGCTTGATCAGGTGAAGCTGATCGAACTACCGCTCAATGCGCGCCTGGATGATGTGGTCGGCGGCGTCAATGAACGCATCGCTATTCAGCAAAACCGCGTCCGACTGGAACGGGGCATCCTGGCACACGCCGATCAAAACCTGCTGTACATTGATGAAGTGAACCTGCTCGAAAACAATATCGCCGATGCGATCCTGGATGCGTCAGCGGCGGGTTCGTATACCGTGCGGCGTGGGCCAATGGTCGGCACGTATCGTTCCCGCTTCGTCCTGATCGGCTCGATGAACCCCGAAGAAGGCGACCTCCGGCCACAAATTATGGATCGGTTCGGGCTGCGTGTGGCTGTTCGCGGATTGATGAACAGTGACGAACGACTCGAAGTGTATCACCGTGTGCGCGCCTATCGGACTAACCCGCGCGGTTTTATTCGGGAATGGCTGAACGCGACGCTGGCCGCCCGCGAAGAAGTGAGTATTGCGCGCGAACTCTTGACCGAAGTCGCCCTGACCGATGAGGCGCTCCACTTCGGGTTAAAGCTGATCGAGGCGCTGGACATTGATTCGCATCGTGCCGAATATGCCATGTTCGAGTCCGCGCGTGCCTATGCCGCCGCTGATGGCCGCGATAAAGCCGATATTCGGGATGTGCGCGCCGTCGCGCCCATGGCACTTCGTCAGCGGCGCAGTGCGTTCATGGTCGATTTTTTCAGCCATCAGCAAGCCGAAGATCAACAGATCATCGAACGGATGGATGAGCCAGCGTGAAGCGACGTTGGGCGCTAATTTTTACGCTGATCGGCTGGATCGGGACGTATTTACCCTGGGTTGCCACGACAGGCGCGGCATTCAGTTCCAATTTGTACGATCTGGCCGAATGGACAAGCCTGCACCCGGCAGTACGGGGCGGCAATCCGCCATTGCTGGCAACTTTACTTTTACGGTTGGTTCCAGCTTTGATTGCGGTTGGATTAGCAGTTTATGTCAAACAAACGCGCCATCTGACGGGCGTTTTAGCACTGCTGATTGGTGTTGGGCTGCTGCCGCCCTTTGAATTTTTTCGGGGTCAGTTTGGCGATCCGAATTACCGTCAGCAGTTCGTGATTGCCGTTGTGACCTGTATCAGTGTCTTAATCGCGTGGTGGCGCGCGCCGCAGCGCCTTGTTCCGTTGACCGCAGTGCTTGGTATCGTGTGCAGTCTGGGTGGGGCGGTATTCGGATTGAATGCACTGTCGAGTCTTGGGCTGCATGTTGCGCCCGGTCCTGGCAGTGCGCTTACGGTGATAGGATTGAGTGGTACTTTGGTTGGAAGTGTGTTTATGCGTGGTCATAAGCGGTTATAATTTGGCAGCGATTTTCTTGTTTTCCCACACTGAGGATGTATGAAACGTCTCATATTCGCCTTGCTCCTGATTATTACGGGTCTGCCCTTGTTTACCCAGACACGCGCACAAGATCAACAACTTCCTGAACCCATCGCCATTATCGACGCCGTGTTGAAAAGTATCGGCAGCAAAGTGGGCGTCACAATCACCCGACGCGATATTGACTATACCTGGGAGCGGATCAACTTCCCGGATGGCAGCCTGGATTGTCCACAGCCGGGCGTAAAGTACCCACAAGCCTTTCAATATGGCTATAAAGTTCTGATCACATATAAGGGGGTGACCTACGATTATCGCGCTACCGAAAAAGGGGATCGCATTTTCGAGTGTACCCCCAACGGTGCGGTCACGACGGTAGCGACACAAATTGTTGGTCCGGCCACCGCGCTTCCGACGATTCCCACTACCTCGAATCAATCCGCCGTGTTTACGAATGCGGTGGCCTATATTGGCGGCGATGGAAACGTGATCGTTGGCCTGCTCAACCCCAAAACGACGGTGCCACTCACCAGCAACGCGAAGGGCAAACCGACTGCTTTTTACCCATTCTTTGAACAGCTTCACGTTTACGGTCACTTGAGCTGGTCGCCGGATGGGACAACGCTGGCTTTCACCGATGATAAAGACCATACCCTGTATCTGGCACGCACCGGACAAAAAGCCCTCGCCATCGCCAGTGGTCTGGCAATTGGCTATCCGCCGTCCTGGTCACCTGATGGCCGTGAGATTGCCTATGCCGTCACAACGACGCAAACATCCGGGAGCAATGGCGTCACCGTTCAAATTCAAGCGATCCCCGTCGCTGGCGGTCAACCGCGCGTAGCAGGTCAGTTTGTGGAAGGTATCGGTTGCGGTGGCGGTGGTTTTGATCCGGCAGTGGCAGCCTATTTTGGCGATGCTGGATACGAAGGTAATCACGTTATCCTGGCTCAGGTCGCAAACGGCTATCTGTACACAAGCGCCTGTACAGGAATTGGTTTGGGCTTAGCGACGGCCAATAATCAGGGCGGCTGGGTTCGGACGGACTTGAGTGGTGCCGCCCTTTCGCCGGATCAGACACACTTAATCGCCGTGCGTCGTCAGGCGAATAGTGAACTGCTTTTGTCGGGCGTCGCGCTGGAATCAATAGATTTGGCGACGGGTAAAGGTACTGATTTGGCTGCACAGCCCAATGTATCGCAGGCCGCCTGGTCAGCCGACGGTCAATCGATCCTGTACAGCACTGTCACACCCGCCGGACAGATCAGCGTCAGCGCCAATAATCAGACTGCCAACGCCATTTTCTCTGGCGGGTCGTTCAATGCGCCGATCAACACCGTCAGTTTGTGGAAAATGCCCGCGATGGGCGGCAGCTCGACACAGTTAATCACGCGTGAAGGTTATGCCATTGGCAATATCAGTGCATCACCCGATGGCAGTGTAGCGTTCAGTTTCATCGGTTCACTGGTCGATATGGTAAAACAAGTTGAACTGGGCAAGGGTCTAGATACGATTATCGCCGCCGCGCCGCTGCCGCAACTCTACGTTTTGCCTGCTGCCGCTCCCAACCTCACGTTCTACAGTCTGGGCAGCCAACCCGTCATTTCCAATGGACAGTTCACGCCCGCACCTCCCGAAAATGGCGCAGTCGGGACGGCGATTGTCAATGGGACGGGTAGTACCGCGCCGCCCGCACTCGTGATCGGTCAGACGGCGGTTGTAACTGCGACAAAGAGCAACCTGAATATGCGCTCCAAACCCAGCACGACAGCAGAAGTTAAGCGGCTGCTCCTACCCGGCACTATCGTCACCATTCTGGCAGGTCCCACCGAGGCCGAAGGTTTCCGTTGGTGGCAGGTGCGCGCCCCGGATAGCAGCGTCGGTTGGGTAGTCGATCAGGTGACGGACAAAGACGGCACGACAAACACCCTGACGCCACAGGCAGCGGGTTAAACTCGGTCAGAAAAGACAGAAGAAGGACTCTGCAATGCGCCGCTACATGCTCTTAATCCCGCTGCTGATAATGGCTTTGGCGGCGCTTGCCTGCGACTCATACATCCCCGACGCCCCCAAAGTTGTTCAGGTCGAAGCTGATCCACAGACACCCGGCAAAGCCTTTGCTCGCGTTGCGGGGGAAGTATCGTACAGCCAAATTTCGGCTGCCTACGAAACAACTGATTACGGCCAAAGCTGGCACAAAACCGATCACACCTTCAGCTCGGCAGGTGATACAGCATTCAGTTTTTACGGCGAAAATCTCTATGATTCCCGCACAGGTGCTCGAGTCTGGTCATTTCCACGTGCGACTTTCCGCTTTTTCTTTGCGCCGGACTCGGAAGAAGATAGCTATTTTCAATTTGCGCCAATGAAAGGCTGTTCGGCAGTATCCGAGGCCGATCCGTCAATTGTCTATGTTTGCATGGGTACAGAGGGTGTCCTTGTCGGACCAAACCCGGCGGCTCCAGTACACGCTCCTGGGTGCTTTCCAGCAAGGGCATTGACGCTATCACGCCGCTGCGCCTGACGATCACTGATCCGGTTATCATTTTGGTGATCATCATTTTGGCGCTTATTTTCCCGCCGCTTTCGTGGCTGCATATCTGGTTGCTCAGGCAGGCATGGCGTTATGCCTTCCCGATGGGTGAGGGGCGGCACGCACTCCAATATGCCGCTGTGGTGACAGGTATCATAACACTCCTGGCAGTAGGCGCAATCGTTTTCTGGCTGACCAACGTTCAGACGGATTATTACCCAGTTGTTGGTGTGATGACGTTGATCACGGTGGCGATCAGCACCGGCGCGGCGATTCGGTTGGGGCGGGAACGCGGCTTCTCAGATGGATTCGTGATTCGTCTGTCGGTAGCGACGGCCTTGCTCTCGGTGATCGTGCCGATTGGCGTCGCTTCGATCTGGGTCGCCTGGCCGATCATCATCACCCTGATTATGGGTTTCATATCTTTCCGCAGCAGCCTGAACTACTATCTGAATCGGATCAAGAGCAAGATCACGCAATGGCAGATCGATCAATTGGCGCTCGGCATTTTGATCATTTTCTCGATGATTTTGGTACCGATTGCCTGGATGACACTCAGAGTGGTTTCAATTGTTGCCATACCCAGTAATATGCACGGCATTGTCGGCCTCGGTGCAGTAGTCGTTGTGTTGATCGTGAGCGTCGTTGCGGTACGTTTGTATGTTGGCTGGCGGGCGCGCACACTCATCGTCAAAAAGAATGTCGCGCCCGGTGAAGCAGCCGATGATGTACGGCTGTTCAGCGGGGCGGCGTGGTGGGGGCCATTGTTTGGCGGCGCGTTTGTCTGGCTGGTCACGTCCGCGTTTTTATCCGGGCTGGTCTTTTACCTGCAAGCCGGAGCGCGTAGCTGGTTTCAAACGCTGATCATCAAGTAGTGAAGCTAGCGTTCTTTGGCAATCACCCGCCGCAAGTGATTTTTGGCTTCGTCCAGGCTGTTGAAAAACGTCAGTTCATCGCCGCCACCCGCCAATTTCAAGATCGGTTCAGCAATCATTCGCATCATGAACGAGACGCCCACCACTGCGATCTGACCGCTGTTCGGGAGCGGTTCGCCACCGATCACCTGCTGCGACGCTTGAAGCAGCGGCAAGCTGACCGATACGCCTTTCAAATCGACTACCGCATGTACCGTGTTGGTTGCCTGCGTGAATATCTTCCGAACGTTTTCTTTCGCGGGCGGGATGTCCTGGGGCTTCCAATCGCCCGCGATGCGAATGAGCAGGATATGGTCGTTTTCGATCAGTTCCAGTTGAATGGGCATGTTGCCTCCGTCGGCGGATAAGCGTACCCTAATATACGCATAATTGGCAGAAAGTGGAGTAATTTATGAGCGAACTACCCGTCCGGGAAATTGTCCTGTACAAGCATGGTGTCGGTTTTTTCGTCCGCGAAGGGGCATTGAGTGCCGCTGAATTGACGCTCCCCTTTCGACAGGATGAAATCAACGATGTGCTGAAAAGTTTATCCGTCTTCGATAGAGCGGGCGGTCAGGTGCTTGGCATTCACTATCCAACGCCCATGGATCGAGATTCCCGTCTATCCAACAGCGTGATTCGGCTCTCACACGAAACGAGTCTGCACGATTTGTTCCGCGATTTGCGTGGCCGTCAGGTATCGCTCACCTTTGAAAGGACACTCGGCACGTTGGAAACGCTCAACGGGCGCGTGATCGGCCTGGATGAAGTTGGCGCAGAAGCCGCGAAACGAACACTGCTCACCCTTCTGACGGAGAGCGGTAAAGGCGAAGTTCTTGATCTGGGAACGTTGCGCGGCTTCCAGATTGCCGATGATCAATCGGTACATGATATGAGCTACTTCCTGGACACGAGCCTGACCGAAGACATACGCCGTACCGTGACCGTCAGCCTCAGTCCTGGCGATCATCAACTGGTCGTGTCGTATGTCGCGCCATCCCCCACGTGGCGGGTCAGTTATCGTGTCGTTGCCGAGTCGGATGAGGCGGGTCAAAGCGGCAAGGCATTGTTGCAAGGTTGGGGTTTGTTCGATAATCGACTTGATGAAGACCTGGAAAATATTCAGGTTACGCTCGTAGCCGGGCAACCGATTTCGTTCATCTACGATCTGTATGCCTCACGCATCCCGGAGCGGCCAACCGTGCAGGATGAGACACGAATCGCGCCGGGGCCAGTCGAGTTTGCGGGTGGAGGCGTTGCCGCCGAATCCACACTCGTAGGCTTCGCCCAAGACCTTCGCTTCGAGGCTGCTCCAGCCGCTCCCCAGTCACCAAAGGTCATGTCGAGATTAAGCCGTTTGCGCTCTGAAGATTTTGCCAAAGCCGCACCTCCGGCAGCCACGACCAAAGACACAGGCGAAACCTTTCAATATGTGGTCACGACGCCTGTATCCGTCAAGCGTGGCGAGTCGGCACTTGTCCCGATCATTGGCGCGGAAGTGTCGTACCAGTGCGAACTGCTCTACAATGGCGCGAAGCTGCCCGATCATCCAGTCGCGGCGCTGCGTTTCCCGAATTCGACCGGGTTAACACTTGAGCGCGGCCCGGTGACAGTTGTTGAGGATGGTGATTACAAAGGCGAAGCGGTCATCGCCTTCACCAAAGAGGGTAATGAGGTCTATTTGCCGTATGCGGTGGAACTGGGCGTGCGTGTTGTTGAACGCTCGGAACGCCGGACTGAAACCGCCGGACTGAGCATTGAGAATGCCTACCTGATTTATGATGAGTATCATGTTCAGGGTGTGGTTTACACAGTGGAAAACAATACCTCGAAGCCCCAAACCGTGACGATTGAAGCGCGCATTTGGGGCGACATGGAGTTGTTCGATACCGTGCCGCCGATCATGGAAAACGCGACAGAACGGCGTTGGCGAGTCGATGTGCCCGCTCACAGCAAGATTGAATTTCGGCGGCAGGAACGGCTACGCAGTAAGCGTCAGGAATCGTTGCGAAGTGTGCAGTACGAAACGTTGCAACATTATTTGAAACATCGCTGGCTTGATCAGTCAACGTTCGACAGGCTATCGGAAATCCTCAAAGCACGCAGCGTTATTGAACAGGCGCGCGCCGAACAAAACACACTGACCAGCAAACGCACGGCGATCTACGCTCAACAGGAGCAGCTTCGCGCCAACCTGGGCACGCTAAACGCCGCTGGGCAGGAAGCCGCACTCCGCAATCGGATGCTTTCGCAGCTTGAAGCGGCGCAGGATCAGTTGGAAGCATTGGATCGGCGTGCTAAAGAACTTGAGCAGGAGATCACGACGGCAGAGCAGCAAATGGAGCAGATTATCGCGGCGTTTGGTTAGTATTCTGAAGGCCGCCCGAAACGATCACTACGCGCCGAGTATGGGCACGGCAAATAGGATGTGAACCGTAGACGCTTGCATACCATTACCTCACCAAATTAGTCGCAATTCTCAGCACAGTTCGAGCCACCATTCCCACATTATCGTTAATTGACCGGGTTTTTGCCGACCTCAAATCAGGTTATGCTAAGTGGAAAATTCGAGTACGTGTATTTCCAATCGATGAAAGGCCACTTGCTTTTCCTCCAATGATATGGGCTTCAGAGATTGGCATTGGACAGCAAAAAATGAGTTAATATCCTAAAATAGGCGAGAAGAAACTGTATTCACGTAACTATTGGAGGTATCTTGCACAGCGTTATACTCCAGCCTGGTTAATTCAAAGCTATGAGGTTTTATGATCAAACGGATCGCTGTATTGACTTCAGGGGGCGATGCGCCGGGCATGAATGCCGCCATTCGTGCGGTGACACGCTGCGCTTTCGATCTGGATTGGGAAGTGTTCGGTGTTCGACGTGGCTATTATGGCTTGATTGATGGGCAGTTCGAACAGTTCACGGCGCGCTCTGTCGGCGGCATCATTCAGCAGGGCGGCACGATTTTGGGCAGTGCGCGCTGTGCGGAATTCCGCACACTGGAAGGTCGCCAGAAAGCACTTGGCGAGTTGGCCTCGCGTGGGATTGATGGCCTGGTTGTGATCGGGGGCAACGGCTCACAAACCGGGACAAATGCTCTCTCCGAAATGGGCTTTCCGGCAGTCGGGATCGCATCCACCATTGATAACGATCTGATCGGTAGCGACATCACCATCGGCGTTGATACCGCCTTGAACATCGCACTTGAAGCGATTGATCGACTCAAGATCACGGCGTCGTCGCATGGTCGCGCGTTCCTGGTCGAAGTGATGGGGCGTAATTGTGGTTACATCGCGCTGATGGCTGCGCTTGCAGGTGGCGCAGAGGTAGTCGTGATTCCGGAAATCGACACGACTCCTGAACAGGTGGCCGAGGGCGTTGCGGCAGCCTATCAACGCGGCAAATCACACGCGATTGTGGTAGTGGCCGAAGGTGCGCGTTATAAAGCCGACGCGATGGCCGCATATTTCAAAGAACATGAGACGAAGCTCGGCTTCGACCTACGTACTTCGACGCTTGGACACATGCAGCGCGGCGGCGCTCCAACGGCTTATGATCGCCTGCTGGGCACGCGGCTGGGAGCAGGCGCAGTCAAGGCGCTGGCAAACGGTCAAACGGGCGTCCTGATCGGGATGATTGCCAGTAAAATTACCGCTACACCGATTATCGAAGTGGTTGAACGCACCAAAGGCATTGACCCTGAACTGTTTGAACTGATGCGCGCCCTCAACAAGTAGACCGCTTAACTTACCATGCCAGCAGCGACGGTTCTTCCAACACAGAGCGCAGATCGGCCAAAAAATTTGCAGCATGTGCACCATCAACCACCCGATGGTCGGCAGACAGCGTGACGGTCATCAGTGAACGCAAGACGGGTTTGCCTTCCGCGTCGGGGACGAACTGTTGCACCGGACGCCCCACCGCCAGAATCGCTACCTGCGGCGGGTTGATAATCGCCGTGAAACGATCTACGCCGTACATACCCAGGTTACTGATCGTGAACGTGCCGCCCTGCACATCATTGATATGAAGCGTGTTACCCCGCGCCCGATGTGCCAGTTCGTCAATCGTAGTCTGAATCTGGCGAATCGCTAACCGTTCGGCATGATGCACCACTGGCACGACCAACCCCTCATCGAGCGCCACCGCCACGCCAATATTCGCCGTCGGCCACAGCGAGATTTCGTCACCTTCGAGCGTGGCGTTTACATTCGGGTGTTGCAACAGCGTCCAGGCGCACGCCTTGACCAAAATCGCGGTGATGGAGATTTTCTCTTTGCGCGCTTTCACACGCTGTCGCAAAGCCTCAATCCCGCTCATGTCGATTTGTGCGTCAAAGAAAATGTGTGGCGCGTTCTGAAAACTCTGCTGCAAACGAATCGCAATCGTGCGGCGCATCCCGGTCAGTCTGACAATTTTCGGCGCGTCAGGATCAGGCACGCTCTGACTCCCCCTCTCTGTAAACGTAGAGGGGGCAGGAGGGTGAGGTGAGACCAGTATTTCCAGCGCGTGCTGAACATCCGATCCTTGAACGCGACCTTTTAGCCCCGTTCCGGCAATGGTGGTCAGATCAACGCCTGCTTGTTCGGCCAGATGACGCGCCGCAGGAGTCGCACGAACTTTGCCCGGAACGCTGCTCTGCTGCGCCAATGCCGATTCAACATCGCCACGCACGATCCGTCCATCGCGGCCACTCCCTTGTACGCGGCTCAGATCGATATTGGCGGCTTCGGCGACTCGGCGGGCAAGCGGCGTGAGTTTTGCCTCACCCCCCAGCCCCCTCTCCACTTGTGGAGAGGGGGAGTCAGACATAGCAGTTAAAATTTGAGGTTGGGAAGCTGTAGTATCTGGCAACGTGGCCGGACGCGCTTCGCCGGGACGCAACAGATAGGCGATCACCTGCGTTACCGGGACTTCTGTGCCTTCGGGGAATTGCAGCCCAAACAGTGTGCCTGCTTCCGGCGCTTCCACTTCCATATTGACCTTGTCTGTGGTCACTTCGCAGATCGGATCGCCATTGCGGACGGTATCGCCGTCTTTTTTGAGCCACTGCACAATCGTTGACGTTTCAACCGTGAAGCCAAATTTCGGCAGGATGATCGGGATCGGCATGGTTTAATACTCACCACGCGCCAGTTTGCGCGCCTCTCGAATGATGTCCGGCACTTGCGGCACGGCGCGCGTTTCCAGATCGCGGTTATACGGGATCGGAATGTCCAGCCCGGCCAAACGGCGGATCGGGGCTTCCAGGTAGTTAAAGGCTTCACTCGAAGCGATCCGGGCGATCACTTCCCCACCAAAGCCGCCCGTTTCGCACGCCTCATGCACAACGAGCGCGCGCCCTGTTTTTATGACCGATTCAATAATTGGCGCATCATCCAGCGGTTTGAGCGTGCGCGGATCAACAATTTCAAGTTCGATACCCTCTTTAGCCAGTTCGTTGGCGGCTTCAACGGCGCGACTGACCATGACCGATGTTGCCACAACCGTTACGTGTTTACCCTGTCGGACGACGTTCGTCTTGCCAATCGGGATACGATATGGGTCTTCGGGCACTTCACCTTTGACCTTGTAGAGCAGTTTATGTTCTACGAAAATGACCGGGTTGTTATCGTCAATCGCGGCCAACAGCAAGCCTTTGGCGTCGTAGGGACTGCTCGGCATCACGACTTTGAGGCCAGGAATATGGACGAACCAGTTTTCCAGGCTTTCGCTGTGCTGCGCCGCCGCGCCTGTACCTGATCCGCCGGGCATTCGCATGACCATCGGGACGCTGGCCTTGCCACCGAACATGAAACGCACTTTGGCGGCTTGCAATACCAACTGCTCCATGCTCAGCGTGATAAAATCCATGAACTGAATCTCACCGACGGGACGCATCCCGGTCAGTGCAGCACCCAAACATATGCCCGCAATCCCCGCCTCGGAGATGGGCGAATCGATCACGCGCGACTCGCCAAACTCATCCAGCAACCCGGCTGTGACACCGAACGCACCGCCATAAACTGCAATATCTTCACCCAAAATAAACACACATGGATCGACTTGCATAGCCTGTCGCAAGCCTTCGCGGAGTGCTTCCGCGTAGGTCAATTCACGGGGCATAGACACCCTCCAAAATGGTCGCCGGATCGGGCATGGGGCTGGCCTCCGCAAACTCGACGGCTTTATCAATCGTTTTCATGGCTTCATCACGCATGGCAGCGGCTTCTTCGTCGCTGATCACTTTTGCGGTTGTCAATAAAGTGGCGAAGCGGTTGATCGGATCGCGGTTGTCCATCCAATCGTTCACTTCGTCGCGGGTACGATATGCCTGACGATCACTGCGCGAATGACCCTTATAACGATAAGTACGCGACTCGACCAGCGTTGGGCCGTCGCCATGCCGGGCACGCGCCGCCGCTTCACTGGCTGCCAGATACACGGCCAGCACATCCTGACCGTCAACAGTCACGCCGGGGATACCATAAGAGGCGGCGCGGGTGCTGATCTTTTCGATATTAAATGATTTCTCAATCGAAGTAGACATGGCGTAACCATTATTTTCGCACAGATAGATCACGGGCAAATCCCAGATAGACGCCATGTTCAGCGACTCATGAAAGGCACCCTCGTTGGCCGCGCCATCACCAAAAATCACGAGACAGACCTGATCAGTCTTTCGCATTTTGATGCTCATACCGACGCCTGCCGCAATCGGTACACCCCCGGCCACAATCCCGTTAGCACCCAGGTTATTGGCGTCCACATCGGCGATGTGCATACTGCCACCGCGCCCGCGACAGTAACCCGTCTCTTTGCCCAGAAACTCGGCCATCATCCGGTCTGGATCGCTGCCCCAGGCCAGGCAGTGCCCATGCCCGCGATGCGTATTGAGCAGGTAATCGCCCTTTTGCATGGCACTGCTGGCACCCACTGCTGTGCCTTCCTGACCAATCGACAGGTGCATTGTGCCGTAGGTTTTGCCAAGCCCATAGAGTTGTTCGGCGCGCTCCTCGAAGACGCGAATCGTGTGCATCGTTCGCAGCCACTTTTTGAGCGTTTCGGGTCCAAGCGACTCGATCACGGCATGATAATTCTGAATCGTTTCGGGCGAGATTTGTACAGCCATAAGGTTCCTGATTATTGCTATTTGGCAGATGTATTCACAGGTTCGGGCGGGTTGAAGGGTAAGCCCGCAAAAAAGCTGTTGAAGTCGAATTGAACCGGTTCGTTACGCGTCACGATCTGATACAGGCGGCGCAGCAGCGGCATCGACTCCGGCTCAAGTTTACCCTGTGCGATCATTTTTTCGATGGCAGGCGCAATTGCTACGACCGCATCGACGCCTTCTATCGTTTCGCCGGGCATTTCTTCGACGGCGGCGCTAAAGGACAATCCCATACCCAATAGTCGCCCCATCCTAGAATTGCGCCCGCCCTGAGTGGTTACATACAGATCGCCTGCGCCCGGCAAACTGAACACGGTTTCGATTCCACCGCCCATTAATCGGACGAGTCGCGCTGTTTCTGATAACCCTTGCGCGAAGATCGCCGCCGCGTAATTGTGCATTTTTGCCCCGGCAATATCTTCCCCGCTGGCTTCCAATACACCCGCCGCCAAGCCAACCGCCAGTGCATACGGATTCTTGAGCGCGACGCACACTTCAACGCCGATCAGGTCTGTAGAAGTCCAGATATGGTAATAATTCGTGGCGAACAGGCCGCGCAATCCCGGCAAAATATGAGCATCGCGTGAAGTGAAAATGACGCTGGTCTCGCGCCGTGCCGCCAGTTCTCCGGCGATAGAGGGGCCGCCAATCGCCGCGTAATGCACCTGATCACGGATCGAGTCGGGCAGATCGGCGGCCAACACATCGGGCAGGATACGCAATTCGCCCGTTGATGTGCTTTCCATACCCTTCGTTACGATGATTATAATCTGACCAGCGCGCAAATGTGGTGCAATCGCTTTGGCTGCCCAGTGAACGCCATTCGAGTTGACCCCTAACCCGATCACGTCGGCATCGCGCATCGCGTCGGCGATCTCTGTATGAAAGTAGGGTTTAATATTGGGGTGAATGGAGCGGCGCAAACGCGGATGGATGCCTTTGCTGCGGCAGCTCTCGATAATCGCATCATCCAGATGAGTGCCGACCAACCGTACCTCATGGCCGTTATCGGCAGCCGGAAAGGTCAGCGCCGTACCCATCACTCCTGCGCCAACAATTGTAATGACCGCCATGTTGCACCGCCTTTTAAGAATCGCACTTTACAAATATCACAAATGTGAATTGATTGCACATTTTACAACTCAGGTGTCATTTTATGTGAGGCTGAAAGAGTTGTCAAGCGATGTGGAAACCGTTTACTATGACGAACCGACGCTGATCATAGTCGTTTGGTCAGGCAAGCGCACGACAAACCACACCGCCTTATGCGCTATAATGCCGCCCCGGTATTGGTAACGGCGGAGTGTTGTTGATAATGCGTATTCCTCCCTGGTTTTTGATGATCCTGGTGATGATTGGCGTCGTCGTTACGGCAGCGGCGGCAGTCTTCACTTACGTGAATGTGCGGCAGTTTACAGCGGAAGTGCCGGTGGCATTGCCCACCCTTCCGAATTTTGGAAGCAGCGTGCGCCCAACCGCTGTACCGTTGATCGAACCGACACAGACAGTATCAACACTTTCAAGCAGCCTCGTTGCGACACAGCCTGCCGTCGCGGCGGCCTCTGGCATACAACCTAGCGCCAGCCCGGTAGTTGCGCCGCTTGACTCACCGACTCGAATCACGATCCTGCTGTTGGGAATCGATCAGCGCAAAGGCGAAAAAGGATCATTCCGCACGGATACGATGATGGTCCTCTCCGTCGATCCGGCGCGCAAAACGGCGGCCATGCTCTCCGTGCCGCGCGATATTTATATCCAGATTCCAGGATATACCCCCAATCGGATCAACACTGCCTATGATGTTGGCGAGCAGGTCTCGTTTCCGGGTGGTGGGGGAATGCTCTCCGCGAAAACAGTCCAGCGGTTGCTAGGCATCCCGATTCAACATTATGTGTTGATCAATTTTGAGGTATTCAGTGCTGTCATTGATGCAATTGGCCCGATTCGCGTTTGCCCCGATAAAGCGATCCACGACGATAAATATCCCGATGGCAGCTATGGCTATATCACGGTTGATTTTCAACCCGGCTGTCAGGATTTGGACGCGACTAAGCTACTGCAATACGCACGTGTGCGGCACAACGCGGGCGATGATTTTGGACGGGCGCAGCGTCAGCAGGAAGTGATCAAAGCAGTACGCGATAAAATCCTGAGTCTGGGCGGCGTCTCGGCTTTGTTCACGAAGGCGGGCACGATCTGGGAAGCCGTGCGATCCAGCGTCAAAACGGACATGAGTTTTGAGCAAATGCTGCAACTCGGCCAATTTGCACAGAGCATCCCCAAAGAAAACATCAAATCGGATGTACTGACGGATCGCGGCGGCTACTTGATCCCAAGCAAGACGAACGATGGCGAAGACGTTTTTACACCTGTCTACGAGAAAATTCACGATTTGATCGAGCAGTTGTTCGATGCTGCACCCACCAACAATGCGGCTACGATCCAGCCTGTCGCCGCTACAATTGCACCTGTAACGATGGTTCAGCCGACAGCCGCCGTGCAACCTCCGACTGCTGCTGTACAGATCGGGGCGGCAACGTCCACGATTCAAGCTGTCGTACAGCCGACTACCCAACCCACGCCAAGTGACGCGCCGCCTGATCTTAAATCGGCGGTGGTGCAAGTCTCGAACGGGGCAGGCGTAGATGGATTGGGCAAGCAAACCGTCGACAAACTGCGCGGTCTGGGCTTCAATGTGCTAGACCCAAAAAATGCGGATTTACCGGGTGGTTATGCCCGCACGGTAATCAAGGTTTATACGGGCAAGACCCAGATCGCGCGGGCACTCGCTAACGCACTTGGACTGGATGGCAGCGTAATCGCCATTGGTGACGCCAAAACTGATAACCTGCCCAATGTTGATATTCAGGTGATCGTCGGGAAAGACCTTGCGCCGCCCGCCAAATAACGCGCTACACTTTTACGTGAGGTTGAGCGATTGGAAACATGGATCATTTATACACGCCCTGGCGCATGACCTACTTGCAGAAAGACGCCGGAAAACGAATGGACTGCGTATTTTGCACCAAAGCTGCCACAACGGATGATCGCGCTGAACACATGGTTGCGCGCAGCGAATACGTTTTCGTGACGCTGAATCTATACCCCTACAACAACGGACACCTGATGATCGTCCCGTATGCTCATGTCCCATCGCCGGAACAGCTTCCGCCTGAAGCACTCACCGATCTGATGCTGACCACGAATCGGGCATTAGCGGCACTCCGTCAGGTCTACAATCCGCAGGCATTCAACGTCGGCGCGAATCTGGGTGCGGCGGCGGGCGCAGGGATTGCCGACCACTTTCATCTGCATATCGTCCCACGCTGGGGCGGCGATACCAACTACATGACCATTACCGCCAATACGCGCGTGATCCCGGATTTGCTGGACGATACATGGCGCAAGCTGCGGGATGCCTGGAAATAAGCGTGATTAATACAACTCATAGCGGGTTTTTGGCGGGTGTACCGGGTTTACGGGGGTAATGTACCGGAGTCACGGCCACTTTTTCAAGCACGACCAGATAATGTAGCTCCGCGACATGCGGCAATTCGACCTTCACCAGGCTATCAAGTCGCCCGCCAAGCAGTCGCAAGGCACGTTCGGCAGCGTGTACTTCGGCGGCGGCAGTCTCACCCTTGAGCGCCACACATCGCCCGCCAATTTTGCACAGTGGCAGCAGGTATTCGGCCAAAATTGGCATTCGAGCAACGGCACGCGCCAGCACCACATCGTATTGTTCACGGTGAGCAGGCAGTTGCCCGGCTTCTTCGGCGCGCAAATTGAGTGTGTTCACATTGGTAAGCCCCAGTGCATCGATCACCCGCTGCAAAAATGCTGTTTTTTTGCCAGTGGCTTCAAGCAGCGTCATGTGCAGCGTTGGGCAGACAATCCGCAAGGGCAGGCCAGGAAAACCTGCACCCGTTCCCACATCAATCGCGTGCGCGTCGGGTGGGAACTGCACAGCGCGCAGCACCGATAGCGAATCGAGAAAGTGACGCATCTCAATCGCCAGCGGTTCGGTAATGGCGGTCAGATTGATGCGTTCGTTCCACTCCACAAGTAGCTGCGTATATTGTTCAAAAGCACGCTGCTGATCGGCGCTCAATTCGAGACCAAAGAGTTCACGGGTTGTTTGAATCAGTTCGAGTAGCGGCATAAGTGGCGATTAATACTCGTCCGAAATTGCGTGCAGAACCCGCGCAATAGGCGGCGCATTCCTGAAAATATCACGCAGTTCGCGGTCCTCAATCGACAGGGCGATGCTGTTCAACATATCCGCTGCAATCGTTTGATGCACAGCGGCCAATGCGGGCTGCTCCTCTGCCAGCATTTCGGCGAGCGCGGCGTGCGTTTGCCAGATCATCGTTTTATCGCCGGTCTGTTGGGCAAGCATGAAGCCATCCTGAAAATAATGCTGCGCCGCTATGGAGTCGCCATCCGATTTGGCACAATAACCCAGAATCAACGAGGCGCGCAGCATATGTCGCTCCGAACCGAGTTTGCGGCCTTCATCAAGCAGTTGCAGTGCCAGCGTTCGCGCCTCAGCCACTTCGCCCGTATGATACAAGGCGTCAGCCAGACTGGTAATGACCTGAAGCATATTATCTTTGTCGCCGCGTTGAGCTGCCACTATCAACGCCTGTCGAAGCTGAACCAGCCCTTCTTCTGCTCGCCCTACCGCCACCAAATCAACTCCCAGATTTCGGATCAGGTCACTATCCAGCGGGCCGGGGTGAATACTGCGCGCTTTTTCGTGATAAAAGAGCGCCTTCTCCATCGCATAGGTCTGCTGATAATACTCGCCCAGGTTGTTATACGCGATCCAGACGTGCGCCAAATCACTAACACTTTCGCATAAATGGGCTGCCCGGAGCGTGGTTTGAATCGCGCCCAGCAAACGGCCTGTCAGATAATGGACGATTCCAATGGAGATGAGCGTCAGAATTTGACCATCCATATCACGCAATCGCTCATAGGTTGCCAACGCTTGCTTCAGCAGCACCAAGCCCGCTTCTGAATCGCCACGTTCCCAGAGTATATCAGCGCGAAAGCGACTGGCCGTCGCCAATCCGCGTGCATAACCATTGATGGTGGCAGCCTGATTCGCCTCATCGATCAATTCCAGTGCCCGATCCAGTTCGCCTTTGCGATCCCACATGCGTGCCTGAGATAGCAGTGCATCGACGCGGCCATTGGCACGCCGCGTATCGATCAGCCATCTGTCGGCTGTTTCCATACCAGTGTCATACTCAACCGCATCTTCCTGCGCCGCGACAAGAACACGATAGGCTTCATCCAATTCCGTGTCGGTCAGGCGTTCTTTGACGGCAATTAGTTGTTCGCAAAGTATGATCGATTGAGCGTATTGTGCGGCACGATACGCCGCCTTTGCCATCTTCAACGACTCGGCAGGTGTGTTTTGGGATGAGTGTGAACCAACACCAATGTCTGATGTCATAGCTTCAACCATTATAAAATTGCGGGTTAAGATGCGGTTAATGTAATGCGCCCCAAAAACTGGACACAGAATCGGTCAGTTTAGTAAGGGGGCAGCCGCTTTGCCCCAGCGAGCGTCCATTTCAGCAGGCGTAGCGTAGTCAAGAGCCGAATGGATGCGTAAGCGGTTGTAGTCAACTTC
>JBBSEU010000010.1:0-46514 GCA_038239365.1 Aggregatilineales bacterium
GCAATCACCACCAGCCAAAGGGGTGTCGAACTCCGCATAAGACTGTTTCCTTCGTGTGACGTACTAAAACTGGATATTTTGAAAGCGTTTGGCAGCATGAAACCGCGTGAAACGCCGGGGATCGAATATTACCATTTGTGCAGAAAAGTGCAACACATCGTTAGCATACCTGCATCCCGCTATAAATCACGCTAATATCAATGACGGTTTCGATACTCAGCCGCTATCCATGTGCCATAGCGTTGACGCAAGTGTGACTCTACGACACAGAACGCTCTAAAGGATTTTCAAGCGCGTGGACTCAACCAACGAACTGCCGATCACAACCGATGTGGCACCCATACTCGAAAAGACGAACCGCCGCCGCCTGATGCAGTGGGGCGCATACGCACTGATCACAGTGTTGGCTTATCTGCTGATCACGGTGATAGTCAGGACACCGCTGTATTTTGAGCATTATGACTCGTATGCCTATCTAAACCTTGCTGAAAATATCCGGCAGCATGGCTTACTTTCGTTTTACAATGATTTTCGCACGTATGGCTATCCTGTGTTTCTGGCTCTGATTCAGCAGCTCGCTGCGCTGATTGCACCTACTGCCGAACCGCTGCAAGTGATCGCTTTAGTGCAGTTTGTGCTTCACAGTGGGGCGGCACTGTTGTCTGTCACACTGATCGAAAAGTTGAGTGAACGTAAAACCTCCTTCATATTCAGAATCACTTGTTTTGCGCTGGTCGAACTGAATGCGGTTTTGCTTGGCCTGACACGCGATATTTTGACCGAGAGTGTGACTGTTTTTGTGATAATGTTGTTTATAGAGTTATTGCTCTCAGATGTGCGGCTGAAATGGGCACTGCTGGGGCTAACATTAGGTATCGCCATCATTGTGCGGCCAGTTCACCAGGTATGGGGACTTGCGTTTCTGCTGGCTGCCGGGCTGTTGTTTTGTATTCGTCGGGTAATGCAGCATGGCGCACAATCAACCTGGAACCAGATGCGGCAGATTGATCTGAAACGCTTGACAATTGTTGTACTGCAAATTGCGGTTCCGCTGCTGGTCATTGTTGGGCTTCAATATTTCTTCGTCTATCAAGCCGAAAACAAGATCAATCTGGTCGGCACGCGAGCCACCGAGCTAGCCGTTAAGCATCTGAACGCCAGCGTTTACGATTATAAATATGAGACCTATGTAGGTACAGGGCCACATTCACCGAAGCTTTTTTATTGCTTTGAAAAAGGGGAAGCGCAGGCCACCGCGATATGTGCCGGGCAAGACAGCCTTAACCTCTTTCAATATTTTGTGACCTATCCTTTCGACACCGTTTATGTGTTGATTGTTAAGACTGTTGGCATATTCCAATCCTACGAATGGTCGACTTATCGTCAAACTACCACCAGTTATCCCAATTTGGTCTTTATATGGGGGCTTATACCATTGCTGGGATTGGTTGTTGCACATCACAACCTTTTACGACAGTGGCGCAAAATGCTCACAACCAGCTATGCCAATTTCTGCCGAATACTTGTCCTCGTCGCAGCCGATTTATATCTTGTTCTCTATATCCTATTCACGATCCCGGAGACGCGCTTCATGGCACCGATGCTGCCAGCATTGACAGTCTGCGGATTGAGTACCATCGCAACGCCTTTATCACCGCGTTATCACCGTACCTTATTGATCATCGCTGGCTTGACGTTCATTATGTACATGCTGGTTTTTGTCATTCTTCAGAGCAGTCTGATCTGAGATATTTTCGGCAGTTGCTCATCATCGGTTAAACTCTACAGTCGCCAGACATTAATCAAGGTTGAAGCAAAAGGCAGCATGGCACTAACCGACGAACAACAAACCCGAACTAACACAATAGCCGTGATCGAAAAGACAAACAGCCGCCGCCTGATGCAGTGGGGGGCATACGCGCTGATCACTGTGTTGGCCTATCTGCTGATCTCGGTCATTTTCAAGACCTTGCTATATCCGTATCGTGACGCGGGTGTTTACCTGCTGCTGGCGGATAAGATCAAGCAAAACGGCCTCTTTGTGTTCTATGATGATGTTCGTACCTATGGTTATCCCCTGTTTCTGACGATCATCAAGCAAGTGGCCGCCACAATTGCCCCCGCTGCCGATCCATTGGAAATCATTATTCAGGTGCAGTTCGTGTTCCATACCGGGACGGCGCTGTTGGCTGTCGCGCTGCTGGATAAGCTGAGCGAACGCAAAACCAGTTTCACACTCAGGCTCATTTGCTTCGCGTTAATTGAACTGAACGTGGTACTGCTTGGCCTGACGCGCGATATTTTGACAGATAGCATCACTGTATTTCTGGTGACGCTGCTCGTATGGCTGCTCATCTCGGCCATGCGTTTCAAGTGGCTATTCATCGGTTTGGTTTTGGCTGTTAGCATCGTTGTGCGCCCCTTCAATCAGGTGTGGGGACTTCTGTTTTTGGGAACGTGCGGATCGCTGTTGTTTGCCCGGCAGGTGCTGCAACACGGCCTTCAATCGACCATTGACACGATCCGGCAGACAGGTATAAAACGCCCTTTATTGATCGGACTGCAAGTGCTGATGCCGCTGCTGATAATTGTTGGCCTGCAATACTGGCTTATCTTTCAGGTGGAGTCGCGTGTCAATCTGGTTGGCAAGCTGGCAACGCAGATCGCCGATTGGAACTCACAGGCGGGCGTGTTTTATTACAAATACGAAACCTTTGCGGGCGATCAGTCTCGTTCATCCAGCGTGTTTTACGTTTTCGATACGGGCGCAAAGCAAGCCGCCAAACTGCGCGATGCAGCCGGTAATATGAGTATTCTCAACTATGCGTTGACCCATCCTGTCGATACAGCCTACGTATTCCTGGTCAAGGCGATTGGGCTGTTCCAATCCTACGAATTATCGACCTATCGCATGGCACTCGAAAACACAGCGAACTTCGTGTTTGTCTGGGGGTTCATACCGCTGCTTGGCCTCGTGTACGCACATTGGAGCGTTTTGCTCAACGTCCGTAAAATGCTGACTGGCAGTCGGGCCGCCTTTTACGGCTTGATAGTTTTGGCGGCGGCGGATTTGTACCTGATCCTGTACACTATCTTTACGATCCCCGAAACGCGCTTCATGGCACCAGTGTTTCCGGCACTGACAGTTTGTGGAATCGTGGCGGCTACCACACAACGTAGGCGCAATCTGCTGTTTGCAGCAATCCTGACTTTTGGGATATACCTGCTTGCCTTTGAGATTTTGCGCGTTAGCTGGACTTGATTGAAAATACATGAATACGATCCCATTTAACAACTTGCACCCGCTGCATACCCAGTTGGCCGATGAACTGAACGCCGCCACACAGCGCGTTTTGAACAGCGGCTGGTTCATTTTGGGACCAGAGGTAGAAGCCTTCGAGCAGGCGTTTGCAGCCTATCATGGCCTGAAATACGCGGTTGGTGTGGCGAATGGCACCGACGCGATTGAACTGGCGATCCGCGCCGCGGGGATTGGCGCAGGCGATGAGGTGATCACTGTCGCGCATACCGCGGTGGCAACCGTTTGCGCGATTGAGCGGGCGGGCGCGATACCCATCCTAGTTGATATTGATCCGATCACCTACACAATGAACCCTGCCGCCGCCGAAGCCGCGATCACGTCGCGCACGAAAGCGATCCTGCCCGTTCATCTATACGGCCAGCCCGCCGATCTGGATGCACTGACCGCGTTGGCGGAACGGTATGGTCTGCTTTTGATCGAGGACTGCGCTCAGGCGCACGGCGCACGCCATAAGGGACGGCCCATCGGGACGTTCGGCAAGCTGGCCGCGTTCAGTTTTTATCCGACAAAGAACCTGGGGGCGTATGGCGATGGCGGCGCGGTGCTGACCGATGACGTGCAGTTGGCCGAACGGCTGCGACGCTTACGCAATTATGGTCAAACGACGCGCTATGTTCATGCCGAACGTGGCATCAACAGCCGTCTGGACGAAATGCAGGCCGCTATTTTGGGCGTCAAACTGGCATACCTGGACGAACACAATGCGGTTCGGCGCGAACTGGCGTGTACTTATGAAGGGCACTTGCGCGGCGTGACTGTGCCTGTCGTGCGCGATGGCGCGTATCATGTCTTTCATCTGTACGTGGTGCGTCACCCACAACGCGATGATCTGATGGCGGCACTCAAGGAACGAGGCGTTAGCACATTGATTCACTATCCGCTGCCGGTTCATTTGCAAGCGGCCTATGCCGATTTAGGCTATCGGCAGGGCAGTTTGCCCGCCACCGAGCGCGCCGCCGCCGAAATCCTGTCGCTGCCGATGTACATTGGTTTGACTCAGGCTGATATAGCGCATATCGCACAGGCCGCCGCCGAAAGTTTGGAGAGTTTAGCACAATGAGATTGGATAGCAGTCAGTACGGCGCGTTCAAGGGTACGCGCGCGTTGATCACTGGTGGGATGGGCTTCATTGGCAGCAATCTGGCGATAGCACTGATCGATCTGGGAGTCGAGGTGACGATTGCCGACGCGATGATTCCCGGCTATGGCGGCAACCTGTTCAATATCGAGCCGATCAAAGATCGGGTCACGGTCAATTATTGTGATATTCGTGACGTAAATGTGATGAATTACCTGGTCAAGGGGCAGGATTTTGTGTTCCATCTGGCCGGACAAGTCGATCACATCCTGAGCCTGACTGATCCATTCCCCGATATTGACATCAATATCAAGGGGACGGCGGTCATCATGGAAGCGTGCAAGCATCACAACCCGGCGGCGCGCGTCATTCATACTGGCACGCGCGGGCAATATGGCGCGGCGGTGGCCTTGCCCGTTGATGAGACCGCCCCCACTCACCCCAAGGGCATCTACGAAATCTCTAACCTGACCGCCGAAAAGATCATCGAAGTCTACAACGATATTCACAACATTCATTCGGTGCTGCTGCGCCTGACAAACGTCTACGGGCCGCGCGCGCAAATGCTTCACTCCCGTTATGGCGTGGTCAACTGGTTTGTGCGGCTGGTGATCGATGGCACGCCGATCAAGGTCTTTGGCGATGGCAAAATCAAGCGCGATTTTCTGTACATTGATGATTGCATCGAGGCGATCCTGATGTCCGCGATCAATGATGCGGCACGCGGCGAAGTGCTGAATGTGGGCGTCGATACGCCGACTAACTTCATCGAACTGGCCGATACGCTGATCGAGGTGAGCGGGAGCGGGCGTTGGGAATTCGCGCCATTTTCGCCGGAACGCAAGGCACAGGAGCCGGGTGATTTCTATTCGGATATTTCCAAGATCAAACGGCTGTTGGGCTGGCAGCCTGTGACGCCTTTGAAAGACGGCTTGCGAACGACGGTAGACTATTATCGTCAGCACAAAGCGCACTACTGGTGAAGCGGATGAGTCATCAAACGGCGAAGATCGGGCAAAACGTGGCACTCAGCGATGATACCATGTTGGGTGATAACATGACCATTGGCAACAACGTGACGATTTATCCGCGAGTGACGATTGGCGACAGCTGCACCATTTTTGATGGCGCAGTGATCGGGCGGCCACCCAAAGCGGCGGGCACGACTACACGCCATGTGAACAGTGAACCGCTGCCGTTGAGCATTGGGGCGGGCAGCATCATCGGCGCGAATGCGGTGCTGTATACCGGGATCACCATTGGCGCGAATGTGCTGATCGGTGATCTGGCATCGATCCGGGAAGGCTGCCAGATCGCGGATCAGGCAGTGGTTGGGCGGGGTGTGCTGGTCATGTACGATACGACTATTGGCGAACGAACCCGGATCATCGACGGCGCGATCATAACCGGGAACATGCTGATCGAGTCGGATGTGTTTATTGGGCCGGGCGTGAACAGCGTCAATGATAACGATGTGTATCTGAAACGCTTCGGCCTGGAGTCGTTCGAGGTGCGCGGCCCGACGATTCGACGCTTCGCACTGATCGGCACTGGTGCGAATCTGGCAGCGGGCGTGGAGATCGGCATGGGCGCGATTGTGGCACCCAGCGCGATGGTCACGCGCGACGTAGCGCCCTGGACGGTGGTTGCGGGAGTCCCGGCCAAACCGATGCGTGAAATAGACAGCGAAACGCGCAATCGAATTCTGACACACTTTGAGTTGAAAATACCATGAGTTTTGTGTCTATCGTTATCCCGGTTTACCACAATGCAGCAAGCCTGCCTGATTTGCTGGGAAAGTTCCGCGATCTGGCACAAAAGAATGCGGCGGATACGTTTGAATTCGTGTTTGTCGATGATGGTTCGCGCGATAATTCGTTCGAGGTGTTGCAGACGTTGGCGGCAGACGAACCCCGGATGCGGATCATCAAGCTCTCGCGCAATTTTGGCTCGAATGCGGCGCTGTTGGCCGGGCTGGATCAATCACGTGGCGATGCAGTGGCGGTCATAGCCGCCGATCTACAAGACCCACCTGAACTGATCCATGATATGCTCGGCTTCTGGCGACAGGGGCGCAAAGTGGTGCTGGCCGCGCGCGAAAGCCGCGAAGACCCCGGCCTGACTTCGCTGATGGCTGATACCTTTTATCGGCTGTTCCGGCGCTTTGCGATCAAAACAATGCCCAAGCGCGGCTTCGACTTTTTTTTGATTGATCGTCAGGTGTGCGATCTGGTCAAAGCGATTCAGGAAAACAACGCCTATCTGATGGGGTTGATTCTGTGGCTGGGCTTCGATCCGCATGTTATTTATTATCATCGCCGAGAGCGCGAAAAACGCTATGGGCGCAGCATGTGGACATTTGCCCGCAAGTTCAAATACTTCGTCGATTCGTTCGTGGCGTTTTCATATATGCCAGTACGTGCCGCGTCGCTGCTGGGAATTGGCCTGAGTATTGCTGGTATCCTTTATGCAGCACTGGTGGTTGTGGCGCGCATCTTCTTCGACGTTCATGCTGAAGGTTGGGCATCGATCATGGTGGTGCTGCTGGTCGTTTCGGGCGCGCAGTTGTTGATGACGGGTATTCTGGGTGAATATCTGTGGCGCAATCTGGACGAAACACGCCGCCGTCCGCGCTTCATCATTGAGCGGACGATTGAAAATAGCGAAAAGGAATTAACTCGATGAATGCACAAAAAACGCTGGCCTATGGTGGTCAGGCGGTGATCGAAGGGGTAATGATGCGTGGCCGCAACCGGGTAGCCGTCGCCGTGCGCGCCCCAAACGGCCAGATCGTCGTCCATGAAGAGACGCTCAACGCGGCGCTGTATCGCGGGCCGCTCAGCAAAATGCCATTTGTGCGCGGTCTGACCATGCTCTGGGATGCGTTGGGAATCGGTACGCGCGCTTTGTTATGGGCAGCCGAGATCAAAGCCGGACAGCAAGACCCGCAATTTAGCAACCCGGCAGTGACGGCGGGCGTCATGGCCACGTCACTTGGCCTGAGCGTCGGCCTGATGTTCGTGACTCCGGCGGCAGCGTCCAGCCTGATCGAACGATTGTTTGGGATCAAGGGCGGTTTCGCGGCCAACGCACTTGAGGGGTTGATCCGGTTGGGGATCGTGGTTGGTTATGTATCGGCGGTTGGGCAGTTGGACGAGGGGAAACGGCTGTTTGCGTATCACGGCGCGGAACACAAAACGATCAACGCCTACGAGGCCGGTGCGCCGCTCACGCCCGAATCGGTGAAGCGATTCCCGCTCGAACACCCGCGCTGTGGCACGGCCTTTTTGCTGACAGTGGTCGTGATCAATGTGCTGATCAGTTCGCTGCTGGGGCGTCCGCCGTTCATCTGGCGCGTATTGTCCCGATTGATCATGCTGCCGCTGGTGGCAGGGCTGGCCTATGAGTTCATCCGATTCAGCGCGCAAAACATGGATAACCCAGCGATCCGGGCAATTGTCATGCCCAATCTGATGCTGCAACGTCTGACCACCCGCGAACCCGATCTGAAGATGCTCGAAGTCTCGATTTGCGCGCTGGAACGGGTGCTGGCAAATGAAGGCTCACTGATCGAAACACCCTGATCAGGTGTCGCCGATCAGCCCTTCGATGGTGGACAGCACCTTTTTGAAATCGAACGGTTTTTTGAGCGCCGCATCCACATCGGCACGCCGCGCCAGTTCTTCAATTTGCGCTGCGGCAGAGATCGCCACAATCGGTACATAGCTGGTTCGCGGATCGGCGCGCAGCGTTTGCGCTACCTGCACGCCATCCACAACCGGCATCATCATATCCAAAAGAATCAGATCGGGCGGGTTGCTGAGTGCGGTATCTATTGCATGGGTGGGGCTGGCCGTTTCAACCTCATAATGGGCATCGCTCAGTAATTCCTTGAGGATCGCCAAAATGGTTTGGTCATCATCAATGATCAAAATGCGTTTGGTGGGCATAAGCGCGACTCCTATGGTGAATGTGAGACAGTAACCTGACTCTACATTAACGGTTGCTATGCCCAATAGCAATTAGCGTGCTAGGAATCCGGCACTCACTTTTTGACCACCGTGTACAGATACCAGTACGGATCGCGCGGGTAAGCAGGCTCAAGACGCTTGTCCCACACAAAATCGGCGGGCTGCGTATAGCGGCGCAGCATCGAATCCAGGTTTTGAATCTGGCTGGTAAATGATGCCGAAAGGACATTTTGACGCTCAGCTTCGGAGCGCAACCCCTCGATGATCACACGCTTCTCGATTTCCGAAGGGTACGAGTCAGCAGTCCGGCGCGGTTCTTCGCCAATTTCCTTGATCATCTGACCATAGGCTTGCAAGCGCGAGGTAAGTTCGCGTTCGAGTTTACCTTCGTAGGCGACTGTCCATTCCTTGCGAACCTGATCGAACTGCGCCTGCGCCTGGGTCACGGCCTGCTGTTGAGCGGGCGTCAACTGATCGCGGATGGCGTTGAGACGTTGCAGCCGCATGATCAAGCCGCCCACCGTCAGGCGCGGCAGCGAACCGGGCAGCGTGCCATACAGATCAGTCTGATAAATATAGGGCGTCAGGGCGGCGGCCATCTCCGCTGCCGCCCGAACATCGGCCTCGCTATTGAACTGAATCGTTGGTTGTGTACCTGCCACGCGCGCACTCCTTTACTTGCAAGCCGGGTAGCAATTGTTGTGCCGAGTGTTTAACGCTTGTAGGTCTTGATATTGAAGTAGGTTGGGTGTCCCTGAACGTCCAGCAAACGGCGCGATCCGCTCTCGGCGTCGCGGTGCCATTCGGTGACAACCGTGCCGTCTTCTGTCGAATAGGTGAGTGTCGGCAGAAATTGCAAAATCTGGGCAAAGGCGGTGATCACCGTGCGATCTTCTTTGCTGGAACGCAGCACGAACCACTTGTTGGGCAGCCATTCAATCGAAAGCGTGATACCGTTCCATTTGCCTTCCATTTTGAAGGGCGGTTCGGCGCGCGTGCAGTCCAGATAGATCGAACCAAAGCGGCTCGCCCACAGATTCTGGTTGACGCGCTCCTCGATGTAGTACGGGCGATGCTCCGGCTCGTTATAAAACCAGGTACGGGAACTGGTGGTCATCCGCTTAAGTCCTCTGTTGAATGAAGGCGTGCAAGTTCATTGCCAATACTATAGCGCGCGGCGCATGTCCCGGCAAAATCACAACCTGTCGAACGAAAACGGCGTTCCCCGGTTTCGGGGGCGGCAAGCCATCGCGCTACCAAGGCTTACTTGATTAGTCGCGGCTTGCCCACAACATGCCGCGCGTGATAATTTCGGCGGCTTCGGGCACGTCGAAGTCTTTGCGAACATGGCCGAGTGAGCAGTAGAAGACGCGGCCACTCCCCCAACGGCGCTTCCAGACGACAGGCATTACGCAGCCCGCCACCCAGGGGACATAGTCGCCGCTGAAAGTGGTCGTTGCCAGCACTTCATTGGACGGATCGACGTGCATGTAATACTGCTCGGAGTGCATCTGAAAGTCCGAAATGCCCGCCGTGATCGGATCATCATGGTTCGTGATGTTCACAGTGTAGTCGATGACATTGCCAGGGTGCGCCACCCACTGGCCGCCGACCATGAACTGATAGTTCGTGTTGTTGCGGAACGAGTCGCCCATCGTGCCGTGCCACCCGGCCACGCCCACCCCGCTTTGAATGGCATTGAGCAGCCCCTTTTCTTGTTCATCAGTGATGGTACTCATCGTCCAGGTGGGCACGATCAGCGTCAGGCCGCTCAGTTTTTCGGTATCCAGATAGGCGTCCAGCGTATCGCTTAGCTCGACTTCATAATCATGTGCGCGAAGCTGTTCCGCAAAGAACTCTGCGCCCTGCTTAGGTTCGTGACCTTGCCAGCCGCCCCAGACAATCAATGCTTTTTTTGTCATTTTCCGTGAATGTCCTTAACCGCACTAACGAATAATGCGGTTAATTGTATCAGTCAAATCGCCCATCAGTACCCGGCGTTCTGGTCGTGATTGGATTCACGATTACGCCAGCGATGGGCGCGACGCTGCCCGTGCCCGTCCATTTACCTGTTACCGGGAGCGCGCCGGGGCCGCCGTAAGGGAAACTGGTGTCCGCCGCGCCGCCGTTCGTGAAATCATTCTTGAGAAAGAACAGGCCGTTGATCAAATAGCCAACGCGCGTGATCCCCGTCCCAGTCCAGTCGCCCGCGATTGGCGTCAGGTTGGGCGGCCCAAAAGCGAAATCGTAGTCACTGAAGATGATGGCGGGCGTGGTGGTGGTGCCGCCCATCTGGTTCGCCAGATAATAACGGGTGCCGGATGGCCGATAGACCCCAATACTGTCGAAGCCGTTCCCATCCCAATCGCCCGCGATACCATGATCGCCAGGATTGCCCAGCACCATCGTGTAATCGGCAAAACCGTTGACCAGCGTTCGTTTGCCGAACAGCAAACCATTGGACGGACGATACACGCCTACCCCGTCATGGGTCATGCTTGCATCCCACTTGCCCGCAATGGGTTCATCACCCGGATTGCCCATCACGAAGGCATGATCAGCAGCGCCCGGCGTGTTCGAGTCACGCAGCAGGAAAACACCCAGTTCGCTGATATAGACGCCAATCGTGTCGATGCCATCACCGTTCCAATCGCCCGCGACAGGCAGATTGCCCGCGACGCCAAACTGCACAGTAATATCCGGGTTGCCCGCTGCATTGCTATTTCGCAGATAAAACGTGCCGCCCCAATAAATGCCAACCGTATCCGGCTTGCGCGTCACAACCGGGGCGCAACGCGAAAACTCCGAGGTGTTGTTGGCCGAGTCGGTAGCCGTCGCGGTGATCACATGGCCGAGGCTGACTGCACCCAAACTCTTGTTGAAAGTTGCCACACCCGCCGCGTTGGTTGTGACGCTCAGGGCACCGATGAAACGCGCGCCCTGACCATAGGTTGAAACGTGACAGGTTGGACTATCGAAAAATTCGATGCGAAACGTTCCGTTCGGCGCGCTGTTTAGCGTTCCACCGACGGTGACCGCCCCGCCCGCATCCGCGCCAACACTGATAAACGGATAATTTTGCAGATTGTTCGGCCCGCTGTCTGAGTCGTTGGCATCATTGGCGGTAATGCCATCATTGCCCAGATCGATTCCCAGGCCGCCGTTATTGGTAATTGAATTGCCGAGCAGCAGGTTGCCTGTCGAACCTGTGCCCACAACGACCACCCCCGCGCTCTGATTAAAGGCGATTAAGTTGCCCGCGCCGGTGAGCGTGCCGCCGATGGTATTATTGACCGCACCGCTCTGAATCCAAATGCCCACACCGTTGGGAACGGCTGCCGTGCCACTGCCATTGGTGCCGATGTAGTTATCCGAAACGACATTGCCAGCACTGCCTATGATGAGAATTCCATAGGGGCTGTTACCGGAGATCAGGTTGCGCCCGACAGCGGTTGGACCGCCAACAGTGGTATTGGTCGCTCCACTCGAGATCAGAATGCCCGCATTTGCATTCGGAATGGGATTATCGCCATTGAAATCGGTGCCGATTGTGTTATCCGCGATAAGCGTGCTGGTTGTGCCTGAATCGGACACAATGACTCCATAATTGTTACCGGAGATGAGGTTGCCTGCGCCCGCTACCGTGCCGCCAACCTGAATATTCACGGCACCTGTTCGCACAGCAACGCCGCTGCCCGTATTACCAAGCGCCACTGTGCCGCTGGCCGTTGTGCCAATGTAATTGCCCTGAATGGCGTTTGTAGCAGTGCCCAGGACAGAGACGCCATTTAGCGCGTTACCACTGATCACGTTGCGTGCCCCGGCAGTGGTGCCGCCGACGGTATTGTTGGTGGCGTTGATGGAAATATTCACGCCATCACCGCCATTTGGCAGCTTGCCCGTACCGCTGCTGGTCGTGCCAATATAGTTGCCGCTGATCACGTTGTCAGTGGTGCTGCTCCCGGCCAGCGTGACGCCATTAGACGTGTTGCCGCTGATCACGTTGCGCGCTCCGGCAGTGGTGCCGCCAATCGTGTTACTGGCGGCGGCACTGATAATCTTCACGCCACTTTGAGCATTGGGGAGCGGGCCTGTACCCGCTGCATTCGTCCCTATCAAGTTACCTGCAACGGTATTGCCGTTCGTATCCGCATCGGTGATTAGAACACCCGCCAGTGTGTTGCCACTGATCAGGTTGCCACTGCCTGGCGTGCTGCCACCAATAATGTTATTGGCTGCCGAATCATCAATGCGAACACCGTTCGCGCCATTGGTCAGCGCGCCTGTACCCGCCCCATTGGTCCCGATGTAGTTCCCGATCACGCTGTTTGCGTTTGTATTTACACCGTCGATCAGGACTCCATTGGCCGTATTGCCCGCGATCAGGTTGCGCGCCGCCGCTGTTGTGCCGCCGATGGTGTTCCCCGTCGCGGCAGTCGTGATCGAGACTCCGCTCCCGCCGTTGGCGATCCGTGCCGTACCTGCCGCATTCGTCCCGATCAAATTGCCCGCTACCGTGATGTTGTTGGCAGCATCAATGCTTACACCGGATGCCACGTTGCCGGAAATGAGATTGCCAGCGCCCGCCGTTGTGCCCCCAATCGTGTTGGGCGACGCGCCTGTATCAACTGAAATGCCTACCGCGCCATTGCCAAGCGCCGCGTTGCCGCTGAGCGTTGTGCCGATATAGTTTCCCTGCACCGTGTTACCCAGAGTCCCCACACCGCTGATCTGTACGCCGATTCCGGTATTACCAGAGATCAGATTGCGCGCCGCTGTTGTCAGACCGCCGACTGTGTTGGTAGTCGCGCCCGCTGTGATATACACTCCACTTGTAACATTGGCGATCCGTGCCGTGCCCGCCGCATTGGTGCCGATATAGTTGCCCGTAATCGAATTGTTTTTGCCATTTGCACTCGTGATCTGGATGCCACTGCCGCCATTCCCGCTGATCAGATTGCCAGTGCCCGCTGTTGTGCCGCCAATCGTATTGCTGCCGCCGCTGATCCGCACGCCATCGCCATCATTGGCAAGCGCGGCGCTTCCGGCAGCGTTCGTGCCAATGAAATCGCAGGTAATGGTATTGTTGTTACCATTGATGATCACTCCCGCATCCGAAAAGCCGTTGATAATCAGGCCGCGTAAAGTTGTGTTCGTGGTGCTGATGACCAGACCGCTAAAAAGGCCAGAGCCGCGCACTTCGATCAGCAAGGCAGCCGTGCCGGGCGATGTGCCGCAGCTTGCGCCGCTCTGAGTCATGCCATTAATGATTACAGAGTTCGTGATTATCGGGAAATCAGACGTTACGGTAATGGTGTGGACGCCTGCGCCGCCGATATTGAAATTGATCGTGTTGGCACCAGCCGTAATATTCGCCTGCTCAATTGCCCATCGGAGCGTGCCCGGCGTACCGTCATCCGCCGTGCTGTTAACGGTAAAGGTTGCCGCCAGAGCAGGGCGTACCTGCACGCCCAGACAGATCAAAAACAGGCAAATGATTGATAAGGAGAGGATGTGTTTTCGAGTCATGATGAAAATTCCGAGATAGGATGACCTCTATCATAGCATAGCCGCCATTCCTGGGCATGAAAAGCTTTATATATTGCCCGTAGCAAAAATAGTTATTGTGTGCTATAATGATTGGTAGATAGGGTTCGTTAATCCCTCTGGTTCAAGATTGCACTCGGCGCTTTTTGTTTTCAAGTCGCGGCTTCTGCTCTTTTCTGCCATGTCCGTTCCCACTCTATCCAGGAACAAGTTTCTCTATAAGGAGCCTCTCATGGCAAAAAAGCTGTATGTCGGCAATCTGGCCTATTCAACCACCGAAGCACAAATCCGCGAACTGTTTACGCAAGTCGGCCCTGTCGATAGCGTAGCACTGATCATGGATCGTGATACGGGTGTTGCGAAGGGTTTCGGCTTTGTCGAAATGAACACCGAAGAAGGCGCTCGTGAAGCCATCAATCGCTTTAACAACTACACCCTCGATGACCGTAACCTGACCGTGAACGAAGCCCGTCCACGTGAAGATCGCTCAAGCGGCGGTGGCAGCGGTGGTTTTGGTGGTGGTCGCCGTGACAACAACAGTTCCGGCTCGCGTGGTCAGTCTCGCAGCCGCTTCTAATTAGCGGTATGATCTGAATTGGTGAAACGGCACAAGGTGATTTCATCTTGTGCCGTTTGTGTTCAGAAAATAAGGAGAAGGTGTGCCGTGAATAAAAAAGTCTATTTTTGTCTGGCCGTTCGTAGGCATTACGAAGAGAATTGGCGCATTATCGACAAGTTCGACACCCTTGATCAAGCACAGGTCGCCCTCGATGAGCGGCGTTCCTATGAGGGCGTGTTCAACTATGATAATGCAGAACTGCGTATTTTTTCGCGCGAAGAAGGCAAATTGGAATTTGGCCCTCGTTGGGAGTACCGTCCTATTGGTACCCAGCCGACGCCCGCTCCCGCCAAAAAACCAGCCGCAAAACCACGCCGACCCGCTGCAAAAGCTGAAGCTGCGAAGACCGAATAATTAAGTGTACCTACAATTTGCGGAGCGGTTCTGAGCCTTATCAGACCGCTCCGTTTGCTTTCCGCACCCCTCTATCAGCCCTTCTGCTGCACCTTCGCCCACGTATCCTTGAGCACCACCGTCCGATTGAAAACCAGCTTATCCGCCGTCGAATCGGGATCGATGCAGAAATAGCCCTGTCGCTCGAACTGGTAACGACTACCGGCTGCTGCGCCCTTCACGGATGGTTCGATCTTGCAGCCTGTCGAGACTTCCAGCGAATTTGGATTCAGGTTGACCAGGAAATGTTCACCCTCGGCGGTATCTTCCGGGAACGGCTGCGTGAACAGATAGTTGTAGCTGCGAATTTCAGCATCGAGTGCGTTAGCCGCTGAAACCCAATGCAGTGTCGCCTTCACCTTGCGGCCATCAGGCGCATCGCCGCCGCGCGTCGCCGGATCGTAAGTGCAGCGCAGTTCCACGACGTTACCCTGCTCGTCCCTGATCACCTCGTCGCACTTGATAAAGTACGCATAACGCAAACGGACTTCACGTCCCGGTGCTAACCGGAAAAAGTTCTTGGAAGGCGTTTCCATGAAGTCATCGCGCTCAATGTACAGCACGCGCGAAAACGGCACCGTGCGCGCCCCCATGCTTTCATCTTCGGGGTTATTGATGGCGGATAGCTCCTCAGTTTGATCTTTGGGGTAATTGGTCAGCACCACCTTGATCGGGTTCAGTACGGCCATGACGCGCTGCGCGTGCAGGTTCAAATCCTGGCGCACGCACGCTTCCAACAGCCCGATTTCCACTACATTATTGCTCTTGGCGACGCCGATCCGATCACAGAAATCGCGCATCGCTTCGGGCGTATAGCCGCGCCGTCGCATCCCGGAAATAGTCGGCATACGCGGATCGTCCCAGCCGCTAACGTGCTTGTCCTGCACCAGCTTGAGCAGTTTACGTTTGCTCATCACAGTATACGTCATGTTCAGGCGCGCGAACTCGATCTGCTGCGGGCGATAAATGCCCAACTGAATCAAAAACCAGTCATACAGCGGACGATGATCGGCATATTCAATCGTACAAATCGAATGGGTGATGCCCTCAATCGAGTCGCATTGGCCGTGCGCCCAATCATACATCGGATAGATGCACCACTTGTTTCCAGTGCGGTGATGCTCGGCATGACGAATACGATACATCGCCGGATCGCGCAGGTTCAGATTGCCCGACGCCATATCGATTTTGGCACGCAGCACTTTTGCGCCGTCCGGGAATTCGCCCGCCTTCATCCGCGCAAACAGATCAAGGTTTTCTTCGACAGATCGGTTGCGACAGGGACTTTCTTTGCCTGGTTCGGTCAGCGTGCCGCGATATTCGCGCATTTCGTCGCCGCTCAAATCGTCAACATAGGCTTTGCCGTCTTTGATCAATTTGACCGCGAATTCATAGAGCTGATCGAAATAATCCGAGGCAAAAAACAGCCGATCTTCCCAATCGAAGCCTAACCAGCGCACATCGGCGATGATCGAATCGACATATTCCTGTTCTTCTTTGGTTGGGTTGGTATCATCGAAACGTAAGTTGCCCTTGCCGTTGTAATCGCGCGCCAGCCCAAAATTCAGGCAGATCGATTTGGCGTGCCCGATATGCAGATAGCCGTTCGGTTCGGGCGGAAAGCGCGTATGAACCCGTCGGTCATACTTGCCCGTGCGATTGTCCTCATCAATAATTTCACGGATGAAATTCGAGGAACTTTCTAGCTGCGTTGAAACGTCCTGCTCACTCATGTTTGAAAAGCTGACTCCTTAGCCGGAGAATAGCGCCCTAGTTTACCTCACTTGCCCACACCAATATGAATCCCTCTACCGTAAGTCCGTGCCTTTGGTCAGCTTGTGCGTGTGCCAGTCCAGCACAAAACCATCGATCCGTTCGGCCTGGCCGCGCCATGACTCGTGCGGGCGTGGGCAGGCGAAATACTCGCCGCTGATCTGTTTGGGCGTGACCATCAGCCGCAAAAAGCCGTGTCGATCATCACAATAGCTTTCGAGCGTCAACGGGCCGTCGGGCATCTTGAACGGCACCGGCGTTTTGCTGCCATCGGGCTGCTTCGCCATGTAGTGCAAATGCCAGTAGCCGCCCGCGCCCGCCACGATATAGGGAATGTGTCGCTGTGCGATTTCGCGCGTGAAGCGTTGATAGTTGTGAACGTGCGCCGCGAACACAATATCCGGCCAACGCCCGGTCTGATTGAAGGCATTGTCCAGCAATTCGGCGATGTAATGGCTGCCGCTGTGATGACTATCGCCGGAGTAGGGCGGATGATGCACGCACACGATCAGCGCCTTATCGGTGGGCGCGGCTCGCAGTTCGTTGATGAACCAGGCGATCTGATCGTTATCGAGTTTGCCGCCTTCGGGCACGTTGGAATAGAGGCCGATGAACGTCACGAATGGCGCTTCAAGCGTCCAGTAGACGTTCGGCTGCGTCATTGCGTCACGTTCGGTTTCGCCCGCTTCCTTCGTGACATGCGGAGTCGCGGCGCAGAAATTCTCGACAAAGGCGCTCAGCGAAGGTGGACTGCCATCGGTCAGATCGCCGTCGTGATTGCCGGGAATGGCAAAGATCGGCGCGGCGTAATGAACATACGCATCATAAAACTGGGGATAATATTCTTTTGGTTCGCCGTAGTAGTAGACCACATCGCCCAGGTGATAGAAAAAGGCGGGTCGCAAGGTTACATCGGGAAAATTGAACTGCGCTTCCATCGCCATCGCCGTGATCTGCTGCGACTCCGGCGCTTTGACGCCACCTGTATCGCCCGCAACGTGCATCAGGATGCGCCCGGCATTGCGAATGGCGGTCATCTGATCGGCTGGCAACACATTATCCAGCGATAACCGATAAGGCGGTTGCCCGGTTGGGGTCGGGATCGGTTTGAAAGATTGATTGCCCTGTGGCCGTTTATCAAGATTCGATTGAACGCCACGTTCGGATGGGCGCTTCTCGTGAAAAGTACGTGCCTTTGCGGGGTGAGCAGGGCGTGCCGCTGTTTGCGATCCCTGCCGCTGACGGTATTCCAATGCGCGCCGTTCGGCAATCGTGAGCGGTTCCGAGCCAGAGTTGCGCGTTGATCGGGTGGTCGTGCGTCGTGTGGCGGGTTGGGCGCGTCCCCGGCTTGTGCTGCTAGGGCGTTGGCGCGTTGGAATGCCGAACAACCATTCCAAAAACGGCCCAAATAACCCACGTCGGCGGCGGTAGCCACGTCGATTCGAGCGGTAAAGTAAACACAGCACCAGACGATCAAGCGGGCGATCCCGGTGGGAATAACGTTTCGTCATGAGTTTTCAGCTTAGTTCAGGATGATTAATAACTCAGAATAATTCGGCGAATTGTAACACAATCGACTGTGTACAAGGCCATTCTGATTAACTACTCACGTTCGGGTGGCGCGTCGGTCACACCTGGATCGTCGTGAGGCGGAAAGGCAGGCAGCGGCAAAAATCGCTCGACAAAGCCTAGGAGTTTCCCGAATGGCTTTCCCAACGCGCGATCTGCTGCCAAGCGCCCAGTCAGTGCCGCCATCGGTACGCCGCCCGGCCACATCGCGTAATGCCCCGCCGTGAGTAGACCCGCAACGGGCGTTCGGATCGAGACCAGTCGATTACGTAATGGAGACGAATGCGGATCGAATGTCCAACCCGCCGTCGCGCCGCCTGTGTTGTGCGTGAAGCGTGACGCACTCAAGGCGCTGCCCACGTCTTTGTAAACAACGTACTTTTCGACGCCGGGGATCAAATGTCCCAGCGTCTTGATCATCTGCGCGGCCACTTGCTCCTTGAGCGCACGATAGGCTCGTTTGTCGTGCTGCCCTTCGGTCTGCCAATGATCGTACCAGGCGGCGCGCACCATCGTTTGCAGCACCAGTGAGGTTTGGCCGGGCGGCGCAAGGTGGGCATTTTGCGGATCGATGCCAGGTGCGCTCACTTCAACCCAGGCGCGGCCATGCAAATCTGCGCCGTGCATCTCATGTGGATCGTGAACATCGTAATGTGGAAAATAGAAGGTGTGATGCGTCTGCAAACAATCCTGGATAACTTGCGCTGGAAGGTTCAGACCGAGATAAACCGAGGTCAGGGCTTCGGAGAGTGAGCCTTGCAAAATGCGTTCCCGCCACGCCTCCAAACGACTGTAACGTGGTAACAAATGTTGGTATAGCTGCTTCATATCACCGGTGTGAATCACCTGTGGGGCATAGATCGTATCGCCTTTGGCCGTCTCAACGCCGCTAATTTGCAAACGCTTACCACTCACAATCAGGCGTGTGACCGCGCGTTTGTAGAAAATTTGGCCGCCCAATTCCTCGATTCGTGAGGCCAATCGATCATTCATCGCCTGAATGCCGCCGACAGGATACCAGTAGTCGTACATCCACGAGTGCATGAAGCCAAGCCAGATGAACAGACTCATGTGCTTGTAGCCCATACGCTGAAAAAAGTCGAGCGCGGCGCTGCCCGCCTCATAATAATCCGAGGCGCGTGCCCAGCCCCGTGTGTGCAGCAGTCGCCATAGACGCGGCGCATTCATGCCCATGTGAGTCGCCAGCCGAACGGCAGCCATTACCGACCCCGCGCCCTGATGCAAGATCGGATTGTGATCGGCGTGCAGTGCGGGCGACAAAATGTACAGTTCGCGGTTCAGTTCATCGAAAAAGGCTTTCGTGGCCTGGGCTTCATCAGGAAAACCGCGCGTGAAGGCTCCTGGCAAATCGCCCGACTCCCGAATCTGAACGTCGATATTCGGCGTCTTGAAACGATACCACGCCCGTAAAAAAGTCAGATCGTCATAAATGCCAAGCCCTTTGAGCAACGGAAACAAGACGTTGCCGCTCTCAAAAGACTGATCGCCAACATCGAAGTAGAAGCCTTTTCGCCAGATGCCTGCCATTAATCCGCCCGGCTGGTGGTTGGCTTCCAGCACGCAGACCCGCGCGCCATCGCGTGCCAGATAACCCGCCGCGATCAAACCTGCCATCCCGGCACCAATCACAATGACATCATAGTTTGAGCCGGGGGCAGGTTGGGGCATTACGTATCCGATCTTGCAGCGCAGAGAAGTTGATCTAACGTTAGCACAACCCTAGTGTGTTAAGCAAACCTCAAGGTATAGTCGCGGCTGCCAGCGCGCGCAGATCGTTCACCTGGGCAATCGCTTGGGGCTGCATGGCCGCGCGGGTAGCATAACGCAGTGCCCCGGCCAATCCGGGCGTTGTTGTATAAAAATAGGCGACACTGTCTGGCGTCCACACGACTTGAAAAGCAGGCTCAGTCCCCAACCTCATCGGAGCAGTAGTTGATCCAGCAAGCCACACTTCACCCGGTTTGCCATTCACATAGGTGAACAACGGCACATCTGGCAACCACTGACTGGCTGAAAATGCGCCAACTTTTCCCTCAGCAATCGTTTGAGGATTCTTACCGTCACCGCCAGTCAAAATCAAACTTAGCTGATCAACACCTTTTCGCCGTAAAAAAGTGAGCCATTGTCCATCGGCTGACCACGTCGGGCGGCCAAAGAAATCGGCCTGCACCGCACCGATGTTCTGCGCTTTATCAGAGAGCCGCCAGAGCTGCGTTAAGCGCGTGCCGTCATAGATCAGCTTTGGATCGGGGATGGCCGTCCGCAGTGCCGATCCATCCGGCTCCCACTGCACCGTTGGGTAGTACACAGTCGATGAAGCGGTGTTGATAACCGGGAACTTCATAAAATCAGTACGCTTCTGGCAGTCTCGATCTATGGTGCTAACCGTGCCGGGCGACTGATCGGCGTAGTTACCGGGCGTCACCAGCGCGATTCGATCACGGCGCGGACTGATCGTGAACTGCCCGCCCTGTCCATCGGTACAAACCTGGCGCACTTCTCCATTGGTCAGATCAATACGCCACAGATCATCATTTTGGGCAGTACGCAGCGTTTGCTCATCAGTTCTGAGCGTGCGCGTGTTGAACAGTATCGTTTGATCGTCCAGCCAGGCCACTTCCGAAATCAGACGCGACAGTACGATTCGGCGCTCTACTGATCCGTCCAACCGAAGGATCGTCAGTTCAAACACCGACTCAGTGAAATAGCCTAGTCGTTTGCCATCGGGCGAAAAGCCCGGTTGCAATGACCCGGCGGACGCGGCCAGTTTGTTCGGCGCTGCATCACCTTCATGCCACAGCCATAGCCCGTCCCGATCTATCCAGGCAGCAGCCAACTTTGCGCTTTGCGCCTGCGCTGGATAATACGCCGCCAAAAACAGGATAAATATGATCGGAAATAATCGGTTTTTGGGCATTTGCCATCCTCTGCTGTGATTATAATCCGAACTGGACAGTCGAATCATCTTCTGCTACAATGCCGCTTATGATTTACTTTGGTCGCAGCACGATCTTATCCCGCAGTCTGATCGCGTCCAATTTCGGGCGTTCCTTGAATAGGTGCGCCTGCTGACCAGCTAGTATTTCCTGATAACTTGTAAGTCAACGGCGATAGGCGCACACCTATCGCCGTTTTTGATTCCCGTCGTGTTCAGAATGGAGTGATAATCATGCATCTTATTTATCTGGATCGAATTGCGGTCAACCATGCCGGACGGCTCATCTTCCGCGATCTGAGTTGGTCGATTGGTGATCGAGAGCGCGTCGGGCTGATCGGGCCAAACGGCGCGGGCAAATCGACACTGCTCAAGGTAATTGTGAACGAAGCGCGTTTGGAGGCGGGCACAGTCACACGGATGCGCGGCGTCAGCGTTGGCTATCTGCCGCAAGGAGTCCACTTGACGCCGGGATGCACCCTTTTAGATGAAGCAATGACCCTTTCGCCGGAACTGGCGCAGGTCGAAGCAGAGTTGGCGCGTGTCGAGGCGCAGCTTGGCGATCCGACGGTCTACAATAACGAAGGCGCGTTGGGGCGGGCTTTGGCGCGTCAGGAAAAGGCCCTGGCCGAGTACGAACGACTGGACGGCCCGCGTCATGCCAGCAAGGTCAAAGAAACTTTGATGCGGCTCGGTTTCACGCCCGCTGATTTTGATCTACTCACCGATACACTGAGCGGCGGTCAGAAGAAACTAGTTGCATTAACTAAACTGGTGATGGAATCGCCGGATGTTTTGCTGCTCGATGAGCCGGACAATCATCTTGATCTGGATGCGAAGCGTAACCTGGAAGCGTTTGTCCGAGACTACGAAGGTACAGTGATCGTTGTTTCGCATGATCGTTACCTGCTCGATGAAGTGGCAACCCAGATCGCGGAATTGGCCGATGGCAAGTTGAACTTTTACAAAGGCAACTACAGCGCCTACACTGCCGAAAACGAACTGCGCCGTCTGCGTCAGCAGCAAATGTACGTCGCACAGCAAAAAGAGATCGCGCGGATCGAAGAAGCTATCAAACGCTTTGAACACTGGGCGCGAATCGTGGTAGACGAACGGCATATCAAGCAGGCGCGCAGCCGTCGCAAGATGCTGGATAAAATGGAGGCCAATGGCGAAATCATCGAAAAAGTAGTAGAACGCCGTCAGATGGAATTGCAGCTTGGCGGGTGGCGTGGCAGTACCAAAGCACTCGAAGTCAAACGGCTTTCGATGGCTTTTAATGACGACCTGTTGTTCGATGATCTGAACTTTCTGATTCAGCACGGGGAGCGCGTTGGGTTGGTTGGGCCAAACGGCGCGGGTAAATCAGTCTTGTTCAAACTCATTCTGGGACAGTTCGCGCCGCTGGATGGGACTATCAAGGTCGGCCCTAGCATTCGGATCGGCTACTATTCGCAGGAACACCAAACGCTTGATGCGTGGCTGCACCGCACGCCGATTGAGCGAGTACGCGATCTGACACCGATTGGTGAGGGTGAAGCGGTGGCGTTCCTGGGCAAATTCCTGTTCAGCTATATGCAGACCACGCAGCCGATTGGCACGTTGAGCGGCGGTGAGCGCAGTCGTTTGCAACTTGCCAGCCTGATGCTGACACAGCCGAATCTGCTCTTGCTGGATGAGCCAACCAACAACCTTGATATACCGTCCTCAGAAGCACTCGAAAACGCCCTTGATGACTTTGACGGAGCGGTGCTGGTCATTTCGCATGACCGCTACTTCCTGGACAAGGTTGTTGATCGGGTACTTGCTTTTGAGGACGGCTCGTTACGCGATTATGCAGGCGGCTACACGGACTATCTGGCTGCTTATGCGGGTTAACTCAAGCAAGGTATGGCCTACTTTTTCGCTTGCCATACCTCGTTATTAGCCTGCATCTGGCGGATATGCAGTGGAATATGATTTTCATAGGTCAGCAGCCAGTCGTCCATGCTGACCATGTTTTTTCTTTCGGGGTGGTAGTAGGTATGCGTCCAGACTTCGGGCGGCATCAACTTGATCAGTTTGTAGGTGTTGCCGCGCAAAAAGCGAAATAGTTCAAGCGCGTCTTCCATGCTTTGATCATCATAGCGCAGCACCTTTGCCCATAATGCCTGATCGTAGCCGACGATGGCCGAACCGGGTTCAACCACCATTTTGCGGAAACGGGAAAAGCTGAAGGCTTCACTATCCGCGATGTGAACGACGATCTGATGAACGCTCCACTCATCTGGCGCGGGTTTGAAGTGCCACATTTCCTTTGGGAGGGTTTGCAGAGCATCTACAAGCTGCGTGTAGGCCGCCCCATAGGACTCGATCTTTTGCTGACGTTCGGCGTGATCCACGTTTGAACCTACCTTTTGTGAAGAAAATTGACCGTTCTATTGTACGCCATCAGGGTGCGTTTCTCTTATTTTCGACAAACAAACAATCAGCCTCAGCCTGAGCCAACGAGCGCACTAATGAATTGCGCGTTGGAGCGCGTTGGCGACCATGCGTTCGCTGACCTCGGCCAGCCGCTCCTGCACGACGCTATCTGAACGGTAGCGTGTGGGGCGAATCAGCTTCAGGTGGCGGCTGTACAACCCGTTTGGACGATCACCCATCAAGAGATTGGCAACATCCTGAGCGGCCACCTGCGGCGTTGTGGCGACTAACCGCCCGAATGTGGCCGTACTGAGTTTGAACCACCAGGGCATATCCGTAAACAATCCAGTACGCACGTAAAATGGCCCGTAACCGTAAAATCGAATAGTTGGGTGCTGACGGATGAAGCGCAGCGCGAACAGATCATTGGCGATGGATTCGTGCATCAGTGCATAGACGCCGTGATAGAATTTCTGACCGTTCAGATTATCGAAATCTAATCGGATCGGCATTGTACCTGCCGCTGATACATTCACAATGCGGCTCTGCGCGTTGAGTTGAGGCAATAGTGCGTGTGTCAGGGAGTAGCGCGCCAGATATTGCACAGCGAACACCATCTCCACGCCTTCCGAAGAAAACATGAGGCGTGGCCGCATCACTCCGGCGGAGTGTACCAGCATATCGAGTTGGGGGTACTTTTTTTGAATGGCCTCAGCTAATGCGTGTACAGAGCGCATCAGCGATAGATCGTACTGCCAGAAGGTGACCCGGCTATTGGGCACTGCCGCGCTGATTTCCGATTTAGCACGCGCACCTTTTTCATCGCTGCGTCCAACCAGAATCAGATCAGCGCCCGCCTGTGCCAGTTTCAGCGCGCATTCTTTGCCGATACCATCTGTCCCGCCTGTGATGAGGGCAACCTGCCCATTGAGTGTGGCCTGAGTATCGGTAACGGTCATGTCAGTATCAGTTCATCAGTGGGCACTTCCCAGACGGCCTCACTGAGCGTACCGTCAACCCGTTTCAGCAAGGCAATCGCTTCATCTACTGTTGAGACGGTATGCGCCTCGATCCGGACAATCTGTGCGCTGAACTTAGCCAGGAAAGCGTTAAGACCGCGCGCATGATTTACATCAATTTGCATTCCCAGGCTGGAAAATACAGGCACCGTTTTGATCATATCGCCAAGCGACTTGAGCGAAACTTCCACCTTCTCCATCGCCAGACTGTTACTGATGTGATACACAGGCGCTTGACCCTTGCTAACTTCGCTCCGAATTTCGGCGATGAATCGCTGCAGTTCCGTGCCACTGATCATTCCAGAGAAGGTTGTTAACAGGACGCGCCTGGGTACTATCCAGGCCATTTGATAGGGCATTATTGAATCTCCAGAATAGTAGATGATGGCCTGATTGTATGAGCATCCTGGAGCGCGTCAACTGTTTGTTAACAAATCGTGAGGCCTGACGTGCTGCCCTCGTTTCAACAATGAGATCAGCACGCCAAAATGGGTAGGGTTAGTGGATCGTAAGGGTTACTTGCCGCCCGCCAGAATCTTATCTTCGGCGGCCTTCAAGACCGGGTCGTTACCCTTTTGAATGTCCTCGGCAGTGATCGAAACTTTGAGGTCCGGCTCGACGCCTTTACCTTCGATAATGTTCTTGCCATTTTCATCGACGGCGGGTACTTCCGGTGCCTGAAAATCGAAATCGCCGGGCAGTTTGTACGACTGAATACCACCTTCTGCACCAGAACTCGGTGTTGTGCCCACGATGAAGCCATTGGGCGCACGCTTCATAAAATAGGCAAAGTAATCGCCTTCGCTAACTGTATTGGCATTGATCAGCACGGCCACCGGATCAGTGTAGAAAATATCCTGTGGATAGATATATTCTTTACCGCGACTCACAAATTCGCCTTTTTCATTTTGTGTCTGACGCGAGGCAATAAGCGTCTTTTCGCGGAAGAAAAGTCCAGCCATTGCCGTTCCCATATCCGAGAAGCCACCCGCATTGTCACGATCATCAATGATGATCCCCTTGACCTTTGCATCGATCATTTGTTGAACGGCTTGCCGAAACAGTCGGAACTCCAAAGGGCGTTGTTGGTAGAAGTTGCGTACTTTGATGTAACCAATTTGCGAGGGCAGGACTTTGGCGCTCACAACCAGTTCAGTTGGATCAGACTGCGAGTCAGGCGCAACATCAAATAGGTATTTGGTGGCCTGTCGACGGCGGATTTCAGTCGTTTTCGCGTCTTCACCCTCATTTTGGAAAGTGAGCGTTACTTTCGTGCCGACTTTGCCGCGCAAGAACCATTTGAGTGTTTCGTACTGCTTGAACCAGGGTGTTGACGCACCACTATAAATCAATGGGGCGGCGTTCAGCGCATCCAGGACGGGTTTACCGTCAACCTGGGTGATCACCGCTTTGGCCTTCATTCCGGCACGTTCCGCCGGGCCTTTGGGCGTTACATACTTGACGACGACCTGTCCATCTGTGGTTAGCACAAGATCGCCAATGCCTAATTCACCCAAAATGGCAACCTGCGCTTTTTGCGGAAGCGCGCCCATCGCCACATGCGTATCCGGGATGCTCAGCACGAAGGCCTGAATTGCTTCCTCGAACTGGCTGTCATCGGTGGCATTATCGACCAGCGGCTGTACTTTTGCCCGGATCGCTTTCCAATCCAATTTCTTGAGTTTGGTGAATGGATAGCGAGTCGAGACGCGGGTGAATACCTTTTCCCAGGCTTCGGCGTAGCTCAGCTTGGAATAATCTTCCAGAGCGCCGCCACCTTCGACCAGATTGGCTTCAACTTTATCGTTGCGCGTGATCTTGAACGGCTTCTGATCCAGATCGATCATCGACCAACCGACGGCGACTTCGGCCAATGGATCATCATCTGTGAACAGGATGCCATCCTCACCAAATTCTGTCGGGAATTTTTCGCCTTTATCGGGCGACCAGATGAAAATTTTGCCGCCTGTCGTGCGGTATAACTGCTCATCAAAGTTCGCCGTAGCAATCGCTCCAATGAAGGTTCGGTAGTTCGTGATGTCCGGTGAGGTGGGATGATCGCCCGCCGCGATCACATAAATGCCAACACCTTTTTTATCGGGCGCGCTCTTATCCAGGTTGAATAACGGGCCACGCGGTTTGATCGGCAGTTGTAATTGATAACTACCTTTGGCTGTCGTGCCCTGAATCGTGCCAACAACCACGCCTTCCGGTTTCGATTCGACATCAGGATCGTGTGCAATCTCGTAGCTCATATCGGACATGATTACGTCAAGTTCTGCGCCCGACTCCACGTAGGTGGGATTTGTAATCTCGTATTTACCCGTGACCAGCGACGCCCCCGTATCGGCGGCGGCAGCGTGCCACTGAGCCATGCCCGGCAGCGCAATCATCACGGCGACAAGCGCCACTATTAAGCCAAACGTAAACTTTTTCACTGCTGAATACCTTTGTAAAGTAGAAATGGTGCTGCGATTCTAGCACAGAAGCAGTTGAGAATACATTTATTCATGGTATGCTTAATTACAGTTGCGCGGCTGCTCTTTGCGGAGGCGACATGCTTGTTTTGCGTCGTTTCAAAGCCTTATTCGCAGTGCTGATATTTCTAATTATCCTGATCGCCGTTTTCCTGAAATCAAGTGCATCTGTCCACGCGGCGGGTGTGTATTATGTGCAAGTGGGCAGCCTCGACTCGAATGATTGCGGCAGCCCGGATTTCGCCTGCGGCACGATCAATCGGGCGCTTGCAGTGGCCGCCGCCGGGGACGAAATTCGTGTTTCAGTGGGTATATACACTGCTTCAAATGGCGTTGAGGTGGTCAATGTTGCCAAATCGATCCATTTGCGCGGCGGTTGGAGTATCGACTTCGCGGCGCAAACTGGCGTCTCAACGATTGACGGCCAGGATATGCAGCGCGGTATGTCGATCAGCAGCGGCCCCGTCTTCATCGATCATTTCATTTTTACACGCGGTAAGGCGCTCAACGGCGGTGGCTTGCGAACCACTGCCGATGTGCTAATTACCTATAGCGCCTTCTATGCGAATCATGTGTTGGGCGTGCCAAGTTCGGGCGGCGGTGTGCAGGTGGATTTCCCTGGCACACTCAGCGCGGTCAACACTACCTTCGCGGGCAACAGCGCCGATCTTGCCAATAATGGCTTGGGCGGCGCGATTTATGCCGCGCCTCAGACCAGCGTCAATCTTGCCAGTGTGACGATTGGTCAAAACAGTGCCGAGCGCGGCGGCGGTATTTATCAGGGCAATAACAGCGCGATCTCACTGCACAATACGCTCATCGCCGGGAATACCGGCATTCCAACTAATCCAAGTGATTGTGATGGGACGTTCGTTTCGTTTGGCTATAACCTGATCGGAAATGTCAGCCCTTGTACCTTGACAGGTGGTAGCGGCGATCTGACCGGGACAGGCGCTAGTCCCTTAAACCCAAGTTTCGATCCGTACAGCAATGGCGTGCTGGCGATCCGCCGCGACAGTCCGGCAATTGATAAAGGCGATCCGAACGGCTGCAAAGATACATCGAATATGCTGCTGGCAACAGACCAGATCGGTCAGCCACGTACCATGTTCGGGCGCTGCGATATTGGCGCGTATGAAAGCCAATATCCGTATGCCACTTCAACACCTTTTGGGGCAGCTACCGCGACTCGAACCAATACCCCAACGCCTTCTAAAACGTCAACGGCGACCGCAACCCGCACGGCGACGGTCACACCACGCGCCCCCGATACGATTGGCTTTTATAATCGCAACAACAGCACCTTCTACTTGCGAAACAGCAACACGCCGGGTACCGCAGACATCATCGTTACGGTGGGTGATGTGAACAGCTATCCGGTTGTTGGCGATTGGGATGGCGATGGCTTTGATACGGTAGGCATTTACAATCAACAACTCGGCTTTTTCACATTGTACGATAGCAATGTGCAGGGTGCGTCTTTCACGCGGCAATTCATCTTTGGCAATCCGAATGATATTCCGCTCTCTGGGCGCTGGGTCTACGCAATCCAAAATGACGGAGTTGGGAGATACCATGATGGCGTCGGCGTGTTCCGCCCCTCAAACGGCTTGATCTATCTGGCAAGTGCCTGGCCGGGCGTCAATCAAAACATTTACGCCGATTACACAATCGTGCTGGGTAATCCGGGCTGGCTGGGTCTGGCAGGCAAATGGAATGGCGGGGCACTCGATACAGCGGCGGTATATGAACCCGATTACGCTCACTTCTGGATGACGAACCAATCCTGCAATGGCACGCCGCCCGGCAATAACGTTTTGTGCCTGCAATTCTCGGACAATGATACCTTTTATGGGATTGTGCTGGATCGGCCATTCAAAGGCGATTGGACGGGGATCGGGCAGGATGGCATTGGCATCTACCGCTTATCGAATGGGACGTTCTATCTCAAGAATGTGTTCCCTATCGGCTCAAAGACGATCAGCCAGCCGGATAGCAGCGTCGTTTTTGGCATCACCGGCAGCAACATCCCGGTCTCAGGCCATTGGAAGCCACTCCCACCGACTGCACCGAAGGCCGCTGTACCAGCGCCGATCATCACTACAGCAACACCCGAACCTGTTGAGTCGGGGCGCTTCGACTGACAAAAACGAGTTAACCTCTTGAACTCTGTGGCGGATCGTCGTACAATGATCCCTGAATTGGGGTGACTTGTTGAAGGTGCCGGGTACGGTATCATGTTGGAACATTCAAGTCGCCCTAACAATCCCGGATCATCTGGCGAAGTGCGGCGACCTTCGCTGGGCATCGTGGGTGCAGGGCGAGTCGGTCAGACGCTCGCTCAAACGCTGTGGGCACGTGGTTACGTAGTCTCAGCGATTTATAGTCGTTCAGCAAAGTCCGCAGCCCGGCTTGCCGAACATGTTCATGCGCGGATCGTCGACTCGGCGGCAGAAGTCGCACAATCTGCCCAACTGACGCTGCTCACTGTGCCTGATGAGTTGATCAGTCCGATATGTGATCAACTGGCAGTGTGCGATCTGGCAGATCGAGCAGTGGTGCATACTTCGGGTGCGATGCCGATTGCCGCGCTCAATGCGGCCAAACGACAGGGCGCGCTCATTGGCGGACTGCATCCATTTGTGCCGATCCCGCGCCCGATGCAGGTTGCGCCAGATACGGTGTTCGGGATCGAGGCAGACCGCGAACCCTTACGCGGCTGGCTGGCGGGGCTGGTCGATGCAATGGGAGGCGTAACGCTTTGGCTGCGCCCCGGCATTGACCGAACTCAGTATCACGCGGCGGCTGTCCTCACCAGTAACTACTTCGTCACGCTCTTTGCCGAGTCATTGGCGCTGCTTGTCCCCTTCACCGCCGATGAACAAACGGCCAAAGATGCGCTGCTGAGTCTGGCGCGTTCTGCGCTTGATAATCTGACGCAAACCGATCCGGCGCACGCCCTGACCGGCCCCATTGTGCGCGGCGACGCCGCTACCGTCCAAAAACACCTGGATACCCTTCACAAAAAAGACCCCGAACTGGCCGAAATTTACCGCCTGCTTGGACAGCGCACTGCACGTCTCGCCGCGACGCGCGGACTCGACGCTGACCAGATGAGACGGCTTGAGGAGATATTGCAAAATCATGCGAACAACGATTCTTGATCTTCAAAAAATGAAGCGCAATAGGCAGCGTATCCCGATGGTCACGGCCTATGATGCAACCGGGGCACACTGGGTCGAGTCGGCGGGCATTCCGGCGATTCTGGTGGGCGATTCGTTGGGCATGGTGGTGCAAGGTCACGAGACAACCGTCCCGGTGACGCTGGATGAGATGATTTATCACGCGCGGCTGGTAGTACGCGGCACGAAAAAGGCGTTGATCATCCAGGATTTACCCTTTATGACCTACCAGATTAGCCATGAACAAGCCCTCGCCAATGCGGCGCGTGCCATGCAGGAAGGTGGTGTTGGTGCGGTCAAAATGGAAGGTGGCGTTCGCATTGCCCAAACGGTTGCGGAAATTGTCAGTGTGGGTATCCCGGTGATGGGTCATGTTGGCCTGACCCCGCAAAGCGTGCATCAGATCGGCGGTTGGCGCTTGCAAGGTCGTGACTCGGACTCGGCAGCACATGTCCTGGATGATGCGCTGGCTATTCAGGAAGCGGGCGCGTTTGCGATTGTGCTTGAGAAGATTCCTGCGCCGCTTGCCAAAACGATCACTGAAAAGCTGCATATCCCAACGATTGGCATTGGCGCGGGGCCGTACTGTGACGGTCAGATTCAGGTGTTCCACGATCTGCTTGGCTTGTTCGATGAGTTTGTGCCGCGTCATACCAAGCAGTACGCCACACTTGGGCAGGCGATGGAAACCGCCTTTCATTCCTATATCGCGGAAGTGGAAAATGGGCAGTTCCCTGATGCCGAACACAGTTTTGGCATGGAAGAGTCGTCGCCCACCACGTTGTATGGAAACGGCAAGCAATAATCGATCTGGAACTCACGTCTATGCAAGTGCTCGAAACGATTGCGGCGTTGCGAACGGCGCGGCGTGCCTTGCGCGGCACGGTTGGCCTTGTGCCGACGATGGGCTATTTACACCGGGGACATATAGCACTGGTCGAGCAAGCCGCCCGCGAAAACGATCAGGTGATCGTGACGATTTTCGTCAACCCAACGCAGTTTGGCGCGAACGAAGATTTCAGTCGCTATCCACGCGATCCTGAACACGATTTAGAGTTATTGCGGGCGGCGAACGTGTCATTGTTGTTTATGCCATTTGTTCCCGAAATGTACCCAACAGGCTTTCAGACAGCGATTGAAGTGAACGGCGTTTCGCAAGGTTTGGAAGGCGAACGGCGTCCCGGTCATTTTCGGGGTGTAGCAACGGTTGTCGGCAAGTTATTTAACCTGACGCAGCCGGATCGCGCCTACTTCGGGCAAAAAGACGCTCAGCAAGTCGCCGTTATCAGGCGTATGACGGTTGACCTGGCTTTTCCACTGGAAATTATGGTTGGGCAAACCATTCGTGAAGCGGACGGTCTGGCGATGAGTTCTCGAAATATGTATCTATCGCCTGCTGAACGGGCGGCGGCTTCGGTACTGTACAGGGCGCTCAGTGCCGCACAAAGCCAATATCAGTCGGGACTATACGACGCCGACAAGTTGAGGCAAATCATGCGTACCGTGCTGGCAACCGAACCATTGGCCGAAGTGGATTATGTGAGCGCCGCTGACGCGGATACATTGCAAGAAATCGAGGATGTGAGTATGCGCCCGATGCTGCTCTCGATGGCAGTGCGGATCGGGCGCACACGGTTGATCGATAACGTGCGGCTAGATGCGGCGCGTTCGGTAGAACAATCCCAGGAAAAACAGGACAACTACCGCGCCGATGAATGATACCAGAATGTCGATAACACGGATGTTCAATGAACCTTCAAGTCCCGGAGGCACTTGAATCCGCAAAACGGTGAACAGAAAGCCACCTACCAGAGCGCCGATCAGGCCAACGATTATGCTGGTGATCAGCCCGAAGCGGCGGCCACGAACCAGAGCGCCCGCTAGAAAACCCGCCACAAGCCCGATGATCAACCAGGTAATCACTTGCTCCGGGACAAACGTAATCGTAATCGCTTGATTCAAGATGACCTCACCTTATGCAGAATCCGCAGGTAGTGCCTCAATCAGAACAGAGCCGCCATATTTTTCGACAGCGGTTCGGAGATTAGCCAGATTAGTGGCATCAGGCAGCGGTAACACCATCGCCACTTCGCCTTCTTTCAGGCGCGCGGTCAGGGTATCGAGGTCTTTCTGTTTGAAACCCATATCGATCAACCCGGCCAACGTGCCGCCCGCTGCACTGCCGATCAGTCCACCTGCCAGCGCGCCCACTGCAATAGCGATGATTGGCCCAACGCCCGGCAATAGGAATGCACCCATTTGTGCGACACCGAGCATCGCCAGTAGTGCCCCCAACGATCCGCCCGCCGCTGCGCCTTCGGTAGGTGTCACGTCATCATCGAGCATGATCACTTCGTTATCTTCGGCTTTGGCAATGATCGCGGCGCGTTCACCACTAATAACCTGATCGCGTAGGATGGTATCCATCGCGTCGATCAACTGACCACGTGAATTGAAGATCACCAGCGCATAATTCTCGGCCATATATTTTGCGGCGGAACTGTCACCAGAGGGCATCAGTTGTGGCCGCCTCTCCTTTCGCGTGAACTTACTACTTCAAAGTAAAATCGACAGATTGAGCCGGGTTGCCATTGATGTAAATGGTAACGGTGTAGGTGCCGGCCTTGAAGTGATTGGAGCCAAGCGGTTGCAAATCGAAGTTGACGCAGGTGTTATCCGGGTAAGCGCGGTCTGCGTTCACGATACGCGAGTCTTCTATATCGCTTTGTTTGCCGTTTTTGGGTACCCAGCGTGCGAACAAGGCCGTGTTCTGGCGCAGCCCCTTAACTTTTGCTACCGCGTAAATAATGTCCTCGCTGGCATTAAAGGTGCGTGTCTCGGCCAGTGGACAGCCATTCGCATCGATACCTTTGGCGGTAGTCAGCGATGCGATGCTGGTGCCATTGAAAACAGGCTGATCGTCGCGTTTGGCCTGCCCCGCCGGGTTGCTGAACCAGGACAGTGGGTTACATATACAGGCAGAGCTTGCCAGGGCAAGCACAATGAATGGCAGCAGCCAGCGATTACGGGACATACGAATCTCCTTGTGTAACTCAGGTAGAAGCAAAGGGTGTGCCGTTTTCAGCAGTACCCTCTCTAGAGTAACTCAGATTTCAGGTACAATCCTGATAAATCATAAATATCGTGAGGCGTATTGTGGCAACCGTTAAGAGCATCGTCTATAAACCGAAGGGGCAAAAAGAAGCGCGTGACCAGATCGGCTATTTGCGGGTATCGCTCACCGAAGCCAATTTGATCGAAGGCTACGGAATCGAAGGAGATCGCAAAGGTGGCAGCCCCAAACGCCAACTGAACGTGATGGATGATTTAACACTCGCCGAATTGCAAACAGACGGCTACCCAACTGAGCCAGGGGCGCTGGGTGAAAACATTATTTTGAGCGGTATCGATCTGCGAAAGCTGCCCAATGGGACACAGCTACAGCTTGGCAATGAGGCGGTGATCGTGCTGGGCAAGCCGCGCGAACCGTGTGAGCAGCTAACGCCATTGGATGAGCGAATGCCTGAGTCTGTCGAGAACCGTGTTGGAATCATGTGCCGGGTCATCAAGTACGGGCGTGTTCGGGTGGGCGATATGGTGCAGATGATCTCAGAACCGATCCCGCACTAAACCTGGCTTTCGATTATCCAATTCGGCTATTGGCTGACATTTCCCTGACAAGTGCCGCCTGCTAAAGACTCAGTGGTACGCTGTTTGTTGACGTTTTTCATCAAATTGTGAGTGGGAAAAGGATAATCAGCCATGACCGGAAAATCTATTTTGCGTATTAGTTACGGCGTACTGATTGCGCTGATGGCCGTCGCCGCATGGACGCCCGCAACGTCCGCTTACGCCGTCGGCAGTGTGATCAACCGCTTTGCCGCAAATTGCAATAACTTCAGCGTGGATGTTTCGGTGGCCGGGTCAAACAACGATGGCAACAACGCCGATAGATTCCGCTACCTGATCACCGATGGCAATGGCAAAAAGCTGTATCAGGAAGATAATGCGCGCATCGTTGGTACATCGCAGAACAGCATCGTTGCGAATCTATCTTACGACGCGGACGGTGCAGCCGACGGAGCGCCGGGCAAGAACCCGGTCACATTCAGCATAGTCGAACTCGATGGCAACAACAACGTCATCAGCACGGTACGTCAGGCCAGTTACGATGTGTCGTGTGTGGCCGCATCCGGTACAGCCACACAGTCGGGCATATTCCATCCGCCCGAAGTTTTCAAGGCTGCGGTTATCGCTGACTCGGCGCTTTATGATCAGCCAAACGGCAACACGATACAGGGACTCAGCACCCATACCGGTCAGTCATGGATCGTGGTCTATCGCAGCGCCGATAATCAATGGCTCTCGATCTTTGTGGGCGGACCCGAAATTGTGTGGGTGCCAGCGCGCACGTTGGCGATTAATATAAACCAGCTTCCGCTACGACCCGTGCGGATCGACTCCTCAGTGACGGTCAGCCCAACTCCGGTGGGAACGTCAACCTCTGTGCCGCTGCCCGGCGTGATCTCGGTTCGAACAACGGCTAATTTGAATGTTCGCAATGCGCCATCATCGGCAGGCGCAATTCTGGGTCGGGTCGCAACGGGGACTGTTTTGGCGGCGTTGGGTCGCAGCGCCAATAACTCGTGGGTGCTGGTGCAGTTCAATGGTATTCCGGCCTGGGTATCATCATTTTACGTGCGGGTGTTCGGCGGCAGGCTGCGCGATCTACCTGTCGTTCGGTAAATCAGACCTGGATCAGTCGTCCTTCGGCGGCACGCAAGAGTCGATCCCGAATCGCCAGACCGATTCCAGTAGGCGGATAAGCGCGTGCCAGGATGACATTCACGCCCAGAGAGTCCAGATCGCGCAATCCCGCGAACAAATGGCGCGCGACGGCTTCCAACTCGTTTAGCGATCCCAACACGACGAGCGGCGCTGCAATATCCAGCAGCGCCGCTCGATCTTCTTCGGCAACGAGCAATCCGACTTGTTGATCTTGTGACATAAGTTCATATGCGGTTTGGCGAAGCGCCACACGCACGGCTTCTGATTCTCCGTCAAATAGACGCAATTCGGCACGCGGTGAGTAGTGTTTGAGCAGCATTCCGGGCGCAGGCAGTGCCTCGTTGCTGGAGTCGGCATAGCGCGTGATGATCTCCAGATCAGGTACTATCCGGGCGATGGCTTCAGGCGATGTGCCGCCCGGACGTAGCAAACGTGGCCGTTCACTGGTCAGGTCTACAATACTCGATTCGAGGCCGATTCTCGTTGAGCCACCATCCAGGATCAACGGTAGACGCCCGGCCAGATCATTGTAGACGTGCTGCGCGCTCGTTGGGCTGGTATGTGCAAAGCGATTGGCACTTGGCGCGGCAATTGGCACACCCGCTGCGCTGATCAAGGCCAGTGCGATGGGATTGGCGGGCATTCGTACCGCGACGGTTGACAGCCCGGCACTCACATTGGGCGGAATTTGTGATCCGCGTGGCAGAATGAGCGTCAGCGGCCCCGGCCAAAAAGCATCGATCAAGCGTTCGGCTTGCGGCGAAACGAAATCGACGACACTGCTCAACGTGTCCTGGCTGGCGATATGAACGATCAACGGATCTGTCGGCGGGCGGCCTTTCGCCGTGAAGATTTGTGCAACTGCGTTACTATCGAAGGCATTTGCACCCAGACCGTAAACCGTCTCAGTTGGAAACGCAACCAGTTCGCCAGCCCGGATTAACGCGGCGGCCTCCGCAATCGCGGCCTCGTCAGCGGCCTTGATGCGCGTCACTTCTGGATCAAAAAGCGCCAATGATGATCAGGCAGTGCTTCGCTGCTGAGCAATGTATAGCCGTGCAGATCGCACCAGGGCGGAATTTCGTCAACGGCACCCGAGTCACTCGTGACAAACTCGAACACATCTCCCGCGCTCAGCTTTGCCATACGACTTGACAGATAGAGCAATATCTCGAAGCAAACTTGCAAATTTGAGGCGAACGTATCCGAGGGTTGTTCGTGGTTTACCGCCATCACGAGACCTTAACGCGCACTTCGGCGGGGTCAGCCGCTGCCCACAAGACGTACACATCGCCATCCGTCACGCGCGTTGGATAGGTACTCAAATTTTTGCGCTGCCGCACAGCAGCCAACGCAGCACCGACCAGCGGCGGAAAGGTTGACCACTCGATGACTGAACCATCCTGAACGTTGAACTTGCTGTGATGCAAGCTGCAAGTGAGAGCACAGTCTTCAACCTTGCCGCCCGCCAATGGAAATAACATGTGGCTGCAAAAGCCCTGTAAGGTTTGCGCCGTGTCGCCACAACGGGTTAGCACTACCCGCTGACCATTAATATTCGCCCCTGTCGCTTTGCTGGCATCCAACTCACTGAGCGCGCATACGCGCACCCAGACCTGATTAGTATCACTCATGCTAGTTTTAAGTCCGTATTATCTCTGCCAAATAGCATAGCACAAAGCACCGCGGAGTTCTACGTTGTTCTACAGGGTTGTGCCGCATTTTGATTTTACATCGGGATAATAATGCAATCCGATTGCGTGGTATAATGCGTAGAAAGTGTAAACGGTCAAGGAGTAGAGAAATGCCTCACTTTAATTTACCTGAGTTGTTGATTGTGCTAGTGATCGTGGTGGTGCTGTTTGGCGCTGGCCGCGTTTCCAAGTTGGGCGGCGAAATGGGCATTGCGATCCGCGAGTTCCGCAAGGGCTTGAACGGTGGCGAAACACCCACCACGGATGCTACTGCGGAAAAGATCAAAAGCGAACTGCCACCACCAAGCAAGATGTAGTATCTCGCAAATCCAGACCCCTCTTTGAATGGAGGGGTCGGCGATCTGTCAAATGAGTGTGGTAACCTGTTCGCCAGGCAATGAGCAACGGTTGCAGATTCGCTCTTCGGATTGTCTCCTCGGCTTGTAGGCAAGCCCTTTTTGCCATCTCAACATATTTCGTTTTGGCATCAATGCCGATATAACGACGATTTTCCAGTATCGCGGCAACCGCTGTCGTACCGCTGCCTACAAAACAATCCAATACCAAATCCTCAGATTGTGTGAGTAGCTGAATCGCACGGCGCGGCAATTCAACCGGAAATTTAGCTTCGTGATCGTCGTTAGCACGAACAGACGGGATCGCCCATACTGCGCGTGATCCCCACTTGACCCATTCTTCTTTGCTGAGGCGTTCTCGATCAACAGTCGTGATGCCCGGTTTCCAAAAAATGTAGATGTATTCAAATTCATCTACCGAACGATATGAATTGGAATGCCAGCGACAGTTCTGGCAAATCACAGTTCGTAGCAGATTTTCCCAATCTTTGTAGGTCATATCGACTTCGTACTGCTTACCCACATGATAGGGAGGCGACCACACACTGCACGCAATTGAATTTGGCTCAATAGATTTGAGAATTTCTCGACTATCACCGTCAATGATGCTATTTGCCGCGATATAGTTTGTCACAGTTAGTTTCTCCAGTTACCAATACAGAGCCGTTCGCTAGCATCATAAAACAATTTCTGAACACGCCATGCGGCTTTGCTTTTCAATTTGCTAGCGCAATGAACGGGAAGATTGAGCGATTAAAGAACATTAAGGGAAGCAGCCTGTAGAAAGAAACTGAGCGGATCGGTGTTAGTGACGAGTGAATAGGCGGAGGCAATGGCGTCAATAAGCGCATCGAAGGAAGGCGGGCGGAGTCGACGGGCTATTGCTTTGAGTTTGCTAAAAGCTTGTTCAATGGGCGAAAAATCAGGGGAATAGGCCGGCAAAAACAAAAGCTGGGCACCCACTGCTTCAACCGCCTGCGGCACCGCTTCAGCGTGCTGACAGCCGAGATTGTCCAATAGCAGACTATGCCCAGGACGTCGGGTTGGTACGAGCAGTTCGCACATGTAAGTCGTGAAAAGGGCGGTGTTAACAGCACCTTCAACGGCGAGGGCGGGAGCGATGCCATCCAGTCCTAAGGCGGCCAGCCGACTGACCTTGTGAGCGAAGTTACGGGTGGCCGGACAGACCGCCCGCTGACCGACAGGCGCACGCGCATACAGACGCTGCATAGCCCGATGGGTGCTACTCTAATAAATGTTCCTATAACTGTAGTATGAGGCATCTCTCAACCTATAGCCAAAACGCTACAATAGGGCATACACGGTGTATAGTCGTGAGATCAGCATAATGGAAGCTGGACTTGAATAAAAGGGCACAATGGATACCGAAACGACGAACAAGTTAATCGCTCGACTCGCGGTACTGGCATCAGAAGCCAGCGATAAGGTAGAATCAGGCATGAGTGATGACCAGGCCACCTATTGGCGTGGGGTAGTGTCCGGCCTCGAAACAGCGATTGTAGAGCTTCGCCTGGCAATAGAACCGCTAGCCGGACTGGGCGATTTCTCTAAAGCCAGCATCGAAAGCATGGAGGATGATCTCGCTGAGGGGGATTACCCATGACCGACACTACCAGAAACGACGCGCGGCAGCAGACTGATAAGGAAGATAATGACCACAGAATGGATTTTTCACTTCGATATCGAAGGTATTGCGGCGGCATACGCGAAACACGGTGGAATTACCCCCGATATGTCGATGGCTGAATTTGTATCACGGATTGCGCCCTGGGTAGTTTCGGGGCCGGTGGATATTGATTGGTCAGATCGGTACGGCTGGACGGCACTTTCGCCCGACCAGTTTGACGATTTTATCGTTCAGGCGAATGCAGCGATGCTGCGGGCCAATGATGATCTGAATAACCTGAAGAAACGCTAACAAGCATTACCTATAGGTGTAGTGGATGTAGGCTGTTCTACGACACCCTGCCCCACTTCATCCCCACCAGTTCTCTTTCCGCCACGCCCGCCCGCAGTTGTCCATTGTCAGACCGGGCACGCGGGCGTATAATATGTGCCGCCTACGGGGACGTGGCGAAATTGGCAGACGCGCCTGACTTAGGATCATGTGGTTAATAACCGTGAGGGTTCGAGTCCCTCCGTCCCCATCAATCGCCAGCTTCTGATTCGCACTCAGCCGGTAGCTTAGGCCCCGGCTCAATTGGTAAGGAATTTCTCTTGAATACTCAGACCGAACACCTGGACAATCATACCGCTCGTTTGACCGTCGAGGTTGAGCCAGAGCGTGTTCAAAAAGCGATGCAGGTGGCTGCGCGCCGTATTGGTGCCAAAGCGAATATCCCCGGTTTCCGCAAAGGCAAAGCCCCCTACAACATTATTTTGCGCTACGTAGGCGCTCAGGGCTTGCTTGAAGAAGCGATTGAAGACCTGGGCGATAGCGTTTATCAGGAAGCACTCGATCAAAGCGGCGTCAGCCCCTATGCCGCAGGTCGCCTGGATGATATTGAACCCGGCAACCTGGACGCCACGCCAAGTCTCAAACTGGTCTTCACGGTGCCGAAAATGCCCGATGTTGATCTGGGCAGCTACCGCGATCTGCGTTTGCCCTTTGAAGCGCCCGAAGCCGCAGATGACGACGTGACAAAGACGATCAAGCGCATTCAGGAACAGCGCGCCGTCGTCGAACCCACCTCACGTCCGGCACAGATGGGCGATAAATTGAAGCTGGAATTGAGTGGCTCGATTGTTCATCGTCACGCCGATGATCACGACCACGAACATGAACACGTCGAAGGCGAGCCAGAGTCCGAGGCACATGAGCCACACGAACACACCGACGAGATCACCAAAGACGAGATCGAACTCGTCCTGAAAACCGAGGACGATATGATCCCCGGCTTTTCAGAAAATGTTGTCGGTTTGAGTGCAGGTGAGAGCAAGGAATTTGCGCTCGACTTTCCAGCAGATTACGACAATAAAGACTTTGCGGGGCATACCTACAATCTCAAAGTCGAGATCAAGGAAGTGCAGGCCGTCACGCTGCCGATCCTGAACGATGACTTTGCCAAGAAAGTGACCGACGGCCAGATCGATAACCTGCTCGATTATCGTATCAAGGTTCGTAAGGACTTGCAGGACGCTGCTACACGCCGCGCCGAAAATGAATTTGGGGATGCGGCACTCGATAAGCTGACCGAAGGCGCGACACTCAAGTATGCCGATGTGATGGTTGAAGAATATATCGACGACATCATGCAGGAACTTGAGCAGAATTTCAAAGAGCGGGGTATTGCCCTAGCCGACTTTATGAAAGTCGAAGGGCGCGATATGGCCTCACTGCGCGAAGGCTACCGCGATACCGCTAAACGCCGCCTGGAGCGTTCATTGGCACTTGGCAAGCTGGTTGACCAGGAAAACATTTCGGCCACCGATAGTGAAGTTGATGCCGAAATTGACCGCATGGCCGAGCAGTTTGGGGAGCAGGCCAACGTCTTCAAGCAGATGCTGATGCAAGATCAGACGCGCCGTAACATTCTGCTTGACCTGATCAAGAACAAAGCCTTGAAGCGTCTGATTGCCATTGCACGCGGCGAGAACCCGACCATTGAAGCTGCACCCGAACCGACGCCCGAATTTGTGATCAACGCCCCGGCACCCGAAGCCTTACCCGCCGAAACAAGCGATCCCGCCGAAGCCAGCGCGGAATAACCTACGTTAGTCACTATCAAGACATCTGCCGCGTCTCTGCCTCTCCATTTCAAGAGAGGCAGAGACGCGGTTATTTATTCGATTTCAGTCCACTTTAGTGGGCTTAGTTTGTTCAGCCTGGGACTTGAGTCTCAGGTACAAAACTACCCGATTATTTCGCCGGTGTAGCGACAGGTGGTTGCGTAGGTACGGGTGTGACCTGTGGTGTCGTACCTGCATTACCCTTCGACTGATTGACCAACTGCGATGGATCGAACAGGAACGGCGAATTGTTGGGCAGCAATATCAAACTGATATTGCTTGCCAATTTTTGAATGTATGTGTATTCGAGCAGCAGCGGGTTTTTGGTGATCTGTTCATTGATCAGTGCCAGCGCGTCGGCCTCGGCTTTGGCGCGTGTACGAATCGCGGTAGCTTCACCTTCGGCACGCGCGGCCAGTGCATCCGACTCGCCTTTTGCAGTTAATACTGCCGCGTCAGCCTGACCTTTGGATTGCGTGCGAAGTTTGTCGGCTTCCTGGATGGCGCGTTCGGCGTCCTGCTGCGCCACCTGCTTTTGTTCAACGGCCTTGATGTACTCGTCGCTAAACGTGATGTTCCTCAGCAGCAAGTCCGACAGGAACAACCCATTATCCTTGAACTTTGGTGCCACCGTGTCGCGTACTTTCGCCTGAATTTCGGTGCGCTTTTCGCCATACGCATCTTGTACACCGTAGCCCGAAACCACTTCACGGATCGCGGCACGCACCGTTGGGCGCACAAAATCAGCTTCGTAGCGGTTTTGCCACTTGATATGCACCAGATTGGCATCGGAGGTACTGATCCGATATAGCACCGACACGTCGATATAGACCTGCTGACCGTCTTTGGTACGCGCCTGCACTGAGTCGTCCCCGGCGATAGCACCTTCATTGTTGGACTTGGCCATGGTGTAAGTCTGAATACGGGTCGAATAGATCGTCGGGATATTGATGACCGGGACAATGATGTGTACGCCTGGCCCCAGCGGATTCGGATCAAGTGAGTTCTGGGCAGCATCACCGCCCACTTGCTTGAAAACCACTGCCACTTCATCCGGGCTAACCTGCACCACGCCCGAACTGAACGCGAAAAACAAGACCGCAACCACAAGTCCGGCCAGCGCCAGCAGAATACCCGGACGTAACGAGCGATTACGCGAAGCATTATTGACGGCAATTGCGCCACCTGCAACCACCATGAGCCAACCCGCGAGTGAGATAAACCCAAGCAGGGAACTGATCGACATTTGAAATTTTCCTTCTCTTAAAAACCCTTGATGATCTATTGTATCCAGCTTCTACCGAATAGTACGTATTTAGCCGGGCATTCGTTTCGAACGGGTTTGAAAAACGGCCTGCATGTGGCACGCAGCACCCATCAGTGAGGGAGCGTAGGGAAGCCGACTTGCAATCGAACCTATCCCCTGGGAACAAAGTGTTGTATACTCACAACAATACTTGCTATTGAGGAGTCGAACTAAATGCGCGTTTCCGTTCTACAGGAAAACCTTGCTAAAGGTCTCAGTGTGGTCAGCCGGGCTGTTACCACCCGTCCAACGCTGCCCATTTTAAGTAACGTTTTGATTTCGACGGATGACGGACGACTCAAACTGTCGGCCACCAATCTTGAACTCGGCATCGTGAATCGGGTCGGGGCGAAGGTGGACGAGGAAGGTGCGATCACCGTCCCGGCGCGTACCCTTCAGGACTTCGTGAACACGCTGCCAGCCGAGCGCGTTGATCTGAGCCTCGACCAGAAAACGCAAACGCTGCGTATTAGCTGCGGCGCGACAGTTTCCAACATTCGCGGCATCGATCCGAGTGACTATCCGGCCATCCCCGAAGGCGACGCTGATACAGGGATGGCTGTCCCCGCTGCTGCGCTGCACGAGATGATCGAGCATGTTGTGTTCGCCGCCGCCAAAGAAGATAACCGCCCCATTCTGACGGGTATTTCCGCCAAGTTCGACGGCAATATACTGTCGCTGGCCGCCGCCGATGGCTACCGTCTGGCGATTCGCAGCACCGAACTGGAATCACCCGTTGATCAACCGTTGGCGTTGATCATTCCGGCGCGCACGTTGGGCGAACTGTCCCGTATCATCAGTTCAGATGATACGATGGTCTATATTTCGCTGCCGCCGGGTCGCAGCCAGATCATGTTCCACCTGAATCAGATCGATATGGTGTCACAGCTAATCGACGGTACATTTCCCAACATCGAGCAGATTATCCCCAAAACACACACCACCTCGACGATTGTGCATACCGGAGAATTGCTGCGTGCCTGTAAGCGTTCGGAAATTTTCGCGCGGGATGCGGCCAACACAACGCGCATCAGGATCGCACCGGGCGAAAGTTCACTCGTGCCGGGCTTGATGACGGTCATGGCGCAGTCTCAGGAAAAGGGTGATAACGAAGGGCGTCTGGATGCGACAGTCACCGGCTCACCGATAGAAGTGTCGTTCAACGTGCGCTATCTGATCGATGTGCTAAACGTGATCAAAGAGGAACAGGTTGTGCTGGAGACAAACGGCCCGGCCAGCCCTGGGGTTGTACGTCCAGTCAACCGCAACGATTTTACGCACGTGATTATGCCCATGAGTACGAATCGCTGATCGAAAAAATACAAATATCGGAGGAGGAGAAACGTTTCTTCCTCTCTTTGCGCTAACCCCCTAAATAATAGCGGCGACTCCAGAGTCGCCGCCACAAGCTGAAAGCTGATACCTGACCACTGAAACCTTATTTCATCGCCACTGATGCGACCACACCCTGCGCTAAGCTCACCGCCGAGGGCAAAATGCCCAGCACAATCGTACCCGCAACACACAACGCAATCGCGCTGCTCACAGGGAACTTGAGATCAGCCGCGTCCGATTCGCCCGGTTCAAGGTAAATTTTGACGATCACACGCAGATAGTAGAACGCCGAAACGACGCTGGTTAGCACGCCGATCAACAGCAAACCCCACAATCCAGCGTTCACAGCGGCATTGAACACGAAGTATTTTCCGATGAAGCCCGCCGTCAATGGAATTCCGGTCAGGCTCAGCATGAAGATCGCCATCGCCGCCGCTAGCCAGGGCTGACGGTTGCTCAACCCGGCGAAATCATCAATGGCCGTGCCGCTGGCGTCATTGCGTTCGACTGCTGCTGCCACCGCAAACGCACCAATGTTCGTGAACGTGTAGGCCAGCAAATAGACCAGCACGCCCTGGATTGCATAATCTGCGAAGGTGAGCGAAACGGTCTGATTGCCCGCCGCGTCTGCCGTGATCTGAAAGCTGCCCGCCGCCGCCACGCCCATCAGGATATACCCGGCGTGCGCGATGCTCGAATAGGCCAGCAATCGTTTGATGTCTTTCTGGGTAATAGCGACGAAGTTGCCCAACAACATCGTTAATGCGGCAATGATCGCTACCGTATCTTGCCATGCGGCATGAAGGGTGATCGTCGTGCCGGGATCAACCGTGTATTTGCCCACTACAAAGGTTGGCACGGCAATCGTCAGGACGCGTAAGAGCGCCGCAAAGCCACCGATCTTCGCGCCGACGCTCATAAAGCCCGTAACCGGAGTCGGCGCGCCCTGGTATACATCGGGCGTCCACAGGTGGAACGGCACTGCGGCCACTTTGAAGCCTAATCCGACTAAAATCAGCCCCGCGCCTGTCAGCAGCAGGAACGGCGATTGCAGTTCACCGCTGCTCACGCGCGTAAAAATTGTGGATAGATTGGTAGAACCCGTCGCGCCATAGACCAGCGCGATCCCGTACACCAGGAAACCCGTCGAGAACGCGCCTAGCAGAAAATACTTCATGGCGCTTTCTTCGGAGCGAGTATCGGGGCGTCGGAAACCGGCCAGAATGTACAGCGGGATCGAGAGCAGTTCGAGCGCCACAAAGACAATCGCCAGATCACCCGCTGAACCCATGAACATGATCCCGGAGCAGGTCAGCAGCAGCAGGGGATAATATTCGCCGCGTTCGATTCCGGTACGTTTCAGGTAATCGTGCGCGGTGATGATCCCCAAAAAGCCTGCGATCAACGTCGCCAGATTCACGAATCCGGTGAACTGATCGGCGCGGAACATGCCCGTAAAGGCGATGGTGTTGGCGTTATAGGTGAGCGCGTTGAAGATCGCCGCGATACCCACACCCGCAACGGCCAGCCACGCCGTGATGTCTTTACGTTCCTTTGGGATGAACGTATCAATCAAAAACAGGAAACACGCGCCAATCGCCAGCGAGAGTGCCGGAGCGGTGGCCGCGATATTTAACTCAGGAACATTCATAAATCCCTCTCAGATGTAAGGTCGCACCGCAAGTGAACCCAGGATTGGCGTCATATTGCTTCAAATTGATCGTGTACAGTGGAACCTGCAATCGGTGACTGGCCGACGCAATCAGGCAGTCAAACGCCTCTACCTGAACTCTTAATTGTAGCCGCGTGAGCTGATTGAGCGCCCAATCCACATCATCTGGCATTGATTGTATCATTGGATATTTACCCAACGTTTTTAGCGCAAATGCCTGATCGAATTTTGAACGTGTTCCCTGGATCACTTCCATCCATACAAATACCGAAATACCAATATCCGCTTGCTGCAAAAGCCATTGCTCAGCAGGCAGATATTTTCGAAGTAAATCAATTATCACCGAGGTGTCAAGCAAGCCTGCTACCAACGGCTTTGCTCCCTTCGGCGACGGCGTTGTTCATCAACCCAAGCTTCGCTATCAGTAATCTTGTCCCACCCGGTTGGACCAAAATCGTGAATCATCTGAATGATTTCGGCATTCGTCATATTGCTTTCTGGCGGATGCAGTAGTGCGTCCAGTTCTTCATCGGTCCATTCGGTGTCATCTGTTGCGGCGACGGGTTCAATCGTAACCGTCACCTTGCCGACTGGATGATCAGGCGGTATTTGGATTTCCAATTCACCGTCCTGATTGATGTAACCGTCAATTCTGAGCGTGGTCATAGTCGCCTCGATTTTTTGGGTAAGGGCGAGACGTTAACTATCCTTACCCAAATCACGTTATTTCGTTTCGACTTGCGCGGTGATCACCTGACCAGGCACGTAACGCTGGAGTTGTGAGCGCACTTCGTTGGTGCTGGCATCCATCGCGCCGAAGAACGGCTTCGGGAACAAGCCGATGATCAACGCTGCAATGATCACCACTGCCAGCGCCGTGTATTCGTTCCAGCGCAGCGGCGGCAGGTGCAGGTTTTCTTCCCACTTCACATCGCCCATGAACACGCGATTCCACATATACAGCAGGTATACCGCCGCCAGGATCACGCCAATGGTGGCGAAGGCCGCGAACGCGCCGCCCAACACAGGCGATCCGAACGTGCCAAGCAGAATCGTGAACTCACCGACGAAGCCGTTTAGACCGGGTAAGCCCATGCTCGACAGCAGGATGATCAGGCTCAAGCCGCTGAAGATCGGCATGACCTTCCAGATTCCGCCGAACGCATCAATCGCTTTGGTGTGGCGACGTTCGTACAGCATTCCGACCAGCAAGAACAAGCCGCCCGTGCTGATGCCGTGATTGACCATTTGCAAAATCGCGCCGCTCATGCCCGCCGCCGTCAACGAGAAAATGCCGAGGACGA
>JBBSEU010000011.1:0-40640 GCA_038239365.1 Aggregatilineales bacterium
ATGCGTCGTGGCTGCTTCCACACTGCTAAACACACTTTGTGCTGCGACCAGGAAGTGAATATAGTCTTGCTCGTTACATTTGGCCTTGTTCATATCCCTATTTTATCTGCTCAACCCCAACTGCGTAACGTCTAAATATGTTCGGCTTAATATGTGTAGCGGCATCGGATTTATTCGCGGCCTTAGCGCAAAAGCAAGAATCCCGAAAATAATGGTGATGATTAATAAGACGAAAAAATACCCCGAATAGCCTTGTGTCCAAGCTCTCAAGGCTGAGATCAACAAATAGACTGCAACCACCAAAAAAAGCAGTGCAACTCCATGAACAATCAACGCGATCAAGAAGGCAAAAAGTTTTGCGAGAGTGAAAGTCGGTTTAAGCGAATCGGCCTTTACCATTTGCCCGAAAAGTTTTTCATTGCGTTTTTTAAGAATAGTTCTGTCTATGTAGGACATGGCATCGTGAACTCCTGCGCGGTTGTTCTCAAACCTGTTTACGTGCCAACCCCATCAGGTGTTGCGCGATCTCGGCGGCACTATCCGGGCGGCCAAGCGATTTTGCGGCGCGCTTCATCGCATCAAGTCGCACCGAATCGTTGAATAATGCGCGAATCGTGGGCAGCAATTCGGCGGCCATCGCTTCATCATTCAGCCGAGTCGCCGCGCCACGTTCAACCAGCCAATCGGCGTTGACCTTCTGATAACGCCACGCGAACGGATAAGGCACAAGGATCGACGGCAGCCCAAAGTACGAAAATTCGCCAAGCGTGCTGGCTCCGGCACGGCTCACCACCAGATCGGCGGCGGCCAATGCTAAGCCCATGTCTTCATGCAAGTACGGGAAAGTATGATAATGCGCCTGCAAATCGGCGGGTAGCGCATCGTGAGCGGCTTGCACATTCGGCCAATCCAGTTCGCCCGAAATGTGAATGATCTGCACGCCATAACTGAGCAGTTCACTTAAAATCGTGCCTAGCGCCTGATTGATGCTCCGTGCGCCACGACTGCCGCCAAACACGAGCAGTGTTCGCCGCATCGGATCAAGCTCAAAATGCGTGATCCCCGCCGCACGAGTTGCGCTTAACACCTCAGTGCGAAGTGGGTAGCCTGTTTCGATCACTTTACCTGCCGGAAAATACGCGCCGGATTGGGCGGTGGTGGCATAGATGACGCGCGCCAATCGACTCAGTGCTTTAATCGCCAGACCGGGTTCAATATCCGGCAAAAAGATGGCTACCGGGATACGTCGCAGCCAGCAGGCCAACGCCACTGGAAACGTCACCCAACCGCCTGTCAGGAACAGCGCATCAGGCCGATAACGACTGATCAACTGCCCGGCTTGCAGCGTCCCCCAGGCCAGTTTGAACAGACTGATGATAATACGAGTCAGTGGGACACCATGCAGCGGCCCCGATTGCACCTCATCATACGACTCAAACAATGTCCCGGCATGAGCGATCAGATCACGCTCCATGCCGCCGACACTGCCCACATAATGCAGATTAATCTCACCCTTCGCTTTTAATGCTTCAGCGACGGATAACGCGGGGTACACTCCGCCCCCGGTTCCGCCCGCCGAAATTAAGAATGTCGCCAAGGACTCTCCGTGTTGTCTGATCGGCTTCCACTTTGCGGGCAGTCCCGCGCGAAACGCTCAGCAGCAACCCAACGCCGGCCATAACCGTCACGAGCGACGATCCGCCGAAACTGATAAAGGGCAGCGGCACGCCCGCGAAGGGTACGACGGCGGCCATGACAGCGATGTTGTACAAAGCCTCTACGACAATCGCAATCGTGATTCCGGCGGCTAATAAGCCACCAAACATATCCGGGGCATTACGCGCGATGCGGAAACCGCGTACCATCAACACCACGAACAAGCCAACGACCAGCGCGCAGCCCAGCAAACCTAATTCTTCACCAATCACCGCGAAAATGCTATCAGTGTGCGGCACGGAGAGGTTATAGAACTTCTGGTAACTGCCTCCCAATCCGACTCCGGTCAAACCACCGTTCAGGAAAGCGATGATCACGTTCTGGGAGTGCGAAGCGTGCGCCGTTACCGGATCGCGGATCAAATCGAGAAAGGATTGCAAGCGTACCTGTGCATATGGAATAGTGGTCACGGCCACGACGCCCGCCGCTACAAAGGCCAGTGCGGTGATGCCCATTTGCAGCCAGTCTGCCCCGGCCAAAAAGAACATGGCTGCCGATGTGACCAGGATCAACGCAGAAGTTGACAGGTCAGGCTCCGCGATGATCAACCCGGCCACTGTGCCAACCAGTACCGCAAAGGGCAGCAAGCCATACGTCAAATTGCGAATCTTGCCCTGTTTGGAGGCCAGCCACGCCGCCATATAGACGATCACGATCAGTTTGGCGGGTTCGCTGGGTTGGATCGCGCCATTGAGCAAAGATCGCTTCGCGCTGAACACAGTTGCGCCGAAGATGAGAACGGCGATCAGCAGAAAGACGATCAAGCCCATGAGCGGCGTTGCCAGTCGCTTCCAGAGTCGGTAATCAACCGCACTAAGCGCGAACATGATCACGCCGCCGATTGCCATTGAACGCACTTGCTGAAAAAAATAGAAGTAGGGTGCAGAAGCGACAAAAAAGAACGTCGTACTCCAGACCATCATCAAGCCAATGCCGAGCAGCGCAACAACCGCCACAATCAGATACAGGTCAACCGTCAATGCGAAGTGCTTGCGGCGTTCGGCGGCACGCTGTTCGAGCGGGACGAACTCATCTTCATCTTCGACAAACTGTGGGATCAGGGTATCAGCCATCTGCAATATCTCGATTTAGACTGACTGAATTCTATATGAGATCATCCGAGTCCACCACCAACGCGCCTCATCACCACGGGCAAGCCCTTCAATGATGACCACTTTATCGCCGTCGGGCAGATGAACGGCAACTTGCGGCGTTCTCAATAAATTGCCTAACCAGCCTGTTTTCGGATTTCCATCAAAATGGATGCGATTTTTGTACCATAGCCCCCACAATGGCGTCACATGCGGGCGGCCATCAGCATACAGTGTGCTAAGCCAATAGACATGAGCGTTCGTCATCTGCTCCGCGACAAATGTCCACGATAACAGGTTGTTGGTATCTTCTGGCATTTGATAACCGGGTACTTTCCTGGCAGGAATTGGAGTGGGGATGACAACTTGATTTAACATAGATGACCTCCTTGAACTCGGTGAACTACTTATCATAGAACGAATATTCTTTTGTCGCCAGCGATAAACTGATTCGGAGTAACCCGCTGGTTGCTTCATAATAGGCTGCATGAAAAATGTTCTGGTTGTGTGTACTGCATTGGCGGCGCTGTTGTGTATGAGCGTTTCAGCGGCGCGCTGGATTGGCTTTCAGCGGCCAGCCGAGTCGTACAGTGGGTTTGAGCGATGTGCGCTGCCCTGTTTTGCCGGCATCATTCCAGGGATGACGAGTGTTCAGGAAGCACGGCGCGCACTGGAACAACTCACTGGATCGCATGGTAGTGAGGAAGCCCTATCGAGTGGCAAATGGGTGTACAGCACGCCCACATTACAAATCCTGCTCAGCACTGATTTTAACCGAGCGATACGTTTAGACCTGGACAGCATTCAGCAGCCCGCGCTGCTCACATTGGGCGATACGATCCTGATGTTGGGAGCGCCTTCGATGATCTACGCCCTGCCGCTCAATACACTTGATCAATATGAGGTCTTTCTGAACTACAGCAGTGCTAATTACGGTGTCTATTTTCTATTCCGAACGGGCAGTCGGCTGGAGCCGCAAACGCGCGCCGATGCGGTCAAAATCTATGCCCTGACCGAGAAAGCATTGAGTATCCCGTTATTCCCGGTAGAACGTGGTCATCGCTGGTCTGGTTTCGGCGCGCTCTGGACGGATGCGCCACCATAATTTGCCGGGCACTTCGGAACGATTTACAATCGCGGTACTGTTCTCACGATACATCAGCAAGGGTTTGGTAAATGACTAACGATGCAATTCAACTGCTTGGCGAAGGGTTGTTCGTCCTGGCCGTCATTATCGTTTTGGGTTTATCGGTAGCGTTTGCACTGCGCCAGAATCAAGCTGCCGCCGATGCTAACCGTCAGAAAGACGCTCCGATCTCGAATGGACTGGTGATCCCCGCGACGGTTGTGCTGGTGATTGTGCTGCTGCTGGCATTGATTATCGGCTTCCTGCCGCCCATCTTGCGACGGGGCTAGCTTTTCAGCCTTCAATCATAACGCACTTTGTTTGGAAGCCCGGTGATAGATACCGGGCTTTTGCTTTCCGATCCAATTGTGGTTCAGACTTTGCTCACTAGCTTAGTGATGATGTTTCCTGCCAGCAAGTCACGCATTAACGACCATTCAATTTGTGCAAAAAGGTACTATCTCATCATTCTCTCATCACAAACAGTTGACTAAGATTGAATAAAGGTATAACATGATTGCATTAGACTGTTAAAAGTCACTTGCGCGGCAGTAAGGAGTCCACATATGTTAAAAAAATCTGAGAGCCACCCTGAACCCTCTCGTCCGCTTCGCCATAAATACGCTGCCGATTCGCAAACCTTTCCCGAAAGTGCCGACGAACCACCACCAGAGCGCCCGGCAGTTGACCCGAACGCCGATCTGGTACAGTTCTACTTCCGCGATATTCGGCCTATCTCAGGCCTGCTCAATGTCGATAATGAGCAAACACTGGCAAAAAACGTCCAGCAAGGTAAACGCGCCCGCAGCCGATTAACGCGGAATCCCGAACTTGGCGGTGAAGAACGCGCCCGCCTCGAATCAGCAATTGCTATTGGCGAAAGTGCCCGTACTAATCTGATCATCGCCAACACGCGGCTGGTGGTCAGCGTCGCTAAAGGCTATCAAGGGCGCGGCCTATCATTGGCCGATCTGATTCAGGAAGGCAATCTTGGCCTGATGAAAGCCGTTGATCGCTTTGATCCAGAACGCGGCGTGCGGCTCAGCACTTACGCGACATGGTGGATTCGTCAGACGATTGCGCGTGCCGCGGGCGACAGTGGCCGCACGATCCGCCTACCGATCAACCAGGGGCAGCGTTGGGGGCGCTTACGACGGACAGGCGAGGAACTTTCGCAGCAGCTAGGCCGCGAACCGAGTTTTGAAGAATTGGCTGAAGCGTCTGATCTCAGTGTGGAGCAGGTGCAGGCAACGCTCTCCGCCGCCCGTGAGCCAATGCAGATCGATGAACTGGTGGGCGATGAAGAAGAACGTCCGCGTGAAGACCTATTGGCAGATACTGAAAGCGAATTGCCCGAAGAAGCGACGGCCCGTCAACTGTTGACCGAAGCCATTGAATTTCTGCTGCGTTCGCTGCCGGAGCGTGAAGCCGCGATCCTCAAACTGCGCTATGGGCTGGAAGATGGTGAAGGACACAGCATGGCGCAAATCGGTGAGATCATGGGCTACAGTCGAGAACGCATTCGCCAGTTGCAGCACGAAGCCCTGAACAAACTGCGCCGCCTGAATCTGCAATTCAATCTGAACGATTATCTGGACTGATCGTGATGTTAAGTGTGTCGGCTACCCCGCGCAAGGTGAGTTGATAGACGCCCTGGGCAACTTGTTCGGCGGGGTAGGGCATATCGTTTTCCAGCCACCATGTAATCATCGCCAGTTCTGCCCCGGCGATATAGTTAGCGACTACATCCGCTGGCAGTGCTAGATCGGGTATTTGATGCAGCCCTTGCAGGATTAATCCGGCCAAATATTCGCGGATACGACGCGCAAAGACCGCTCCACTCTGACTGTTCAGGATATTTCGGTACAGCGTATGATTCTGCTCGGCGTGCTTGAAGGTGGTCAGATACGCCCCATAGTGCGTTTTGCCACCTAACCGATCCGCTGCCGCGAAGTGTTCTGTCTCCTGAGCCAAGCGATTGAATGTCTCGGAAAGGGCGCTCAACAGCAGTTCCTCTTTGTCTTTGTAGTGCATGTAGAACGTGGCACGTCGCAAGTTTGCCCGTTCGGTAATGTCTTCGATCCGGAGCGTGTCGTAGCCCTGTTCGATGATCAGCACCAATAAAGCCTCCTGTAGCAGTTTCCGCGTTCGTTCCACACGACGATCCAGTCTGACCATTTATAGACATCCGTTCAATAGCGTACATAACGTTCGCTTTGATGATTGACGCGCTTCGCAATATAACGTACATTATGTACGATAACGAACATAAGTCAATATGGGGTTGGGAAAATGGGCGCTAAACAGACGGCATTGATCACGGGCGGATCGAGTGGGATCGGCTACGAACTGGCAAAACTTTTTGCGAAAAATGGCTACGATCTGGTGCTTGTCGCGCGCAGCGAAAAGCAACTGACTGAAGCAGCGAACAGTCTTAAAAATCAAGCGAAGGTTGTCACCATCGTGCAAGACTTGTCTGTACCCGGTTCACCCAATGTGTTGTATGCTGAACTGCAACGTCAGGCAGTCACGGTGGATGTACTGGTCAACAATGCCGGATTTGCAACTTACGGCTATTTCACCGAAATTGAACTCAACACAGAACTTCAAATGATGCAGGTCAATATGGTTACGCTAACGCATCTGACCAAGCTCCTGCTGCCCGGCATGAAGGCACGTCACAATGGAAAAATCCTGAACGTTGCCTCGAATGCGGCTTTCCAGCCGGGGCCACTGATGGCCATCTATTATGCCAGCAAAGCCTATGTATTGTCTTTTTCAGAGGCGCTTAGCGTGGAGATGAAAGGTACGGGTGTCACCGTCACGGCGCTGTGCCCCGGCCCGACGGAGAGCGGCTTCCAGGCACGCGCGGCGATGACCGAGTCGAAGTTGGTGCAAAGTGGTCTGATGAGCGCCGCCGATGTTGCCAAAATTGGTTACGATGCGCTGATGGCTGGCCGCGATATGACCGTAACGGGTTTCAAAAATCAGGTGTTTGCAGTAATGGCGCGCTTTGTGCCGCGCCGAACCGCTGCTCAGATGGCGATGAACATGCAGCAGCGGGTAGCGCATTAGAAGGGGTTTAGCCTCAACAGTTTCATCAAGCCGCATGATGCCTGGGACTTGAGTCCCAGGGCTTCAGGCCGCAAAATCGACTAACCCGGTTCATAGATGAGCGCCGCTACGCCTGAACTGAATGATTGTGTTTTCACAAGGTTGAGCGTCGCAGTGGTACCTTCTTTAAAGAGACGCTTGCCTTTGCCCACAACCACCGGGTAGACAAGCAGCCGATAGCTATCCACAAGATTATGCTGAATGAGCGTTTGGACAAGCGTGGCGCTGCCGTGGACGACAAGATTTTCACCGTCCTGCTGCTTGAGCTTGATGATTTCTTCTACAATGCTGCCTTTGATGATGTGCGAGTTATTCCATTCCGCCTTGTTCAGGGTATTGGATACTACGTATTTGCGGACACTGTTAAAGTAAGTGCCACCTGAATCTTCATCGGTACGTTGCGGCCAGGCTGCTGCAAACCCCTCATAGGTCACGCGCCCCAGCAATAAGACATCGTTGACGGTTGTCTCCGCAGCCTTGAACTGCGCGATCTCGTCATTCCAATAGGGGGCAGTCCAGGCCGGGTTTTCCATTACGCCATCCAGCGACAGAAATTCAGTGACCACTATTTTTCTCATCAGGTATCCTTTTTTGCTTTTATCTTCAATGTGGACATTATAGTGCAGCAAAAAGGCACTGTCTTGAGCTAATGAGTCATTTTGGCTTTGTCCGCAGCTCCGGCGTTAAACCGCGCCCGCTCTTTATCAAGCGCCATATCCTCAACAGATTTGGTTTTCAGACGTGCTGCGCCCTGCGTCTGTACGAGTTTTACGCGCGTACCCTCCTGTTCAGCTTTTTGGAGACGTGCCTGCGCTTTTGGAACATCGGCTTGATATTGCGGCAGCCATTGTGCCTGCGCGACGAGCATTTCGTCGGTCATCTGCCAGACTTCTTCCGGGTTGCAGACCGCGCCCACCAACGGATCGTGCAGCATGGCTTGTTTTAGCAGCATAACATTCCCCTGTACAGCGGCTTCCATCGCCATCTCCTGTACGCGCACGCTGGCCGAACACGTCGCCGCACAGGCCAGCGGGAGATCGCCCACGACAGGCATGTTAATACCGTTCTTGTCCACATAGCCCGGAATTTCGATGATGCAGCCGTCCGGCAAATTGGGGATGTTTCCGCGATTGGGAATGTTGAAGTGGCCGCGATACAGGCGTCCCGTTTCCAACCCTTCGATGATATATGAGCCATGTTCTTCGCTGCGGTTTTCCGGCTTGAATTTGGGCGGTTCGGCCTGCATCCAGTTGGGGAAATCGGTCTCAAACCAGTTGCGACCTTCCGTGCAAACGCGCAAATAACCGCCCGTCTCACCGTTGATCCAGACCGACATATCAATCCACTGTGGAATCTCCTCAACACGCTTGCGATACCAGGGCAGGTATTCGCTCAAATGCCCATTTGACTCGGTGCTGTAGTAACCAAAACGGCGCAGAACATCGATCCGCACTTTTTCGGTTTGTGGATAGGTCGGATGCGCCTCGAACAAATCCAGCAGGTGCGGGATCATATCCATACCGCGCCACTGCACTTTGACGAACCAGGTCTGATGATTGATCCCTGATGCAACCACATCGACTTCGCGGCGGTGCAGCTTTTCGCCCGGATCGAGTATCCCTTGCCCTTTCGCCCAATGTTCAATGCAGCTTGTGATTTGCCAATGTGCGCCCTGCACTCCATGACACAGCCCGATGGTTTGCACGCCGCCGTATTTATTACACGCCCAGGTGTTCATCGCCATTGGGTTCGAGTAGTTCAGGAACAGCGCGCCCGGTTTGGCAACTTCACGAATATCGCGGCAAATATCGAGCAGCACAGGGATCGTGCGCTGGGCATACATCAGGCCGCCCGCGCAAATCGTATCGCCAACGCACTGATCGACGCCGTACTTGAGCGGAATATCAATATCCGTCTGAAAGGCTTCCAAACCGCCCTGTCGAATGGTGCAAATCACATAGTCAGCATCGGTAATCGCGGCACGTCGATCCAGCGTCGATTCAATCGTGGCAGGCAAGCCGTTTGCCTCAATATCGCGGCGACAAAGCTGAGTCACCATATCCAGATTGTGCTGCGAAAGATCTGTAAAACTAAATGTCGTATCGGTCAGTTCAGGAACGGTCAACACATCGGCCAATAACTTTCGTGTGAAGCCAATTGATCCTGCACCAACCATCGCAATTTTGATCGCCATATTTCCTCTGAAACGTTATCAATTCAATGTGAATACAGTAGAATAGTTCGTGCAATCCGTAAATAGTCTAAATTTATCGAGATATGGTCTAAACGTGAATTTCATGAACCGACAAGAAAAGATCGCGGTCATTACAGGTGCCAGCCGGGGACTCGGCCAACAGGTGGCACTGACGTTGGCCGCACACGACATTCAAATTGCCCTGATCGCGCGGAGCGTTGAGCCGCTGCAAGCCGCTGTTGAGCAGATTCGGGCACACGGGGGGACAGCCATTTCTATCGCCGCTGATCTCAGCGATAGAAACTCAATCGACACCATTAAAACAGCCGTTGAAAGTCAGCTTGGGCAGCCATCCATTCTGATCAATGCCGCCGGGGTCTTTGGCCCGATTCAGCTTATCCAGGATAGCGATCCAGAGGCGTGGATTGAGACGCTCACGATCAATACGATTGCCCCTTATCTGTTGTGTCGTGCTTTCGTGAATGGAATGATCGAGCAGAGCTGGGGGCGAATCATCAATTTTACGTCGGCGGCTTCGCTCCACCCGCCCGGCCCGCTGAACAGCGCCTACGCCACCAGCAAAGTCGCCCTTAATCAGTTCACGCGCCATCTGGCCGCAGAACTGGACGGCACGGGTGTCACCGCCAATGTCATTCATCCCGGCGACGTGAAAACCGAGATGTGGGCGTATATCCGTGATGAGATCAGCGCGGTTCAGGGTGGTCAGGGGGCGGCCTATCAGCAGTGGGCGGAATGGGTTAACCAGACAGGTGGCGACGATCCACAAAAAGCGGCAGACCTGGTTATGCGTTTATTAGGTGAGGAAGCGGCACATACTACAGGCCGCTTCCTGTGGATTGAAAACGGCCTTCAACCGCCCATTCCGAGTTGGGATGAACCGACAGACCAGCAACCCTGGCGTGAGTAATGCGCTTTATCAGCCCATCACCAAACCGCCGTCAACCGATAGCACCTGTCCGGTCACATAGCTGGCCTCATCGGAAGCCAGATAAGCAACCGCATAGGCCACATCTTCAACCGTGCCCCAGCGTTCCAATGGGATACTTTTGTTGACCTGCTCGATAATGTTAGGCGGCAAATTGGCGGTCAGGTCTGTACCCACGAAACCGGGCGCAACGGCATTGACCGTGATTTGTCGGGCAGCCAGTTCGCGTGCCAGCGATTTCGTCAGTCCGATCAACCCCGCTTTGCTGGCGCTGTAATTGGATTGGCCGCCATTGCCTGCGATCCCACTCACCGAACTGATATTGATGATGCGCCCGTAACGCTTTCGCATCATCGCCCGCGACGCCACTTTGGAACAGTTCCAGGCACTTTTCAGGTTCGTCGTCAGCACAACGTCCCAGTCTTCTTCCTTCATCATAGCGATCAGGCCGTCGCGGGTCGTGCCCGCGTTATTGACCAGGATATCCAGCTTGCCATAGGTTTCCGTCGCCGTCTTGATCAGGCGCTCCGCATCGGCCAACACGCTCACATCGGCTTGTACCGCCTGTGCCTTGCCACCGTCTTTTTCGATCAGCGCCACCACCACCTGTGCCGCCTCCGCACTGGTGTTATAATTCACGATGATGGTTGCGCCACGTTTTGCCAGTTCCAGCGCGATCCCGCGCCCAATGCCCCGGCTGCCGCCGGTGACAATCGCAACCCGCTCGTTCAGTCCAGCCATTTTTCAAATCCTTAAGATGCAAATTGGTATCAGTTGAGTCGTTGTCAATCGTATCGTTAGGCTCAAAGCTGTCAAATAATCACAGCCGTATCGCTGCCAGACAACCACAAAGCTGAGACTGTTACCCATTTGCGACTTGCTATGTACTTCGTATTTACAATAAGTCTTGATTATATGGTAGACTAATGGCATTCTCTGGCTAAGTACATCCTCATAATTAACGCACAAGGCTGCTACAGATCAAGACACACTCAGCCATATAATTACGCTATAAAAAGAGGCGATTGCTATGAGTTCTCGACTAAAAGATGATCAACATGTGGACTGGTCTGCGCTGCACGATATTCCGCTGCTGATATTACATCCTAACTTTCACGAACAACACCGCATTTTGCCCGACCTGATGAATCGTGAAGGCTACTCGATTTTATTTGTTACCCTCGACCACGAAAATACTTCCGCAGCGGAATTGTGTACGATCATTGAACGTGCGTGTGCCGAGCAGTTGGAGATCAACGTTGAAACCAATGACAAAACCTGGCCGCACACCATCAGTCAACAACTCGCGCCGTTTGCGCCTTATTGTTTGATCTTTGACGCTTACGATCTGACGGATGATGCCGAAACTGCGCCGGTGATCGCGGCACTGGTAGATGCACTGCCGCCAGGTAGTCAAATCGTGTTGAGCGGGCGACGGCTTCCACTGACCTTGATTCACAATGAACAGTTGCAGGCCAAAACCGTTCTGCTCCCGATCAATGAGATCGAGATGATAATCGATTACACACGCCAGCCCCCGGATCGGCTGCTGTTGGAAGTGTACGGGCTGGGCGCAGGGCGCACGTTGATTAACGGGGCACCTATTCGTCATTGGGATGGCATTTTGCCGCGCGCCCTGTTTTTCTTTTTGGTAGATCGCGGCATGACCACTCGTGACGAAATTTTCCAGACGTTCTGGCCGACTCTGCCGATTCGTGAGGCGACGAACGTTTTCCATGTCACCAAACGCAAGGTCAGTGAAATATTGGGATTCGATCTGACGACGTACTGGTCTGGCTTTTACCGCATTTCGCCCAATGTCGATCTACATTACGATGTGGTCAAATTCGCCGAGGCCGTACAGAACAGCGCCGTTGCCCCGGATGATGAGGCAATTGCCATGCTGCGCGGCGCGATTAGTCTGTATCGAGGCGGCTTTCTAAGTACATTGGATGCCGATTGGGTCCACGAACGGCGTGTCGAACTGCGCGGCACGTATGCCGATGCGCTGGCTGCTCTGGCACGGCTCTATGAAAAACAAAACCAGGACGAATCGGCGTTGGGCTTGTATGTGCGCGCCGCTACTTCTCAGCCACAGCGCGAAGACCTGGCACGCAGTATTATGTCGCTCTACCAAAAGATCGGCCAGCCGGAGCGCGCCCTGGAAGTTTATGATCGGCTGACGGATACGCTTAAACGCGCGTTGAATGTCAGCCCGGATAAACGCACCAACGAACTGGTAACGCAGGTTCGCCGTCAGCTTCGTTACTGAAAAGCCCGCCCCACGCGAAGCCCCTCCCCGCTTGCGGAGGGGGAATGCTTTTGAAATTGCAAGGCTACCAGGGGATGCAACAAGAGATGTTAGATCAAGATGCTCAAATCCCCATGCGATTCTCTAAATCACGCTCAATTCGGGCTGCGCCGAAAGCAGGAGCGGTTTGGAAGACTCAAGGGTGACGTTGATCCGTATTTCGAGCAGCAGTTCGTCTTCGATGAAATGGTAAACAAGGGTGTGGAAGAATGGTGTCTCATGGAGACGGACAACCATCGTAAAGCTGTCTTCAGTTGTCCATGCGCCGCTGGCAACAACTGGTGTAGGATCATCGGACAACCAGAGGTTGTTAAATAATTTGGTGTGGCCCTGTCGCCACACGCCATAATCGCAAGGGAATGTCTCCTCGCCATCGGGAGTCTTAACCGTCACCGTGCAGCCGGACACGGTAAAATTCAGGGCGATAGTTTCGATATTCAGCGCATTGGAATCGACCCTGTAAGTTCGACCCGAAAGCTGTGACGCAATCGGCGATGCGGCTTGTCCTTGCACCGGAGCCAGAGTCAAACTGGACAACTTCTTCGCCAGGGTATCCTGGAATACGGGATTTTCGGCAAGCGGTTCAGACCCCATGAGCGGAAGCAGCAGAGTCCAAACAAGGTTCAAGAGATACACCGATTCAAAGACATCGATGCCACCCGTGAAAGCAAGGACAGCCTCCTGTTCGGGCATCACGATACAAATCTGACCAAACACGCCGCTGGCCTGGTATGCACCATGTTGGCAGCGCCAGAACTGATAGCCGTAGCCTTGAGAATAATCATTTTGCTCAGTCCTGTTTCCATTCGAAACAAGGGCTGAAGTCGCAGCCTCGACCCAGGCCTCGGGTAAAATCTGGTGTCCATCCCACATTCCCTTTTGCAGATACAGTTGACCGAACCGCGCCAGGTCCTCCGTTTTGAGACTCAGGCCATAACCGCCCATTGCGATTCCTTGAGGCGATTCTTGCCAGGTCGCCTGTTGAATCCCAAGCGGTGCGAAAAGGCGCGGTTGCAAATAATCGATCAGTTTCATCCCGGTCATCTTTTGCACGATTGCCGCCAGCATGTAACTTGCCCCGGTGTTGTATAGAAAGTGGGTTCCGGGCGCATGGAGAACTGGCACATTCAAAAAGGCTTTTATCCAATTGCCATCGGGTCGCTCAACCTGATGCGGCCAGGTATCCTCAGCGTGTCCGGTGGTCATGGTCAGCAGGTGTCGCACAGACATAGCCGCCAGAAAGTCACTCACTTCAGTCGGCCTTTCATCCGGGAAGAAGGACAGGACCCGATCATCAATGGAGAAACGCCCTTCAGCCACTGCCAAACCGACCGCAGAAGATGTAAAACTCTTGCTGACCGAAAACAGCAGGTGAGGCTCTTCATGGTGATAGGGCGACCACCATCCTTCTGCGATAACACGGCCATGCCGCAGCAGCATGAAGCTATGCAATTCGTGAATCTCGCGCTCAAGTGCCTCGACAAAATGAAGTAGCGCAGACGAATCAATGCCTTCCTGTTCGGGATAGGTTCGTGGTAACGCATATTCAACTTTAGCAATCATACTTGCAAATCCTCGCTACGTTAGTTGTCCGCTTAGGTTGATCTGTGGTCAAGATGAAACCATCGGCTTGGTTTTGCCAACTATCTGTGCAGTTGCCCTCACCCAGACCTCCCCAAAGGGGGAGAGGGCGAAACGGCCTACTCTACCTGTGGCGGCTCGCCATTTTCCAGATAGTTCAGAATGTCGGTGCGCGCTGCACGCCAATTTTCGATCAAGTCCTGATCGCTGCCCTTGAAACGGCTGATCACCTGACGCGCACATTGGCCGCAGCCGCGCATTGCCCGGAAGCTATCCGCTGTGCAACTCATACAACCATTCAGCCGAATCATCAACAGGCCGAAGGCCAGTCCGTCGGGGGTGGTCTCGTGCTGCGTCAACAAACCATCAATAAATTGACCCCAATCTTCGCTCCGTAGATTCCGCAGCGAAGGGATCACATGTGCCGGAAATAAAATTTCAGCATCGCCTTGAAACAGCATGGAGTTCCCGCCTTACAATTTTACGAAATACGCTTCGCAAGCCCGATCAATCATCTCTTTGACAAGCTGCGGAGGACGGTTCAGGTAGCGTGCAATGTCGATCATCTGGTCAAGGATGTCGCGTGGGTGTACCGAACGGAAACGACGCTCACGCTTGACGTACCATTCCTGCACCAGATAGTTGTAGCCGCGTTCATCGAAGGGCACGCGCTTGGCATCGCACGCACGCTTGAAAATTTCCTGAAATTCGTCTAGCGTCGGATCGCCAACTTCGATCTTGTGCCGAATACGACGCAGGAATGCTTCATCTACCAGATCAGCCGGGTCAAGATTGGTGCTGAACACGATCAGCACATTGAATGGCACTTCGATCTTGCGGCCTGTTGCCAATGCCAGGAAGTCCGAACCTTTTTCAAGCGGGACGATCCAGCGGTTGAGCAGATCGCGTGGGCGCACCTGCTGACGGCCAAAGTCGTCGATCAGGAACATACCGCCACTGGCCTTTAACTGGTAAGGTGCTTCGTAAAATTTATTGACCGGATCGTAGATCAGGTCAAGCCCTTCGAGCATCAACTCACCGCCGACCATGATCACCGGGCGGCGAATACGTACCCAGCGTGGATCGCGTTTGACGCCGACTTGCATAGTGCGTGTACCGGGTGCTTCGTTTGACTCGGCAGTTTCCAGCACCTCATGGTTCACATTGTCGAACACGCGGATGATCTGACCATCCACGTCGAACGCATACGGAATCCACAGATCAGACCCCAGCACCACGCGCCCTACCGCTTCAGAGATGGTCGTCTTACCATTACCGGGAGGGCCATACAGAAAGATCGACTTGCCGGAATTGACTGCCGGGCCAATCTTGCCATACATCGTTTCGGAAATGACCAGATGGCCGAGTGCTTTCTTCATCACTTCGGGCGTGGCCGTGATGCGCCCCCGGTTTTGCGCCTTCATCGCATAAATGTACTGTTCCAGCGTGACAGGCGCGGGGCCAGCGTATTGGCTTCGCTCCAGGACTTCGCGCGCTTTATCGGTACCTTTGCTGGAGATCATGTAGGTGAACGCCGCTTCGCCCAATCCCGACTGCGATTTGACCTCAATATATTTCTCTTTTCGGAGAAATTCCACCGCCTGATCAACCACCCCGACATAGGGCAGCTTGATAATATCCGCGACTTTTGTACCGCTCATCACGCCGCCGAAGTACATCACCTTGAGCGCCAAATCGGAAACGGTGATCAGGTTCAGTCCAGTATCTTCAATGTTTCGCATGGGCGGCGGCGACCAGGGAGCATTGGCGACACGCGGCGCGGTAGGGCTTGGCAACGGCCCGGATTGAGGTAAGCGACCAGTCATGGGAAAAGTCCCCTATATAAAATTTGAGTTCGATGATTAGCTGCTAATTATTGTGAGGATCGGCCAAAATGCAAGTGTCGGGCTTGTAGCAGGTTTATATCAGGTTTATAAAAGTCAGTCTTTTAGTGTGCGCGCGTCCTGGCATTGGAGCGGCCAAGCACTTCCAGCAGCACATTGGGGCGGTTGGTAATGATCGCATCGACGCCCAGATCGCGTAAGGCTGTCATACGCGCCGGATCATCCACCGTCCAGGTATTGACACGGTAACGTTGACCGTGTGCCCACTGCATAAAATCGGCGTTGATCATCGTGTGCTGTGGATGGCGTGCCTGGTGGGGAACACCCAGCATGAACAGGCGCAGGTAAATCGGCACATCGGGCGCGTACAAAAATCCAATCGGGATGTTGGGCGCTAGACGATACATTCGGCGCAGCGCAAACGGATTGAAGGATGAAATGAGGACGCGACTCTGCCGATTGTGCTTGCGGATCACTCCAAGTACGGCGCTTTCTAATCCATTGGGGCGAAAGCCGAGCGACTTCAATTCGACATTGACCAGCAAATCCGGGCCGATCACCTCGAAGGCTTCGTCCAGCGTCGGGATGCGTTCGGTCTTGAAGGCAAAATCGTAATGACTGCCCGCATCCAGCCGCTTGAGTTCGCGCAAGGTCAGATCGCGCACGCGGCCAGTTCCGTCGGTAGTTTCATCGACGGACAAATCGTGAATGACAACGGGTACGCCGTCTGCTGTCAGGGACGTGTCCAGTTCGATGCCGTCTGCACCCATCTGCCTTGCCAGTCGAAACGCCGCCAGGGTATTAGCCGGGGCGTCGTAGCTTGCGCCGCGATGCGCCATAACCAGCGGCGTGTGGTGATAAATTTCGTGCATCGGCAGATTGAAGGTCAGCATCGCTACCCCGTCGGCTCGCGTCATTGAACTGATTATAGCATCAACCCGTTACATTAACGCGATATTCTGTACATTAAAGCAGGCTGAGCGCACGGTTGAAAGTTTCGGATAAGCTGCTATAATCCGTCCGCTTGAAACGAGATTGGAGATGTTATGCAGACGACTACCGTTACCACCGCTTTGCAATTGATTCAGATCATTATTTCGGTGGCACTGGTCATCGTGATCATTTTGCAGGCCAAGGGAATGGGTTTGGGCAGCTTGTTCGGTGGTGATGCCGGGATGGGAATCACCAAGACACGGCGCGGCCTGGAAAAAACCCTGTTTCAGATCACGATCATCCTGTCAGCCCTGTTCCTGCTGAATTCGGTGCTGCAACTGATGATCCAGAGCGGCTGAGCAAGGCTGCGTTATCTACAACCCAACGTGCTTGAAATTACAGGTGTTTTGCAGCCGCAAAACGCCTTTTGTGTTTTCTGAAAAAGGCTGCATTTTATGCTCAAAGGTTATCGCGGGCCGCTGCTGGCATTCATCGCGGCGCTGATCCTGTTCGGGCTGGTACTTGCGACCAAACCCGCAGAACTGCCCGCGCCCACGCCCGGCGTCACGCGCGTGACGGCCACCGCTGCCCCGGTCTCGATGATCATCATCACGCCCGCGCCGACTATCCCGATTCAGCAAATTGATACAACGACGCTGCACGAAGGTCTGATCGGCAGTGCCAATAAGATCAATCCACTGCTGGCGGGCTACAACAAAGTAGACCGCGATCTGAGTGCCTTGATTTTTGAAGGGCTGATGACGACGGATGCGTTTGGCTCAGCCGTGCCCGATCTGGCCGCCGCGCAGCCGTCCGTTTCAAACGATGGGCTGGTCTACGCCGTCACTTTGCGAAGCGATGTGTTGTGGCAGGATGGCATCCCCTTTACCAGTGCTGATGTCGCTTACACGATTCATCTGATGCAGGATGCGGCCTTTCCAGGCCCGGCGGAATATCATAACTTCTGGCAAACCGTCGAACTGGATGTGATCGATGATCATGCCGTTCGTTTCCGGCTGGCACAGCCATTGGCCGCCTTCACGGACTATCTGCGGATCGGTATGCTGCCGGAACACGCCTTGCGCGGTACATCGGCAGCGGGCTTGTTAACTCATCCATTCAATATTTCACCAATTGGCACAGGCGCTTATCAATTCGACTCGTGGTTCGGCGTGAATGGTCAGGTATCCGGCGTGCGGCTGCGCGTAGCCTCAACCTATCGCCAACGCCCCGAAGGACAAGCGGGTTTTGCGCTGGAACATCTGGCTTTCCATTTTTACCCATCCTTTACGGCGGCGCTGGCGGCCTTTCAGCGCGGCGAAGTATTCAGCCTGAGCGAACTCCCGTCGGACAGTATTCAGGCGATCAGCGCGTCACTTCCACAACTGGCAACCTATCAACAGTATCGCCCCGGCTTTGGAGCGGTGATTTACAACTGGCAAAATAACGCCACGCCCTTTTTCCGCGATTTGCATTTGCGTCAGGCATTAACGCGCGCCGTGAATCGTGATGCACTCGTGACAACCTATTTGGCCGGGCGTGCTGTCCCCGCCGATAGCCCCATTTTGCCGAGTTCGTGGGCATACGATAAATTGGTGAACTGTACCAGCTTCAATCCGTATAATCCGGCAGAGGCCAAACAATCACTTTCGCTTGTCCAGATTTTGCCAACCGTTCCGCCGCCCGCCGCTGCGCCCGGTACGCAGGATGCCGCCGCAACCCTTTCAGCAACGGCAGCGGCCACTTCACAGGCGACAGGCGTACCCATCCAACCGACGCAGATCAAGTTTCAACTGCTGGTCAACAACGATCCGGCGATGGTGATGCTAGCACAAGCCATGATCAAAGCCTGGGCAGAGATCGGCCTGACGATACAAATTCAGGTGGTTGATCCGCCAACGTTCAGCGGGCGACTGCTCAAGGGCAATTTCGATGCGGCACTGGTGGAGTTGAATCTTTCGCCCAGCGCCGATCCCGATCCGTACAGCTTGTGGCGACAAATCCCCGCCGATGGCGGCCTGAACTTCGGCGGTTTGAACGAGCGCGGCCTGAGCGAACTCATGGAGTCGGCACGGCGCGAAGCCAGCAACGGCGTACACCGTGCCGAACTGTACCGACAATTTCAACGATTGTTTTGCGAACGGGCGTCGGCACTGTTGTTGTACGATCCGGTCTTTTTCTATGGCGCGGACAGCCGTATCACCGGCATTCAGCTTGGTTTCATCGCCGAACCCAGTGATCGCTTTCGCACGATCAAGGATTGGAAGTTCGGCAAGTAGCTATTTGACCGGACTTTCATCCTCGAACAGACCATCCACAAAATATTCAGGATTGAAGGCGATCAGGTCATTCATACTTTCGCCCAACCCTACATAGTGTATCGGCAGGCCAAGTTCCTGTTGAATGGCGAACAACATGCCGCCTTTGGCCGTGCCATCCAGTTTTGTGATCACCAACCCGGTCACATTGACCGCCTCGGTGAAACCTTTAGCCTGTGCCAGCGCATTTTGCCCGGTAGTGCCATCCAGGACGAGCAGCGTTTCATGCGGTGCATCGGGCACGACTTTTGCCATGACGCCCTTCACCTTTTTGAGTTCTTCCATCAGGTTGAAACGGTTGTGTAAGCGTCCGGCGGTATCCACCAATAAGACGTTCGCGCCGCGTGCATTGGCCGCCTTCACCGCATCGAACACTACCGCGCCCGGATCGCCGCCAGGCTGCCCCGCGATCACGGGCACATCAGCGCGTTTGCCCCAAAGCTGCACCTGCTCAATCGCCGCCGCCCGAAAGGTATCTCCCGCCGCGATCATCACTTCACGCTGATACAACTTAAGGCGATGTGCCAGTTTGCCAATCGTCGTTGTTTTGCCAGACCCATTGACGCCAACGATCAAGACTACCGAGAGTGGCCGCCCGCTGATATTGAGCGGCTGCGGCGTCTTGAGTAGCGCGCGCAGTTCTTCTTTTAGTACGGCGCGCACCTTTTCGGGCTGCCGAATGTTTTCCTTCCGCACCCGATTTCGCACCCGATCCAGCAAGAGGGTGGTGGTCTGCATCCCGACATCGGCCTGAACCAGCAGCGACTCGATGTCATCCCACGTTTCCTCGGTCATTTCTGCGCCGCCCGTGATCATCTGAGCGATGCGGCCAAAGAATCCGGTTCGGGTACGTTGTAAGCCTTGTTTGAATTTATCGTCTGCCACAAATGACTCCTTTGCACAACCCGCTTAGTATAGCGCGTTGCCGGGAATGTTTTTTAAGTTATGATTAGCGGCGTCACGGGGTGCAACGGATAAAAAGCTCACATGCGCGTTTTTATCAGCTACAGCAGCAAAGATCGAGAACTGGTCAGGGCACTTTCCGACGATCTGGAAGCGTTAGGGTATACTGTCTGGTTCGATAAGGAACTTTCGCGCACAGGCGGCCAGCACTGGTGGTCAAACATCCTGACCAATGTGCGGGAGTGCGATCTGTTCATCTTTGCACTGACGCCCAATTCGCTGGCTTCGGCGGCCTGCCAGCTTGAATATCGCTACGCTGACGCGCTGCACAAGCGTATTTTGCCGCTGGTACTGGCAACCACTGACATTAATACGCTGCCTCCCGAATTGCAGGAAATTCAATTCGTCGATTACCGCGATCACACTTCACGTCAGGCGCTGGCGCTGGCTGGATCGCTGAACAGCTTGCCGCCTGCTCAACCGCTCCCGGACCCGTTGCCCGTTGAACCCGAAGCACCACTTTCGCCGTTGGCACGACTGACGCAGCGTATTGAGGCGCAGAGCCTTTCGAGTGCTGAGCAGATCGAGATTGTCTTTGAACTGGAGTCGATGCACGCCGAGCCGTTAACCCGCGCCAGCGCCGACTCCTTGCTGCGCCGAATGCAGGAACGCGATGATCTGGTCTATAACGTGGGGCAGCATATCAACCGATTGCTTGCAACATCCACGCCCGCTGCTGCTACTCAGGTGCCGAAAATTCCGGCGCGCGCGCCAGCAGGCGTACCCATGCGCGGTTTAGCAGTTCTGGCAATCGTCATTATTGTTGGCATTATGAGCATTGACTTATTTGCTAACCGCGCGCAATCGGGAAGCGCAGCCACACCGAGTACCACGCCTTCACTCACAGTGATGCCTGCTACCGCAACCAACATTCCAACGGCTACACTCCCTGCAACGGCCACGCCTACCCATATGCCCAGCGCGACGCAGCGGCCCAGCCCTGTACCTACCAATGATCCGACTTGCCAGATTACAATACTTCCCAGCGATCCGGTGACGATATACAACAATCCCAATACAAACGATGGCATTCTGGTTCCCGTATTTCCGGGGGACAAAATCGATCAGGTCATTGGGCGCACACAAAACAGTGCATGGTTTCAAGTAAGAGTTCCCGGCTACCAATCGCCGGGCTGGGTCGAAGCAGCGCATGTGCGGCTATCCGGCAATTGTGATGCACTCCCAATTGTGCAGCCGCCACCTTCACCAACACCACCCCCGGCACAACAACAGCAGCAAACAATGCCACCCATCGAAAGTACACGCAAAGGTGGCGGCAAAGGCCCCTAAATAACTCAGCGCGAGCGACGTAAAGTCTCCAGTTCAACGCGGGCACTCGTCAATTCGCCGCGAATTTTGGCGGCCATTTCGTACAGCAGATTGACGCCGCGCATCTTTGCCAGACTGGACTCAAGTTTGAGCGTCATCAGCGGGCTGTGCAGCAAATTGTTGTGTTCGATCTTTACCGCGTCGATCTCATCATTCAATTGGCGACTCAGATTATAAAGTTCCTGATACGTTAGCGCGCGGGGTGCTACCGGACTCACTTCAGGTATCGGCTGCTGCAAATCGAGCGCGCGCAGCACATCCATGTTACGGGCGCGATAGGCCGCGTTAATCTGCGCCATGATCAGGCTGCGGCGCGCTTTTTCGGCTGGATCAGTAGTCGTATCGGGGTGGTACTGACGCGCCAGTTTGCGATACAGGCTGCGTAGGCTGTTTTCATCGGCGGTTTGGCGGAGTGGTGCTGGATAACTTATCTCACGCCGATATTTTGCATCGAAACTTTCCTCGAAACTGTTGTAGCCGCCCCACATCGAATTTTGCGAAGTGCGTGACGGCGTCTGCAAATTTTCGATTTGCTGCCGGATGGTATCAAGCTGTGTTTCGAGCGTCCCAACAATTTTGTCGTATTGCCGGGCGAAGACTTCCACTTCTTTTTGCAATTTGAGCAGTGCCGCCCGGTATTCAACCAGCGCAGATCGCTTGAGCGCGATCTCAGTTTGCAGACGTTCGATGCGGTCTTGTTCGGAGGGCATAAGCGACTGTGTCACCGATCCACACGATTTGGAAAAATTATAGCACGCCAAATGGCGGCAAAGAATGTGTTATCGTACAATCGCATCAACAACGGCGGCTCACTCGTGCGCGCCGCCAAATTTTGCGCTGCGAAAGGATCGTTATGATGTCCAGATTATATGTTCCGTCCCGTCGTTTCCGCGTTGGCATCGTTCTGATGGCTGTGCTGTTCATGCTCAGTGGGTTCGTGCGTCCGGCTCAGGCACAGACAGCTTGCTCTCCCTATCATGTCGTGCAGCCCGGCGAAAATCTGTTTCGCATCGCGCTATCTTCTGGCGTCACCTGGACGGTGTTGGCTCAGATCAACGGCATTGTCAATCCGAATATTGTGTATGTTGGACAGGTACTTTGTTTGCCGGGCAGCACCGTTGTCAACCCGCCACCTGTTGTCGTGACGCCTGTACCGCCGGTGATTGTTGTTCCGCCAACGACGGGAATTGTTTTGCCACCGCCGAACGTGTTCCCAACAATTAGCCTGAGTACCTATTACGCCACACCCGGCCAGACGATCACGATCACGGGCAGCAACTTCCCAACTAACTCCACCGCCGATGTGTTGATCACGCAGTTGTTCTCACTGAACCCATATACACCCGTTGCTCAGACAACCACCAGCCCGACGGGGACGGTTAACTTCGCGTTCACCATCCCGACTACAGTAAACGGCGCAGTGCTGCAAGGCGCTGCCTTCTCGGTGATGGTCAGGACGCAAACCACAGGTTACTACGGCTTCAACTTTTTCTACAACAGTCGGGGCTATTGATTAGACTACCGACTGCACATACATAAATGACAAAGGTGCGACTTGCTCTTCTCCCTGTGATTGTCTATCGCGTAGGATGATCGTTGGGAAGGCGGCGGATCGCACTTTTTCCAGATCAGCGATAAAATGTTGTATAATCTTGTAAAGAATGCCTTCACTTTTTTGCTGGTATGATTTATGCTTAGAATAAACGGTTAGTCTATCTGGTGAGGTGGTTATGAAGCGGCCAATTCATTCAATGATCCTGTTTGCGGTGATAACGGCCATGCTGGTGTTCGCCGCTTCACAGTTACGCGCCTATGCCGCCCCTGGCCTGACCGTGAATACTGAGGAGTCGCTGGCGCTTACCTGCCAGGATATTTTGTCGAAGGCGCTTAGCACTCTACAAAAGACCTGCGACCAGTTGGGCCGGAACAGCGCCTGCTACGGAAATAATCAGATTCAGTTTGAAGCCGCTCCAAACGCCTTCCCCAAATTTGATACGGTTGGGGATCGCGTTTCGATTCGTGACATCAAAACGCTGATCACGTCGCCGCTGGATGTTCAAAAAGGCACATGGGGTTTATCGCTGCTCAAACTGCAAGCGACCCTGCCCGATACACTGCCCGGTCAGAATGTGATGTTCCTGGTCTACGGGAATACCTCGATTCAAAACGTCTCAGGCGATATGCAGTCGTTCTATTTCTCATCGGGTCTCGGATCGCCAGATTGTAAAGCCGCGCCGCATGATGGTATTTTGGTACGTTCGCCGAACCATACACAGGTTTCATTCACGGCCAACGGCGTGCGGATCACGATTGCCTCTACCGTTACATTGACTGCTACTGCCAATCAAAACCTGACTGTAAGGCTGATAGAAGGCCACGCCAACGTCAGTACGGCTGCCGGATCCCAAAATCTAATACCGGGACAAAGCGTTTCGGTGCCATTGGGCGGCACGACTGGGCTTGACGCGAACGGCGCACCCGCTGTACCAGTGGCCGCCGCGCCCGACGCGACACTACAAACGGTCATTGCGGCTGCGAATCAGGTGGCCGCGCCCGATACAAAAATTAATTTTAGCCTTGAAGGTTGCGTTACCAGTGTCAACGGTAATGTAATCACGATTGCGGGCAAGACGATCACGCTTGTCACCGACGGTCACGGTAAAGCGATCAAAGTCGGGGACTGCCTGCATATCGAAGGTAATCTCATCACTGGGATGCTCAACACGGTTGCGCCCACCGTTGTAATTGAAGTGCCCCCCCTGCCTGTCAAAACTAACCAGGGATCAGGCAACAATCAAAACAACGGCAACGGCAACAATAATGGGAATGGCAACAACGGAAATTCGGGCGCTCAGGGCAATGGGAGCGATAAGGACAAGGATAAAAACAAAGATAAAGATAAGGAACAAGGGAGTGGTGACGATAAAAAAAAAGATAAGGATGACAAAGGCACCGGCAATAAAGACAACGGCGGTAACAAGGACAAAGACAAGGGTGGCAACAAAGACAACAACGGCAACAAGGACAGTGGGAACAAAGACAACGGCGGGAACAAGGATAAAGACAAGGGTGGGAACAAAGACAACGGCGGTAATAAAGACAATGGCAATAAAGATAAAGACAAAAACAAAGGCAAAAAATAGTTGATATTTGGTTGAGCTGCCAAATTTTTGTGGCTAGTGGCGCGTTGTTTGCTTTCAGGGGTATACCCATATTGATTAGCTGAGAACTTGCTATGATGACTCAAGAACAAACAATCATACTTTCTGCGCCATTTATAAAACCCTTTGTTGAATTAGATTTTCCGCGTGCGCCAAAGCTGATCGATAATGTCTTGATTTTGGCTTTCGATGACGGCTCGATCACTTTGCGTGGCTGTGAAGGTGAACGCTTTACGCTTGGCCGTTATCATCCTGCCAATCGTATTCAACCAGCAATTGATCTGTCGCTGTATGGCGGCATCGAAGGCGGTACGTCGCGTACCCACGCGGCTATCTTCTTTTCCGAAGGTAAATGGTGGCTCGAAGACCTGGGCAGTTCAAACGGCACATGGCTGAATAGTGAGCGTTTAGCACCGTTTATTCCGGTTTGCCTACAAGCAGATAGCCGCTTAAGTCTGGCGAATCTTGAGGTTGGCGTGATACTTCCCGGCGTTGCCAACGCCAGCGTTTAACGTGATCACCATTCCAGGCCTCTTCACCATCTCCGCTGGCGGTCATTGATTATCCTATGAACGTTTCATCAATTCAGCAAAACCTCACGCCCAATGCTACGTTGGGTGCCTATCGACTGACCGAGCGCATCGGCAAGGGCGGCTTTTCGGAAGTGTGGTCAGCCTGGGATACGCACCTTAACCGACTGGTTGCCATCAAGATTATCCCGCGCACTTCAAACGACGCTTACAGCACCATTCAATTCGGGCGTGAGGCGGCGATGATCACCCGCCTTGAGCATCCGCATGTTTTACCGCTCTACGATTTTGCCGAAACACCTGAACTGCGCTATCTGGTGATGCGTTATGTAACAGGAGGTTCGCTCGCGCAGCGCATCGAACACGGACGCTTGCCTATCACCAAGATCGTGCAGTTGATGACCCCTATTGCGGAAACGCTCGATTACATCCATGAACAGCGCGTCGTTCACCGCGATCTCAAACCCGGTAATATTTTGCTGGATGCCCAGGAATCGCCGTATCTGGCCGATTTCGGATTGGCGAAAGAACTGACTGATGAAACGCGGCCAGTCCATTCGGCATCGGGCACGCTAACGTTTATGCCGCCCGAGCAGTTTTCGGGGGGCATACTGTCCACGCGCTCCGATATGTACAGCTTTGGTATTCTGCTATACCAGCTTTTCAGCGGGCGATTGCCATTTGATGGTCAATATGCGCTTGGAATGCGGCAGCTTGCACAAGGCGATGCTTTGGAAGACGTGACGCTTAATAACCCGGAACTGCCTTTGGCACTGAACGATCTTCTGCGTCAGCTTACTGCTCAGGAGCCGGCCAAGCGTCCCGAAAAAGTCGCCGTCGCCATGCAGCAGATCGCCGAATTATTTTATGGATCGAAATTAAGCCTTTCGCCAACTGCCCCAACGGCTCAGAGTGGTATCACCGTCGCGCTGGAGTCAGGCGCGTACCGTCAGCGTGAAGCCGAAAGCCTGATCGGGCAAAACCTGACCATCTGGCAAAACGGCGGATTCAGTCTGAGCGCCACGCATTTCGCACTGCTTGACATTTTGCTGCGCGAACTGGATAAATTGCTAACGCCCGACGTGCGCTCCCTGATGCTGCGCGGCGCGCTGGAACACGATCACCAAATCGAGTATTGGTGGGCAAAATGCACTGAAATCGAACGGCAGCGTGCTTGCTGGCAGGCCATCACACATGGCAGTGATGCCGTTTGTGTGAGAGCAATTCGGGTGGCAGTCGACATGCCCTGGATACGTAACGCCCCGCCTGAAATCATCAACGCCGCGTCCAAACATCTGCTGCTCCCGTCCGATGCCGCAATCACCCTCTCGTTTTTGGAAAAGGCGCTTCCCACCTCTGACCTGTGGCTTACCGATAACCGTCTACAGGCGACAGATGATCGCTTAGGTGCGCTGGCCTTGAGCAAAACACCTGTCGCCGAACGCGCCGCGATCCTGATTGGCCGGGCACGGCGCACTCGTGCGATGCTCGGCTTAGTGCAAGCGCCAGGCTCCCAGGCGCTTATTGCGTATGAGACGGCGCGCAGTTTGCCTGAAACGCTGCCCAATGCCAAACGCTTTCAACTTACCCTGTTGTTAGCTTTTCGGCAGTTGACGCGCCAACCACTGGCTGCTTTCGGCGAGTATGTATGGGTTGCGCTGGGCAATACACTTGCCCTCGCGCTCATGGTATATATCCTCTTTCGCGCCGAAGACCTATTAAACTTCTTCTATGAAAAACGTGTCCTGAACGGGCTTGGGCTTGGGCTGCTGTTTGGCTTGCCGTATGCGGTGGGTATCTGGGTAGCCCGCCATATTGCACAGCGATTACTCGTCCTGCCATTCGCGCTGCGGGTGTTGGTTGGCGTGCTGCTTGGCGGCCTGATCGTCGCCGAAGGCTTTTCGTTGTATCAGCGGCTTGTCAATCTGGACGTGATCGCGCCGTACATTGCTATCGCCAGTGGCATTTTGTATGTATTTGGCTTTGCGATCAGTGTGAAACTGCGCTTTGTCTGGCAACTGCTGATTAGTGCCGCCGGAGTGGCCGCCGCATTTTTGTTCCCCTGGTTCAGCTATCTGGTCAACCCCGATCTGCGCCCGCCGTTTATCTTTGACGAAAATAGGCCCGAAACTGCTGTTCCACTGGTCATCGTTGCATCCATCATCCTGGCCTTCTTTGCACTGGGTTACGTATGGCGTCCAATGCTGCGCCGAACTCTGCTCCGTAGAAGTACGTAGCCCCGGATCGCTTAAACTGTTGTATATTCTGTGGCAGTTATCGGTTTAACAGGCAATGGATAATGAGCGAAAAACCGAAACATTCCGAAATACCCGGCGGCCCAAGCCGATTTGTGGGGCGCTGCTGGGAACAGATACGATTGTCGTGGCTGCTATTTGGTGATAACCGGGTATCACTGCCCGCCAAGTTGATTCCGATTGTCGCGCTGGCCTATCTGCTCTCGCCATTTGGCCTGATCCCGGCGCTGATACCGATCATCGGGCAAATCGACGTGCTGGCCGTCATCCTGATTACGGTTGCGTTGTTCAATGGCGCGGCACCCCAGAATGTAAAAGATGAATACCTGGCACAATTGCGGACTGGCACCAAAGCAAGTTGGAAAATCGAGCGCGAAGAAGGCGGCACAGTCATCGACAACCGGATGCACTTTGTCGATGAAGACGCCCCGGAAGACTCGTCCGAACAAGTTGAACGTCACGATCAAGCGAATACAAAACGAGGTGTAGTATGATGATCATTCCTCAAGAGGATTTCGCCCACATCCTGGCAGAGCGGCTGGGCGGTGAAGTTACCGATATTGAACCGATCCATCATGGTATGGCACATCGGATGGTTAAGGCGTGTCTGAGCCAGGGTGACACTGTCTCACCGATTGTCATCCGATTTTTCAGCGGTTCGCGCGCCTTCGAGAATGCCCGTCTGGAAGCTGATGCGCTACGAGAATTGTGCCGCGACTCCTATCCTGTACCCGAACTACATTTGCTGGTAGATGATGAAACCGTGTCGAGTGCGCCGTTCCTGGTGATGCAGTACCTTGAAGGCGAACCACTCACCCAGATCGCTCGGTCAAGCCCGGAGACGATTCCATTCTGGCTGGATAAGGCATCGGATTTGCTCTTGCGGCTGCATGGTATGGACTGGCAGCAGAATTATGAAACGTTTAAGCCTGTGCTGGCACCACTCGATTATGCAGAGCGGCAGGTACGTTGGTGGGCAAAACTGGCAACGAGTGTTCAGGCCGAAGGAATCGAGGACAGTTTCGCATGGCTGCGTGCTAATCTCTTTCGCACGCGCGCCGTCAAACAGCAGACATTGGTTCATCGGGATTTTCACTCCGATAACATCCTGGCGAATCAGGAACGGATCACAGGCGTGATCGATTGGGGCGAACTGACCATTGCAGACCCGGCAGTCGATGTGGGCTGGACACGCATGATCCTGGCGACAGAGGCCAGCACTGATTTGGGCGATCTATTTACGGCGGATTATGCACGCCGTAACCCGGATATTCTGGAGACGCTGGCCTTTTGGGAGATGTTTGCCGCCTGCAAACGCCTGACGACGATTGCCGCGTTCAAGGCCAACCAGACCGAACGGCTGGCAATGTGGTCAGAAGCGCCCGAACTGCCGCGTCTGGCACAGGCTGAAAGCGCCGTCCGACAGTTTATGCAGCAGCGGCTGTCCAGCGAAGAAAGCGATTAATCGGGCGTCATAAAGGGATAGGCACACGCAAATCGCGTAAATGGTGTACTCTTAAGCCCAATCCAAAAGGGGGAACGTTCTTTATTATGAAACGTGTTTTGATCGGTCTGTCTCTCGTCGTGTTCACCATCATCATGGTTTTTGGCTCCACAGGCGTTTCGGCGCAGGACAAAACCCAGCCAGCGCCCGCCACTTATGCACTTGGGGCGTTATTACGAATCAAGCTGACGATTCCTTACGCCTGGATACGCAGCGCCCCGTCTTCCAATGGCGCAGTCATTGATACCGCTCAGCGTGCCGAATTTGTGATCGTCGCCTCACCTGCGCCCTCATGGGATGGCGTGCAGTGGTGGTGGGCAGTGCGGCGCGGCAATGGCAATGCGACGGGCTGGATCGAACAAAATTCGATTGAATCGGCCACCGCCCAACCAGCAACTTCAACCAGTGCTCCACCAACTTTCACTGCGACGCCCGGTGGTCCAACCGTTGCACCTGTCACGCAAACGCCCGCGACGTGGTCACCCGAAACCGTCCTGACCCTTGCCCCCGGCGTAACGTTTGCCTGGCTGCGTGATGATGCACTCTCCAACGCAAACTTCCGGGCAACCATTTTCCCCGGCCAATTGCTTTATGTGCAGGGCGGAACGGGCTTGCCGCGCTTTGACGGCCTTCAATACTGGTGGTTAGTACACACCGCCGGATCAACTCGGATCGGCTGGATCGAGCAGAAGTCACTGGCACTTTATGCGGGTGCTTTGACCCCGACACCTACCAGCAGTGGCAATACAACGGTTAGCTGGGCAGTCGGTACGACGCTGGCGATTAAACCCGGCGTACCCTATGTGCTGCTGCGTGCGGCACCTCATTCGACGGAACCCGCCCGTGCCGCCGCCTACGCTGGATCGCGCCTGACAGTGCGTGATGCAACCGCGCAATGGGACGGCGTGCAGTGGTGGTGGCTGGTCAACTTCCCAACCTTGAATGTCTATGGCTGGGTTGAACAGAACTCATTGATGGAAGCACCAAATCCGCCAACCCCGACCATCGTACCGGGGACAGGGGCGGCCAGTTGGTCAGTTGGCACCATCGTACAGATCAAGGGTGGGATCGCGTTTGTCTGGGTACGTACCGCTCCATCTTCAACGGGCAGCGTGCGTGATACCGTTCAACCCGGAACACTGATGCAAACGACGGGCAATGCACAGTGGGACGGTACGCAGTGGTGGTGGCCGGTTCGGTTGGCCTTCGCCTATACGACGGGTTGGGTTGAGCAAAATTCGCTTATGGCGCTCATGGCCGGAACAGGCGCAACCACTGCCGCGAACAGCGGCAGTGCAGTTACCCCAACCATTGCGCCGTCCGCTACACCAACCAGTACGCCAACAATTTCGGGTTAAAGACCCTTAATCGTGGCAATGCGCCTGATCTCAAAAGATCAGGCGCATGGTCGCGGGTCTATCGCTTTGCCAGTTGGAACAACTCCACCGTGATCCCATCCGGATCGAGCATATACAGCGCATAGCCGCCCGTATTCGCGCCCACGTCGATGTACACGGGCGCAGATCGGAACTGTACGCCCTCTTTGCTCAGGTTTTCATAGGCGGCGGGCAAATCATCCACAATCAGCGAAAGGTGCGAACTACCCGGATTATTCGTGCTGACAATCGGCGCAGTGCCGTGTGGCTGCACATACTCGAATAACTCCAGCTTGTGTGTACTATTCGGAATTCGTAAGTGCGCCTGCTTGATCACACAGTCCGGGAAGCCCACAATATCGCGCAAATATTGATTTGAGGCTTCACGCTGCCAGAGTAGTGTAAAGCCCAGCAAATCCCGGTAAAAGTATAGTGAACGTTCCATATTCGAGACGGTATAACTGGTGTGATCGACGCCTGTGATGTTGATTAATGCCGTCATAGTTGCCCCTAAAATAGCTGGTAAGCTGTCCAGCCGCCATCGACCCGCAGTGTTTCGCCGACGATGTACGACGCCTGATCGCTGGCAAGGAACAGGATCGCCTCACTGATTTCGTCGGCAGTACCAAGTCGATGTAACGGTGTGCGGCGCTCCAACGTCGCTTGTGAAGCGTCGTGTTCTACCATTTGCTCAACCGCTCCGAGTGCGATCCCGGCCACCCGCACGCCTCGTTTTGCCCATTCGATTCCCAACGCTTCGGTCAGCGCCACGATCCCCGCCGCCGCCATGCTGAGTGCGACTCGCCCTTCGGTGATCTGATAGGCATCGGTTGAAGTCACATTCACGATCACGCCGCCGCTTTGCTGCTTCAACATTTGCTGGCCTGCCGCCTGAGCGCAGTAAAACGTTGTGGACAGCGTCCTGGATAGTGTTTGATCCCATACTTCTGGAAGCATGGTTTCGGCCTCTACTGCTGCTGGTGCAAAGCCGCGATTGCAGTTCACCCACACATCAATGTGCCCGCGTGCTTGAACCAGTTCACTGACTAAGGCTGTCGGAGTGCCTAATTCTACGCTGCTGAAAACACTAACTTGTGCGCCTTCTTGCCTGAAATGATCCGCCAAATTCCGATCTATTTTGTAGCCTGTCCCGGCGATGACGACCACTTTCCCGGCGAAACGGTTATCAGTCATGTTTCGATTCCTCCGGGAAACCTTGCGCGTTCAGATTTGCCCAGGGCACCCAACCACCATCGACCCGCAAATTCGCGCCAGTCACATAGCTGGATCGGTCACTTGCCAGGAACAGCACCGCGTCCGCGATCTCCTGCACTTCGGCAACGCGACCCAGCGGCGTTCGATTGGAGTACAATTCGACGTTCGCCACACCCTGGCTGATCGCCACATCCATCATTTCGGTGCGCGTCACGCCCGGCGACACACAGTTCAGGCGAATGTTGTACTGCGCCCACTCCGTCGCCAACACTTCGTTCAGCACGATCACGCCCGCTTTGGCCGCATTGTAGGCGGAGCGCATCGGCCAGCCACCCATCCCGCCGATAGACGCAATATTGACCACACTACCGCGCTTTTGTGGGATCATGGCTGCCCGAACGACAGCCTGGGTCATCAGGAACGGCCCGGTCAGCATCACATCGATCTGAACGCGCCAATCGGCTTCCGGAATGTCTTCCGATTTACGCAGGATAAACATCCCGGCATTGTTGACCAGCACATCGATCCGGCCATGTGCGGCCATCACCTGTTCAACCAGTGCCGCGCACGACGCCGATTGAGTTACGTCCAGTTGGATTGCCTCGGCACTATTACCCTGTGCCTTGATCTTGTCGGCGGCTTCCTGCCCACGCGCTTCGACCAGTTCACCGATGATGACGTGTGCGCCTTCTCTTGCCAGTGTCTCCGCGATCCCGAAGCCGATCCCGCGCCCCGCGCCCGTGACAATCGCCACTCTGTCCTGTAAAAGCATCAGGCGACTCCCGGCATCAAAAACACAATCACGGTTGACGCGCCTTTCGCCGTCACTGAATAGTCCGTACCAATCGGCACACTGACAAAATCGTGCGCGACCAGTTGGCCGTGCAGCTTGCCCACCTGTACATCGGCACTGCCATCCACCACGTACACGATTGCTTCCTGAGTCGGCGTCGTGCGTCCGGCTTTGCGCTCTCCATCGTTCAAAGTGACCAAGTGGCTGGCGATCAATTCATCACTGGGCAGTTCCGATCCGGCGGCAACATGGCCGCGAATGGCGCGCATCTGCATCGCACCTGCTGGGAAGTTATCGGTACGCCATTTATTGTTGAAGAAATTCGGCGCAACCAGCCAGAACACGAGTAGATCATCATCGCCCGCGTTCCACAGATTGTGCGGCACAAGCGGCGGCACTAATACGAAATCGCCCGCCTCGAAGAATTCTTCGCTATCGCCAATTTCCAGACGGCAGCGCCCCGCCACAAAATAGAAAATTTCCGAGGCGTCGTCGTGAATGTGCATAATCGGGCCAAGTGAGTCATCCAGCAACCCATTCCCGCCCTTCGGCCAAACGGTTGCCCCGCCGCGCTTGATCTGCGTGAAGGGGAGTTGTTGATCAATCCATTGCTGCCAGTCCATAAAGACTCCTGAAAAAGGGGCTATTCCTTGATCGCACCCGCGATCAGACCCTTAATAAAATATCGCTGACCCAGCAAATACAACACGATCATTGGAACACTTGCCAGCAGCATTCCGGCCATTGTCACTGGCACATCGGAGTTGAAGCGTGTGCCAAAAACGGTGATGCCAACCATAAGGGTTCGTAGTTCATCTTTGGGCAGCAGCACCAGTGCTATCAACAGATCGTTCCAGACCCACAACGCATTGACGATCACCATTGTCACCAATGCCGGGGCAGACAAGGGGACGATCACACGGCGCAAAATATCGCGGATCGTCGCGCCATCAATGAGTGCCGCTTCGATTAGCTCATGCGGGATCGTCTTAAAAAAGTTGGTGAGCATGTAGATCGAAAAAGGGGTGATCAGCCCGGCGTAGACGATAATCGCGCCCTGATAGGTGCTGGTCAGGTTGAACTCCCCCAGGAACAGAAAGAGCGGCACGATCATCACGACAGGCGGGATCACCATCAGCGCCGTGTTGATCAGCATCAGCAGATTGCGCCCCCGGAACTGCATCCGTGCGAAGGCAAATGCAGCCAGCACCGAGACACTCCCGGCCAGCAGCACCGAACCAATGGTCAGGATCAGACTGTTGCCGAACCACAGAAAGAACCGTCCACCGCGCAGCGCCGTCTCGAAGCTGCTCAGCGTGAATGTTTGCGGAAGGCCGATCTTGTTAAAGACATATTCATCCTGCGACTTGAAAGCCGTGATGAGCATGAAATATGCCGGGAGCATCACCAGAAAGGCGAAAATAAGCAGCGTGATGTGCATCGGCAGACGATTCCGCAGGAGGTGTCTTTGCCCGGCAGCACGGAGCGGCGCGGTTGTATCAGCTTGAACCGTGAGTTCACCAGTTAAGTTGCTCACAATCGATCTTCACTTTCCCGCTGCTCACGGATTCGCAACAGAAACACGGGAATCATCAAAAAGAGCGTTATAACCAGCAGAATCACGGCCACTGCCGAAGCGATCCCTGGCAGGGCGTTGCGAAAAGCGAAGTTGTACATATATAGCTCCAGGACAACCGTCGCATTGCCGGGTCCGCCGTGTGTAATCGCATAAATGTACGCAAATACCCAGGCCAGCATCGTGATCATGCTGATTACACCGTAGAACTCGATGACGCCGCGCATCTGCGGAATCGTGATATACAGACGCCGCTGCCACCATTCGGCACCATCGACTTTGGCGGCATCTTCCAATTCTTCGTTCAGGCTAAGCAGCCGCGCCAAAAACAGGATGATCCCAAAACCCATCTCACGCCACACGATAGTTCCCATGATTGTCAGCAGCGCCAGTTGCGGGCTGCCGATCCAGTCCAGCGCCGCGTTACCCAGCCCCACCGTGCGTAGGCTCTCATTGACGATTCCATTCAACTGAAACATATTGCTGACCACAACGCCAATAATCGGGATCGCTATAATGTAGGGCAGGAACAGGATCGTGCGGTAGACTTTCCAGCCTGTGATACGTTCATAGAGTAGAATTGCCAGCAGCAGTGATAACACAACGATGATTGGCACGGCAGCCAGCAGCAGAACATTATGCTGTATGGCCTGCTTGAACACATCATCTTTGAAGATTTGTTCGTAGTTGGCAATGCCGATGTACGGTCCGACATTAACGCGGATGCGGCGCATACTGAAATCGAAAATCGAGACCAGCGGGTAGCCGAACACGAATAGCAGCAGTACCACACCTGGCAGCAAAAACAAATAAGGGGTAAACCGTCCCGTTTTGATCAAGGGCTTTTAGACTCGTTCGGTTGCTGGTTTTGATTGCTAGAACGTACTTGTCAGGCCGCCATCGACAACGATCACTTCGCCGGTCATGTAGCGGCAGTAGTCCGAAGCCAGAAAGACAATCGTCCCCGAAACATCTTCGGGAAGGCCGGTCCGCGCCATCGGCACATGCCGTCTTTCGACATACCACTTCAAGAAGTCGGGTGTCGTGGTTTCGTCTACGCCATCCGGCATAATCGACATGGGCGTTCGCATAAAGCCCGGCGCAACAGCATTCACCGCGATACCATAGGTGCCCAGCTCAATCGCCATCGACTTGGTGAGGGCAATCACACCCCCTTTCGCGGCGTTATATGCGCCGTTATTGCCGCTTGCCACAAAACCCTGAATTGATGCCACATTGATCACGCGCCCAAACTTTTGCTTGACCATATAGGGCACAACCAGTTTTGAACCCACATAGACGGCTTCCAGATTGACGGCGATTTGTGCGCGCCAATCCTCAATGTTGTCTTCAAGGATTGTGCCATAGCGTGAAATAGCCGCGTTATTCACAATAATGTCGATGTGTCCCAGTTTTTGGGCGGCATCCTCAACCGCTTTGCGATAGGCCTCATGATCCGTGATGTCTATCGCATACGGCAGCACCTGATGATTTTTGTCGGTCAGTTCTTTGGCAATCGCATCCAGCGTCGTCGGGTTGCGCTCGATCAGAACAACTACCGCGCCTTCATCGGCAAATTCACGGCTCACTGCCTGACCGAGTCCCTGCCCTACTCCGGTAATGATCGCTACGCGCCCGTTTAAGAGTCCTCGCCCCACGGTAAATTTCTCCTGAAAAGGTGGTTAGACGGCCTGGGACTCAAATCCCAGGCGTGTAAAACATGCGCGATGTATCAGGTTGCGCTCAAATCCTTCGCCCAGGTCTGGTACTTTTCGTACAGATCGGGGTTTTGTTCGCGCCACTTGGTCGCTACGGCTTGTGCGTTTTCGCCAGCTTTCGCGCCGTCAAATTCGCCGGTAACGATCTTTTGCGCGTTCACGAACATGGCATCTGTCCAGAACAGGACAGGCATCAGGTTCGAGATGTACGGGATACGATTCTTGTCCTGCATCCAGGTCGAGGCGATGGCCGCCTGTGCCTTGTTATCCTTGATCTGGCTGGCGTCCCAGTTCAGGCTGGCCGGAATCGCGCCCACTTCGTTATAGAGGCGCGTCAACTGATCCTTATCCAGCATGAACTTGAGGAAGTCCGCCGCCTGTTCTTTGTACTTGCTCTGCGATGAAATGCCCAGTCCCTGCGTATCGGAGATAGCACGCCCGGCCATCTTGCCAGTACCCGCCGCCGGAGCGATCATCGTGCCCACTTTATCGGCAGAACCTAGCGACTTTTGCAGCTTCGTGACGAGCGACGAGGCGATCATTGTGATCGCGCCTTTGCCTGCCCCAAACAAGTCGATGCCTGGATACAGATCAATCGAGTTCAGATCGGCGTTCAGATACTTATTTTTCCAGAGGTCTGCCAGATTTGACCAGGGCGCATAGTGTTTCGGATCGCGCCAATCACCATTACCCACGAACAGATTGAGCGCGTCAGCGGCTGTGTCAAGCTGCGAAGACAGCATATGCCCCATAAACCACTCACCGAACGGCCCGTCTTTCAGGCCGCCAACCATCGGCTGAATGCCCGCCGTCTTGAGTTTTTCGCACGCCGCCAGAAAATCTGCCCAGGTGGTCGGCGGTTTGTCGGCGTCGAGTTTAGCTTTATCGAACAGTTCCCGGTTATAAACCCACAGCAGCGAACCCGAATACCAACCGACACGGTACTGCTTGCCCTGATAGACACTCAAGACCGTCGCATTGGACGCCTTCAAAACATCGTCGGGGATCAGGCCGTTGAGCGGCTCCACATAACCGAGCCAGACGCTCTCCATGTGATAAATGCCGTTCCAGAAATATTGGAGATCAGGCGCGTTTTTGGCGGCTGAGGCTGTCTGGAAGTCAGTGATCACGTTATCGGTAGACGACAGCGTTGTCTCGACATTGACGCCTGTCTTCGCTTTATACAGATCAATCGTCTTTTTGACGTAGGCTTCGAGGCCGGGCGCTTCCTGCTCGCCCCACCATTCCAGCTTGAGCGAGTCGGGTTTCTGTGCGGCAGCGGCGTACTGTGCGGCATGAGGTAGCCCCGACAGGGCAGCAGCGGCAGCACTCAACTTCAGAAAATCACGGCGGCTAAGTCCAGACATGCTGATCTCCTAAAAACCTTAAACTCTTAGTTAATGCGAAATCGTTTGCTATACGAAATCATAAGCAGTTCAGTAGGGGTTGTCAAGCAACGAAGCATACAAATCCGTTTCATTCTTAGCTTCCGGCAGAATTCGGCGTGACGACCTTATAGACTCGCGCGCCGTCCGCCTCGAACACCAGCTTCAAATACGGCGCATTGCCAACACTCACATTCAGAAGCGCATCCGGCGATGGTGGCCGCCACCGAAACATGATCGGCGCGCGCTCTGGTTTGCCGATGATTTGCGGCTCAAGGACATAGCTTACCCCGTAACGTGCCAATAGTTCAGCGTTGGTCGGATCAGCCGGATTGTGCCAGAAAGCCAACAATGCTTGTTGACGCGCTTCGGCTTGCGCTGTATTGCTGAAAAAGGGTTGTGGCCGGAAGTAAACCGTATCGCGCTGCGCGATGCTCGGTGCCCAATCGCCTTCCTGCGGCCCCGGATGATTCAAGATGAGCGCATCAGATGGCGTATTCTGGTTGAGCCACTGCATCGCTTGAACGTCAGCATGTGATGAAAATGCGCCAAAGATCGCTAGCGGCGTGTGCCGCGTCAGATCGACGAACTGCCCGGCGAAAGCGATGATCAACAGCGCCACGAGTGCGATCAGATTGATGATCGGCAAACTCGCCCGCTTGATCCACAAATCGGCGCGTGCCCGCCCGATCCGATCCATCAGCCACAAGACGCCCTGTGCCCCAAGATAGGTATACGGGATGATGGGGCCATGCCAGGCAATGCTGAACGGATAATCATATTTGAGCAGCGGCGCGAACAACCCCGGCGCGATCCGTTGCAACAGCCCGACACTTGAAAAATCGACGATCAGCGCCAGCCAAACGATCATCAACAGATCAATGGCATTTCGGCGGCGCAACCCTAATATAATTCCACCGATTGTCAGCAGGACGATCAGCCCGCCGTGATAGACGAATAAAACAATCAGATGGCGCGAACTGATCTCGAATGGCGATTTGATCGCGGAGTTGAGCAGCGGCGTGATTTTGCTCAACCAGGGCGCGGTCAGCAGCAGTGCCAATCCCGGAATGCCCACCGCCAATCCTAACCAGCGCCGTAAGGTTGGGCGCGGCTTTGCCAGCCAGATCACGATCAGCCAGGGCACATAGCCCAGAATCAGGATGATCGTCGTATCAGGATGTGAAAGCGGCACGCAGGCTAAGGTGACTGCCGCGCCGATGAAATCAAGTCGTTTACCATGATGCAGCCAGCGCACCGCGAATGTCAGGCAAGCCATCGAAAAGACCAGCGCCAACAGCGTCGTGTAGTGCGAATCGAGATCGGCCAAAAGTAAGCCAGTGCCCAACAGCGCGCAGACACCCATCGCTATTCCGGTGCGGCGCGTTTTGGCCGGATCGATCTCACTGCCAAAATCGTAGGCCAGCCACACGAACAACACGGACAACGCAGCGCCCAACGCCATCTGGATATTTTGTATTCCAGCGTGCAGCGCGTGCGAAAGGTATGCAACCAACACCGTAAACCCCGGCGAATACAAATAGCCGATTTCCGGGTGATATGGGGCAAGCGTGGTCAAACTGCCGCCGTCACGCAGCATCAAGGCCAGATAGCCAAAACCCTGTGCATCCGTGTCCAGTGGGACGGACAAAATCAGTGCGGGCGTGGCGAATAGGATCGCCACCATCAAAAAAAATGCCAGTTCGCGTGGGCCAGGCCAGCCCGTTTCGTCACTGCCAACCGCTTCGGCCTTGAACATGCCCGCCGAAAACGTGCCAGTCAGGAACACGACGACGATCAGGCCGAACCACAAATAGTCGATGATCAGCGTATCCCACTTGAACAACGCTGTATAGCTGACCGTTGCGATCAGCACCAACGCCAGTGCCAGTGCCGCCGCTAATGCGATACGCGGCTGGCGGGTGGGCAGCGCGGGCGCAAGCATCAACCCCGCGCCAAAGATCATGGCCGCAAATACAAAGATGACGAAAACAGGCAAGTTAGATGACTTTCAGCTTGGAAACGCGGGATTGTATCACAAGGCTGCCCGCAAGATACCGCTCAGTTCATCGTCGGTCAGTTCAACCGGATTGGCCTTCATGCTGCTGGCTTTCTTGGAGAGTTGTACCAGTTCGGGTATGGCGTCGGCTGTGATGCCATAGTGGGAAAGTGTCGGCATGTTCAATTCTCGAACAATTCGGTAAAGCGTATCCACCAAAGTCTTATCAGCGTTTATCTCGATTGATGCACCGAGAAGCCGATGAACAGCATCATAATCAAAATCCTCACGTTTGCGGTGATCGAAAGGCGCGCTGGCATTAGCATCGACAACATACGGTAACAAAATGCCACAACATGCGCCATGTGGAATTGGATAACGCGCTCCTAAAACCGCTGCAAAACCATGTACAGCGCCTAAACCTGAATTTGCCAGTGCTAATCCTCCGAACAGACTAGCAAGCGACATTTTCTCCCGCGCTTGCGTTACAGAGGGTGTTTGTGACGAGCCACCATAAAATGCCGTCAACAAAGCGCCCGCCTCAATTAATCCCTCCTTGCAGAGCATATCGGTAAAAAATGTGGCGCGGAATGACACAAACGGCTCAATCAACTGCGTCAGTGCGTCCAAACCCGTGTAGGCAGTCACATCCGGCGGAAGCGAATAGGTCAGTTCGGGATCGACAAGAGCGACGCGCGGCAGCAAATACGGACTGCGAATGCTGACTTTGACCTGCTTATCTGGTACGCTGATCACGCTGTTGCGCGTCACTTCTGCGCCCGTCCCGGCGGTAGTCGGGATGCAGATCACAGGCGCGGCAGGTTTTGTCAAAGGCTTGCCCTGCCCAACGACTTCCAGATAATCCAGCAAATCGCCTTCGTTAGTGAGTAATCCGGCGATGCACTTGGCCGTATCCATCGCACTACCACCCCCTAAGCCGATCGCCACGTCCGCGCCATGTTCGCGGGCAGCAGCCAAACCATCGTGCATCGTTTGCAGGCTCGGCTCACCTTTCACGATGAAGCGTTGGGCGGGGATGTTTCGCGCGCTCAAATCTTTCGCCAACTGCTCGAATGGTTCATCGCCCGACGCGCCGCCCGTCACAATGAATGCGCGTTTGCCGAACGATGCCGCGATCTCACCGGCTTCTTTGAACTTGCCTGCCCCAAAAATGATCCGGTTAGCCGTAGCGAATTCAAAATTGATCATGCTGCCCTCGGTTATCAGATAGCGCCCCGCGCGATTATAGCGGCTAGACACGAAACGACGCGAAAAGCCGGCATCGGCGGGCGCGGGTGATATTGTTCCGTGTAGTTGCAAGATTTCAGAACAAATAATCTAAATTTGTGGTATTATAAACGACTGATATTCAGTGCGAATGACATTTTGTAAAAGGAGACCATCAGATGAGTACACAGTCGAAGGTCAAAATCCTGGTTGGTACCCGAAAGGGCGCGTTCATTTTTACCAGCGACACGGATCGCAAGCAGTGGGCGGTGAGCGATGTTCTGTTCAAAGGCTGGAACGTGATGCACGTGGTCATGGATCCGCGCGATAGGCGGCTGCACGCGGCAGTCACCCATTTCGTATTTGGTGCCACCACCCACCACTCCGATGATCTGGGGGCAACGTGGAAACAAAGCCCCGGCTCGCCCACTTTCC